>PLQC01000021.1 GCA_003159675.1 Limisphaerales bacterium
ACCACCCCATGTTATCTTTTCAGTTTTCCAAGACATAATGCTCGGAACTGTAACCCATCACCCCGGTTCGTTTGTTACCTATCACTCCGGTTCGCACCTTCTGCAGGATCGCTTTCGTTTCTGTATCGAGCCAGTTCATATTGCCCAACGAATCAGGTCAGGCACCCCGTACCCGTACCACAAGCCAGCCCGCGAGCTCAGGGACCAAGCTGCCGCGGCCATAGGGGTTGCCTGCAGCGGTTTAGACCATCTTCGCATAGGACTCGTTCCCGTCATAGGTCAGTTCATGAAGTTCGGAAGGTTTTAGAGTCTTGTTCAAAGAGCTGATGATCTGTGTAACCGCATCACAGCTCTGTCTGGCGAACTCCTCAGTGATCATCGTTTCCATATCAGCCTTTAGGGCTGCTGTGAGCACCCAACCGAAATCAGTCTCCGTACACTCACGCTCAACCTCAAGAGAATCTCGTGTGGCATGAGCAACTGAATCTCTGAAGTGTGTGAGCTTCTGAATGGTGAGCCATGGATGCGTCGTGAAATCCGGAGCGACTCCGCATCTCTGAGCCACTAACTCGAGTTTCAATCGAGGGCTAGCCCCACGCTTGTCCTTTATGCGCTCTGAGATCAGGTCTCTCCAATTAGGAATCAGGACCTTGCCGTAGCTATTCCCGACCGCCTCGATGGACAACGCCGAGAGGATAATCGCCCCTAGCCACTCGTAATAGTAGCCATTGTGCTTATGGTTCGCCATGGCGATAAAATGCTCGGAGGCGCTCAGAAAAAAACGGTGCGGAATGAACTTACGCTCGGCTTTTGTATGGACGACTGACATATTATGGCGGTCTAACGTAGCTGAGCCACCGCCGACTCGCGACGTGAACCGCGACAGCGGAACTGCAAGCGCCAACGGCGGTTGGCTCCGGCGACTTTAGGCGGCGCGGTCATTTTCATTGGGACGCCTTTTAGCACGCGATGAATCAAGTGGAGTAATGGGACGCGTAGGTACCGGAACCGGCGCTGATCCTGCGCTATCGTCATCTCCTGATTCTTTGGACAACTGTTCTCTCATTCGTGCCGCAAGATCGGCCATGCCTCTGGCATCAAAGCTATCCGCCAGAAGCTTCATGGCAGACCAGCGGCAATGTGGACTGTTCTGAGCTTTCATAAGCTCTGGAATCGCAGTAGAATAGTCTTGGCGCTTAAACAAAGCAGCACCCAACTCAAAGCGGAGACGCAATTCCGTTGGATACAAAGCAATCTTCCGTCGAAGCTCCTCGATTTCATCATCAGTGGGTATATTCGCGGATTCCATTTGTGGTATGCTCAGCCGCCTACAGTGTTATTAGCCGGAACAGCGTGCATGCCATCGTGCATGGCTGACTTTTCTAACCTCTCCTGTTACCATGCCTTTATGAAAGCAGACTTGCGAATTTCTGTAAAGGATTATCGCTGAAACAAAACGCTCAAAATCCTCCTCATCGCGACTCCTTTCGCCCCGCTCAGGTTCTTCGTTACCATGAATGGAAAGCCTTGGCCTGCCACCGGAGGCCCGGTCTCGGTGACGCGGCTATTCACCGCCCTGCGTAAATCCTTCGCGAAGTCCGTCGTCTGAACTGTACACAACTTCTCTTCAAGCGACCCATGCGAGGGGCGGGCACCACCGCTCCGCCCCTCGCATGGGACCCCTTGTCCCTTTTCACGTGCGCGGCAGTAAGACCGCGTTTTCACCGGCGAGACATTCCCGCGGCTCAGCCGATCCGCGTCACTTCTCGGCCCCGGCGAGCATCGTTTCGAAATGCGGCGTCTCTTCCTCGCGCGCGACGACGCTGATCTCGATTCTCTTGAATCCGGCCTCCTCGAGCCAGCGGTGCAGATCGCTTTCGGCAAAGCCGGGCCAACGGTCTCCGTACAGCTCGTGCGCCTTTTGAAAGTTGTGTCGCAATAAATCGAGAATCAGGATCTGCCCGTGCGGACGCAGAAGACGGTGGGCCGCGGCAATGGCTTTCGCCGGGTCCTCCGCGTGGTGCAGCGCCTGGCTCAGGATCGCCAGATCCACGCTGGCCGGCTCGATCGGCGGATTCTGCAGATCGCCCAGCCGGAATTCCAGATTCTTCAAGTGATTCTTCTTCGCCTTGGCCGCGCCGAACGCCACGATTTTCTCCGAATTGTCCACGGCAATGACCTTTTTGCAGCGGCGCGCGAGCAGTTCGCTCAGCAACCCTTCGCCCGAACCGAGATCGGCCACCACCAGCGGAGGCAGGATGCGCAGCAGCAAATGCCCGAAGGCCTGCCACGACCGGCCCGGCCCGTACACCCGGTCGAAGCGGCCCGCGATCTGGTTGAAATAGACCTGCGCCTGTTCGCGGCGGCGATTCAGGAGGCGCTTCAGGTTGATCTGGTCGCCGGAATACTCGGGCAATTCCCGGGCCCCGCGGGTCGCCAGCCGGATGAACTCCGACGCGGCGCCGTCCGCCGGTGAGTCCAGCCGGTAAAACGTCCGCTTGCCGTCACGGCGCGAACGCACCAGTTCCGACTCCAGCAGCAAGCCCAGGTGCGTGGAAATGCGCGACTGGCCCAGGCGCGTGATCTCCTGCAACTCGTTCACCGACAACTCGTCCTTCTCCATCAGGGCCACGATCCGCAACCGCGTGGGATCGGACAGGGCTCGCAATGATTTCAGGGTCGGGGACATCATGGCAATGGGCGCATCAAAATTTCTTGAAATATCAGTTGACGCTGCCTCCCAAGATATATCATCTTATCCTGATACGTCAATATGACATTTTGAACATCCTGAGCATTTTTTCATGAGCAAAAATTTCATCTTTTCTTCCGAGTCCGTCGGCGAGGGCCATCCGGACAAGGTGTGTGATACGATTTCCGATGCCGTGCTGGACGCCTGTCTGGCCCAGGACCGGCACAGCCGCGTCGCCTGCGAGACCTACGCCAAATGCAACCTCGTCGTGGTCGGCGGGGAAATCACCACCCGGGCGAAGCTCGACTTCAGCGCCATCGCCCGCGGGGCCATCCGCGAGATCGGCTATGTGAACGAGGACGACGTCTTTCATGCCGACCGGGTGTTGATCATGAACGCGATCACCTCGCAGAGCCCCGACATTGCGCAGGGCGTGGATGCGCGGAAGGCGAAGGGCAAGGAGACGGCCGAGCAGGGCGCGGGCGATCAGGGGTTGATGTTTGGTTACGCCTGCAACGAAACCCCCGAGCTCATGCCGGCGCCCATCATGTATGCCCACCAACTGGGCCGCGCGCTCACGAAGATCCGCAAGAGCGGCAAGGTGAAGTGGCTCCGGCCGGACGCCAAGAGCCAGGTTTCCGTGCGTTACGTGAACGATCAACCGGTGGCGATCACCAACATCGTCATCTCCACCCAGCACAGCGACGACGTGGAGCACGGCACCATCCAGGAGTTTTGCATCGAGGAAGTCATCCGGAAAACCCTGCCCAAACATCTGCTGACGAAGGAAACCAAATACCTCATCAACCCCACCGGCCGCTTCGTCGTCGGTGGCCCGCAGGGCGACACCGGGTTGACCGGGCGCAAGATCATCGTGGACAGCTACGGCGGCATGGGCCGGCACGGCGGCGGCGCCTTCAGCGGCAAGGATCCCTCGAAGGTGGACCGCAGCGCGGCTTACATGGGACGCTACGTGGCCAAGAATATCGTCGCCGCCGGCCTGGCGACCAGCGCTGAAATCCAGTTCGCCTATGCCATCGGCTATCCGGATCCCGTCTCGGTCTGCGTGAACACGTTCGGAACCGGCGTTGTCAGCGACGAGGAAATCGAGCGGGCGGTCTGCGAAGTCTTCAGCTTCAAGCCCGCGGACATCATCAGGCAACTGAATCTGCTTCGCCCGATTTACTTGAAGACGACCAACTATGGTCACTTCGGCAAAACCGATCCCGACATCACCTGGGAAAAGGCCGACAAGACGGATGTGCTCAGAAAGGCGGTCAGCCCGGCCCGATCTCCCGTCGCCGCGGTGACGTTGAACAAGGCGGCCGCGATCGCCAAGGGACGTTCCGCGCGCACAGTTTGACGCCTGACCGAACCTCCCATTTCAAATCTCAAATCTCAAATCTCGAATCTCACTTATGCCAGCTTTAACCAAAACCAACGGAAAGAAGACGGCTTCCGGCCGCAAGGCGGCGCCGAGGGCTGATTACCGGGTCAGGGACATCAGCCTGTCGGACTGGGGCCGGAAGGAAATGTCCGTCGCCGAACAGGAAATGCCGGGTCTCATGTCGATCCGTGCCACGTATGGTCCGCAGAAGCCCTTCGCGGGCGTGCGCATCTCCGGGTCGCTGCACATGACCATCGAGACCGCGGTGCTCATCGAGACGCTGATGGAACTGGGGGCCTCGGTGCGCTGGGCGAGTTGCAACATTTTCAGCACCCAGGACCAGGCCGCCGCGGCCATCGCGAGTGCCGGCGTTCCGGTGTTCGCGCTCAAGGGCGAGACGCTCGAGGAATACTGGGACTTCACGCTCGCGGCGCTCACGCATCCCGGCAACAAGGGGCCGCAACTGATCGTGGACGACGGCGGTGACGCCACCTTGCTGTTGCACAAAGGTTATGAAATGGAACATGGCGGCGGCTGGGTCAACACGCCCGGCGAGAGCCACGAAGAGCAGGTCATCAAGAATCTGCTCAAGAAATGCGCGAAGGACCGCCCCGGCTGGTTCACCGCCGTCGTGAAGGAATGGAAGGGCGTCAGCGAAGAGACGACGACGGGTGTGCATCGCCTTTACCGGATGCTCGAAGCGGGCAAACTCCTTGTCCCCGCCGTCAACGTCAACGACTCGGTCACGAAATCCAAGTTCGACAATCTTTACGGCTGCCGCGAATCGCTGGCGGACGGACTCAAGCGCGCGCTCGGTGTGATGATCGCCGGCAAGACTGCATGCGTGTGCGGTTACGGCGACGTCGGCAAGGGCAGCGCCCATTCGCTGCGCGGTTTCGGCGCGCGCGTGATCGTCACCGAGATCGATCCGATCAACGCGCTGCAGGCGGCGATGGAGGGGTTCGAGGTGACGACTCTCGAGGAGACCCTGGGGCAGGCCGACCTTTATGTCACGTGCACTGGAAACTGCGATGTCATCACCCTCGAACACATGCTCCGGATGAAGGACCAGGCCATCGTGTGCAACATCGGCCATTTCGACAACGAGATCCAGGTGGACCGGCTGAACACGGCGAAGGGCGTGCACAAGGTCAACATCAAGCCTCAGGTGGACCGCTACGACGTGCCCGGCGACCGCAGTCTTTATCTGCTCGCCGAGGGCCGGCTCGTCAATCTCGGCTGCGCCGAAGGCCATCCGAGCTTCGTCATGTCGAATTCGTTCACCAACCAGGTGCTTGCCCAACTGGACCTCTGGAAGAACAAGGACAGCTACAAACCCGCGGTGTATCGCCTGCCGAAGAAGCTCGACGAGGAAGTCGCCCGGCTGCACCTCGATAAAATCGGGGTGAAGCTGACGAAGCTGACGAAGAAACAGGCGGGCTACATCGGTGTGCCTGCCGAAGGGCCTTACAAGCCGGATCATTACCGGTATTGAGGCGCATTACACGTACAGCGCCGCTTTCAATTCGCGCGCCATGATGCTGACGAACGGATACCGCTTTTCCGGGTCCAGTTCCAGGCATTTCAGGATCACCTGCTCGACATTTGCCGGCAGGTCGGGATTGTGTCCGCGAGGCGGAATGAAGCCCGAGCGGTCCAGTTGTCTGGCCAGGATCTCGGCGGGGGTGTCGCCGGGGAAGGGCTTCTGGTTCGTGAGCAGTTCGTAGGCGGAGACGCCGAAGGCAAAAATATCGACGCGGTGGCTGATGGGTTCGCGCAGCAGTTGCTCGGGCGCCATGTAGCCGGGAGTGCCGGGATTCTTTCTCAACTTTTTCGGCTTCTCCGGGATCGGCCGGGCGAGGTCAAAATCCACGAGCCGCACTCCGGCGTTGCGCGTCACCAGCACGTTTTCCGGTTTGAAATCGAGGTGCATGTAGCCGTTCTCGTGCATGTACTCCAACCCGGAGGCCATATCGATGAGGATCTGCGCCACATGTTCGGCCAGCAGCGGGTCGCTTCTGGCATGCAACTCCTTCAAGTTGGACGCCTCCACGTATTCCATGAGCAGGTAAGGCTGCCCGTGGACCTTTCCATGTTCGACGTAGCCGATGATCTGCTCGTGATCGGAGAGTTTGGCCAGGATTTCGCAGCCGCGCATGAAGCGGCGCTTTGCGAAATAGTTGAATCGATAACGCGGGTGCATCCGGCGCAGGGCGTAATGTTTGCCGTCGGAATCCGAGGCGATCCAGATGTCTGCCATGCCGCCGCTGTTGATGAGATCCTGGAGGTAAAAGCGGCCGAACGGGCCCGGGGAGGGCGTCGTGCCGGAGGTGGCGTCGGAGTTCAACACGGGCATTGGTTTATCATGCCCGCCGATGGCTTGCCACTGCTTTATGCAGACGCCTACTCGTTGTGCGGGATTCGGATTGTGCCGCCGCCGATGAATTCCCGTACGACGGCATCGCCGGGGATCAGATCGTGACGCGTGATCTGTCCGGGTTCCAGTCCCTCCACGCTCTCGATGAGGTTTTGGATGCGTTCAAAGCGGATGCGGGCGTCGAGGAACCCGGCGTAATTGCGGAAGGCGTCGGGGCGGGGGAGCAGCCCGTTCGGCCCGGTCAGGACGGGTTTGAGCGCGGGCAACTCGAACGGAAAGCCGCTGTTGACGACGCAATCCGCCAGCCCGCGCAGGGGGAGGATGCTGAACAATTCGCCGGCGCGCACGTAATGCCAGTGGAGGATGGTTCGCAGCGGGTTGTGATTGCGATGCCGCGCATCCCGCACCATGCGGCGCATGAGTCGGAGGTCGGCAAACCGCGTCAGCCGCCGGCTGCTGCCGTCGCCCTCGTACAGCATGTTTTGGGATTCCAGATAGAGCCGGAATTGGGCCGCGGCATCAATGCCCTCGATGATCGGCGGATACAATCCGTGGAGGCAATCCAGCAGAAGGATTTGGTCCTCCTGAAGACGGATTGGCCGGGTCGCGATGCAGCGGCCTTCCTTGAAGCTGTACACGGGCTTTTCCACGGTGCGCCCCTCGAGCAGCTCGCGCAGGTGCCGGTTCAGCAGTTGGATGTCCAGCGCCTCCGGCGTTTCGTAGTTGCGGTCGTTGATCCAATCCGTGGGATGATCGACCAGGGACCAGAAATAATCGTCCAGGTTCAACATGAGGAGGCGCAGGCCCAGTTTTTCCAGGCGCCCGATGAGCTTGACGGTGGTGGTGGTCTTGCCCGAGGAACTCGGGCCGCTGACCCAGATCATGCGGATCCGGTCGCCGGCATTCAGCCGGGCGATGAGTTTGTCCGCCGCCTCGTCGAGCGAACGCTCGTACTGCGCCGTCGATTCTTCGACCAGTCCCTTGACGCCGCTGTCGCGCACCAGCGCGTTCAGGCCGGCGACGGTGTCGCAGCCGCGCGCGCGATTCCACGCGAGGGTCTGTTCCATCTGTGCCCGTGGGAAACCGTTGCCGACAAATTTCTCCGGGGTCAGCGCGCCTTCGCGGAGCCAATGGCGCCCCCAGCGATAGCAGGCGTAAGCGTCGGCGGTGTTTTGAAAGCCGTAACTCTGGAGCGCGTGCAGGACTTCATCCTGGATCGCTTCAATCGTCGGCGGAAAATTGGAGATCAAATGATGCGGATCCGAATTGAGGCAGATGACGACGGTATCCGACAGGAATTCCGCGATGCGCGCGTCTGTCCCGAACGCATCGAAGAGGGCGTCGTTGATTCCGGGCAGGAAATCCTCGCGAAAGCCGCCGATCGATTCCGCGGCCCGCAGCAGGGCGCGGCCGATCTGTTCCTGGTCGAAGCGGACCAGCGCGCGGTTTCGTTTACGGACTTTTACGATGCGGTTTTGGACGGGCACGCCTGCGGACTATACAACAGGGGCGTCGGGTGACAATCCGGTTCGATGTCACGCAGCGGCTCGCGAGGACGCTCGCCCCACCATGAGCGGTTCGCCGGGAGTTTCGCTGCACTATTTTCCACCGAACAAAATCCGCTCCAGGTTGTCCATTTAACGTCGGCGAAGCGGGGCTTGCCTGGCGTCGATTGTCCGGCGAGAATTGACGGCGAAAACCATGCGGAACATGCGGATGCAATGCGGAGTTTCGGGCGCGGTCCGCAGCCATCGGGGGCTGCGGTTCGCGCCGGTCCTTGTCGTTCTGCTGGCGGGGCTGGCGCCGGCCGGCCTCCGCGCCGCCAGCCTGACCGCCAGCCTGGATCGCAGCAGCATTTCACTCGGGGAGAGCGCCACGCTTTCGATCACCTTCGAAGGGGGCTCGCCCGAGAATGTTCCGACACCGCCCGCGATTCCGAACCTGGAGATCTCCTACGTCGGCCCTTCGAGCCAGTTCAGCTTCATCAATGGGCAGGTCAGTTCAACCGTGACGCACGCTTTCACGCTCACTCCCCGGCAGGCCGGCGACTATCCCATTCCCTCGATGACCATCGAGGTGGGCGGGCAGAAGTTGAGCACGCGGCCCCTGCGATTGAGCGTGGCCGGGCCGGGTGCGCCGCCCCCCGGCGCGGCAGCCGACTCGGGGCCAGTGTTTTTCAAACTGCATCTGCCCCGGAAGGAGCTTTACGTGGGCGAAACGACCGTGGCCGAACTCCAGCTTTACCTGAGCGACAAGATCCAGAACCTCGGACGGTTTCAACTCAACGCGCTCCCAGCCGAAGGGTTCACCGTCGGCAAGATGGTGGAAGGGCAGCACCGGCGCGTGCAGGCGGGCGACTCCGTCTATACCGAGATTCCGATTTCGGTCGCGCTCACGCCGGTCAAGGCGGGCGCGCTGACCATCGGCCCGGTCACGGCCGGATTGGTGGTTGAATTCGCTTCGCCGAACCGTCGTCGGGACCCGGTTTGGGATCCTTTCGGGATGTTGGACCGAAACGAACAAAAGGCGGTCTCTGTCGTCACGGACGCCGAGACGGTGCAGGCGCTGCCGTTGCCCGACCGGGGCGCGGCTCCGAATTTTAACGGCGCAGTTGGAAATTACACAATGACCGTGACCGCGGGTCCGACCAATTTGTCGGTGGGCGACCCCATCACGGTCAGGATTCAGGTGACGGGCAGTGGGACGCTGGATTCGCTGGCGTTGCCCGACCAGCCGGGCTGGCGCGATTTCAAGGTGTATCCGGGGGCGGCGTCCAAGGTTGATTCGAGCGATCCGTTCGGGATTCAGGGAACCAAGACGTTCGAGGAGGTGGTCGTGCCGCAGAACGGGGAGATCCATTCATTGCCGCCGGTTACGTTCAGTTATTTCGACACCGACAGAAGGAGTTACCAGACGCTGACCGGGCCGGAGATTGTCCTGGCCGTTCATGCGGGCGGGGCCGCCGCGGTTCCAGTGGTCGCGGCCGCGAACCACCCCGCGCAGGACACGCCGCCGCCGGACATCGTTTCCATCAAACAGCATTTTGGAGACGTTACGGAAATCGGCCCGCCGCTGGTCCAGCGGCCCTGGTTCCTCGCGCTTCAGGGTGTGCCCGCGATTGCGCTGATTTCCGCTGTCTTCCGGCGCAAACGCCGCGAGAGCCTCGCCAACAATCCGCGGTTGCGCCGCCGGAGACACGTCGCACAACAAATCCGCGACGGGAGGGTCGATCTCCAGACGTTCGCGGCCGGGAACAAGTCGGACGAATTCTTTGCCACCTTGTCCCGGCTGCTGCAGGAGCAACTGGGGGAGCGGCTGGATTTGCCGGCGTCGGCCATTACGGAAGCGGTGATCGAGGAGCGCCTGCTGCCGCGAGGTGTGCCGGAACAGACGCTGGCCCCGCTCCGCGATTTGTTCCACACCTGCAACCTCGCGCGCTTCGCCCCGATCAAAAGCAGCCGGGAATTGGCCGCCTTCATCCCCAAGGTCGAGACCGTGCTCCGGGAACTGCGGGAGGTGCAGTTATGAAACGGCGACAAATGTCTCCATGCGGAAATGTCGAACGTCGAACGCTCGCCCGACAGTTCCGCGAATCGACGTCGGGCGTTCGAATTTGGATGCGCGTTGTGCGCGGCTTGTTTGCGATCGGATGGGTGCTGCTGCCCGGTTGGGTCGCCATGCTATGCGCCGCTCCGGCGACCTTCATCCCGGCCGATTTCGACTCGGCCAACAAACTTTACGAGCAGGGCAAATTTGCGGAGGCGGCTTCGGCCTACGAAAAAATGGTCCGGTCCGGCCCGGTGTCCGCGCCGCTTTATTTCAATCTCGGAAACTCCCTTTTCAAATCCGGCCACGCCGGCGAGGCCATCGCCGCCTACCGCGATGCCGGGGAGCTGGCGCCACGCGACCCGGATCTGCGCGCGAATCTACAGTTCGTTCGGGACCAGGTCCAGGGTTCCACGCTGTTGCCGAACGTGTGGCGTCGCCGCCTGGAGAGGCTCACCGCAAACGAGTGGACGCTGCTGGCATCGCTCGGGCTTTGGGTGTGGCTGCTCCTGCTCACCGTCAACCAGCTTCGGCCCGGACTCAAACCCGCCCTCCGGACTTGGACCTGGTTGAGCGGCGCCGCCATGGCAGTCCTGTGCGGTTGCCTTGGGGGCGCGCTTTTCGCGGAGTCGGGTCAAACAGCGATTGTGATCGTTCACGCCGCCGCCGTCCGCAACGGTCCGCTCGAGGAATCCCCGACGGTCTTCACGGTCCATGACGGAGCCGAGCTGAGCATTCTGGATCGAAACGAGCACTGGCTCCAGGTCAGCGTCGGGGATCACCACAGCGGCTGGTTGGAAAGGGACCGGGTGATCATCGCGCCGTCGCTGGTTGCACCGCAACAGTTGAAATGAGCCAGGATCAGCTTGCGTCGGGATTATTCCCGAGGCAACGGGCCCGGTGCAGTTTTTTCCATCCAATTTGCAGAATGCCTTGATTGTGAAGAGCACACTGTCGCATTAAACTTGACCGAGACCACGCGGTTAGTTAGCATTTTGACGCTGCAGCACAAAGTTTAGCCTGAACCTGACACCATCAATCCCAACTCCGTGTGGAACATCCGCACGAGTTGACTCTCTCTAATTGCCTATGAAGCGGCCGTTACTTGTTTTTTGCCTGGGCTTGGTTGTGTTGCCTGGACTGGTTTGTGGCGGCACTCCGACCCTGCCGAGCATCGAGACGAACAACATCTTCAACGTCACAACCTATGGGGCCACCAACGATGGGGTGACGGTGAACACCACGGCGATTCAAAATGCCATCAACGCTGCGGCGTTGGCGTCGAGCGGTGTCGGCGGCGGCACGGTTGAGATTCCGGGTCCGGGCACCTACTTGACCGGGGCTCTGGCGATGAAGACCAAAGTCAACATCCAGGTGGACGCCGGGGCGACGCTGCAGATCATCCCCGAGAGCAGCTATCCCAATGCGACGGGAAGTCCTGCGTATCCTCTGGCCGGGACCAATTTGACCGACGTCGAGATCAGCGGGTCGGGGACGATTGACGGCAACGGGGCAGGGTGGTGGGGGGTAAGCTCTTCGAACCCGCCTTACATGATTTATTTCTCGAAGTGCCAGAGGATTTTGATCCAGAACGTGACGCTGCAGAACCCGCCGAAGATGCACATTTCCTTCAAGAATTCGGCGGGCAACGTGACCATTCAAGGGATTACCATCAACACAATCGGCACCTCGCCGAACACCGACGGGATGGACCTGATCGGAACCAATTGTCTGGTTCAGAACTGCTCGATCAGCGACGGGGACGACAACATCGCCCTGGGCAGCAGTTCGAGCAGTGCGGTGACTGCGAATGTCGTCGTGACCAATTGCGCGTTTGGCAGCGGGCATGGGGTGACCATTGGCAGCAACACCACGGGCGGCGTGTCCAATCTGCTGGTGATCAACTGCACATTCAACGGGACGCAGTATGGCATCCGGATGAAGTCGGACAACACCTCGGGCACCGGCACCGGCGACGGCGGTACGGCGCAGAATCTCAACTACTACAACCTGACGATGACGAACATCGTTTATTTCCCGATCCTGATTTACAGCTACTACAACGAGATCGGAACGCCGACCAGCATCACTCCATCCAATGCAGCCGCCGAACCCACTCCGTTCCCGGTGCCCACTTCGACGGTGGTATGGAAGAACATCATCATCAGCAACCTGACCGCGACGGTATCGAGCAGCGGGCTGGCGGGACTGATTTGGGCGCGAACGGAATTGCCCGCCACTAACATCCTGTTGAGTCATATCACCATCACGGCCCCGAAAACGTTCGAGATTTACAACGCGCACCAGGTGACCATTGTGGATTCGAAAATCACACCCACCAGCGGGAGCACGTTCACCCTTTACCATGCGCAGGTTGCCGTCACGAACTCCAGTTTTCCCGGAATGAATCCGATTTCCTTTGACGGTTTGACCACGACCAATGTCAACGGGCTGCTGCTCTACAACGCGCAGGCTTCCTTGAGCAACACCAACGTGCTCGGCAACTCGCCCGTTCTCACCTCGGGCGGGACCCTCCTGACGATCAGCAACAGCCTGAATCTGACCGCTCCGACCGTGCTGAACCTGCTGCTGGGCACAACCACCAATACGATCGCCGTGAGGGGCAGCCTCGGTCTGGCCGGTACGGTGAACGTTGCGGACGGCGGCGGCTTCGGCGCCGGTTCCTACACCTTGTTCACTTACGGAACCAACTTGAACTGGGGCAACCCGGCCCTGGGCAGCACGCCGTCGGGTTTCCTGTATTCCTTCGACACCAATACCGCCAAGCAGGTGAATTTGGTCGTTCAATCGATCGGGACCACTCCCGATCCGCCGACGAATCTGACCGCGGTGGCGGCCAATGCTTCGGTGCAGCTCGCGTGGTCGCCGTCAGCCCTGGCAACCAGCTACAACGTCAAGCGATCGACGTCGAGCGGCGGTCCCTATACCGCCGGGTCGATCATTGCCTCTGTCGTGGGCTCCACGAACCATACCGACACGGATGTGACCAACGGGGTGACTTATTATTATGTGGTTTCCGCGTTGAACGGCGCCTACGAGAGCGGCAATTCGAGCGAAGTCAGCGCGACACCAACGCCTTCTCTGACGCCATTGAGCCTTGTATTCCAGCCCGCAAGCCAGCAACTGCAGGTTTCCTGGCCGGCAGACCACATTGGCTGGCGGTTGCTGATCCAGACCAACGGTCCGGGTGTCGGTTTGAGCACGAATTGGACGATGTTCAACGGTTCGGATTCGACGAACCAGGTCTCTGTGCCGATTGATCCGGCCAACGGCAGCGTTTTCCTCGAACTGGTTTATCCGTAAACTGGGGCACCCGGGTTTGTTCCCCGGCCATGGACCGCGATATGCGGATTCGATGTTGGTTTTGAGCCCGGCGCCCGAAGCGGCAGCGCCAAGGGCCGAGGCGATCACAAGGGAAATAGGGCGCGTTTTTCGGTAACGGCAAGCCATTAGCCGAAAAAGGGTTGAACGATTTTGCGGGACAACCCAGCCGCAACTTTTTATGCTGTTGGGCATGAGAGAAGTGTTTGCCCGCTTTCGCCATCCCACAGCCGACGAGCAGGAGATTCTGATTCATCTGGATGTGCAGCCGATTCCACCGGCTGAAGTGGAACGATTCGATCAACTCCTGGCTGAGTATCACTACCTGAAGGATGCGCAGTTGGTGGGGGAACACTTGCGCTTTGTGGCCTCCTATCGCGGCCAATGGCTGGCCTTGGCCGCATGGAGCGCCGCCGCACTGCACATCAAAGCCCGCGACCGCTTTATCGGCTGGACCGAGGAGCAGCGGCGCACGCGTCTGCCGCTGGTGGTTAATAACTCGCGGTTGCTGGTGCTGCCTGCCTGCCAATGTCCCAATCTCATCAGCCGTTTCATGAAGCTAATGCTGGCCCGGCTCTCGGCCGACTGGCAACAAAGCTGGGGACATCCGGTGGCACTGGCCGAAACATTTGTCGATCCGCACCTCTATCAAGGCACCGCTTACAAGGCCAGCGGATGGAATCGGCTCGGACAAACCGCCGGCTGGAGGCGTAGCGCGGAGGATTTCTACCAGAAGCATGAGCGACCCAAACAAATCTGGGTGCGCGAGTTGGTTGCTCATGCCTGCCGCAAACTCTGCGCCGAGCAATTTCCCCCGGACTGGAAGGCAGTGGAGGAAAAAGCCTTGCCCCATTGCACAGCCAAAGCCCCGCAGATGCGCAGCCTGGTTGAACACTTGCGTGCCGAGGTGCCGGAGTTTCGCAGCAAAGAGGCGCTGGCGTATCCGATGGCGGGATTTCTGGCGTTGATTGCCTTGGCGATGTTCAGCGGGGTGCGCCGGGGACCGCAGGATTTGGCTGAGTATGCCGCCACCCTTTCGCAAGGACAGTTGCGCGCGTTGGGCTTTCGGACCAAGCGAGGCACCACACGCATTCGCTGTCCGGGGGAAAGCACCTTCAAGCGGATGCTGCCCCGGATTGATGCAGCGGCGCTGGAACGGGCCTTATTGCTGTGGCAACAACAGGTGCTGGGAGCCTCGCAGGACAAGCTGGTGATCGTGGATGGCAAGACGCTGCGTCATGCGCATGTCCAACTGGTCAGCGCCGTGGACGGCAGCGGTCGCTGGCTGGGCACCGTGCCTGTCAAAGAAGGCAGCAACGAAATTCCCGCCGCTCGGGAACTGTTGGGCAAAGTGCCCCTCGACAACAAGACCGCGTTGGCCGATGCGCTCCACACGCAGATCGAGACAGCGCAACAAATCCTCTTTGAGGGCGGGGGTGATTACGCGCTGACGGTCAAGGACAACCAAAAGGAACTGGTCCAAACCCTGACAACGCTTCTCACGCCGGGAAAATTTCCCCCCTCAGCCCACGGACAAGACCCGAGCACTGACACGCGAACACAATCGGAGCCGGCGTGAGATTCGGGTTCTGGAGTGCCGGGAAGTCACGCCGGAGCAAGTCGGTTTTCCCGGAGCGCGCCTGATTGCGCGGTTGCGGCGCCGCGTGCCGCGCAAAGGCCACAAATCCACCGAAACGGTGTATCTGATCAGCAGCTTGACCGTGGAGCAACTGGACGCGCTGGGCTGGATCAAACTCAAACGTGGCTATTGGGCCATCGAGAGCCGATTGCATCATGCGTTAGCCGGGGGGAGGATACGGCGAATTCCAGTTGACGTTCGGCGAGATCTCGCGACAGAGTGATTTGCCATCTCGTGAATATCAGAATGAAGTTTTTGTGCCGGCGGCAAGTCAGGATAGCGATGTGGCCCCTTTTCTGCGCCGCCTTCGCGGCCGGCGACCCGCTCGATGCCCAAACCAATCTGACCGTGGCCGCGGATGGCAGCGCCGAGTTCAGCAGCGTGCAGGAAGCCGTGATGGCCGTGCCCGCGGGCAGTTCGTCGAATCCGGTGATCCTCCACATCAAGCCGGGCGTTTACAAGGAATTGATCTACGTGCAGCGCGAGAAGCGCTTCTTCCATTTTATGGGCGAGGATCCCGCCAGGACGGTGATCACGTGCGATTTGTACGCCGGCCTCCCGGGCCGCGACGGCAAACCCATCGGCACGTTTCACACCCCTTCGACCACGATCGACGCGGACGATTTCACGGCGGAGAACGTCACGTTCGAGAACAGCGCAGGTCCCAAGGGGCAGGCTCTGGCCATCCGGATCGACGGCGACCGCGCGGCGTTCCGGAACTGCCGTTTTCTGGGCTGGCAGGACACGATCCTGGCCAACCGGGGACGGCAGTATTTCACGAATTGCTTTGTCGCCGGCCACGTGGATTTCATTTTCGGAGCGGCCACGGTCTTCTTCGAGAACTGCCGGATCCAATGTCTGCGGGACGGTTACATCACCGCCGCATCGACTCCCGAGAGCCAGCCCTTCGGGTTCGTCTTTTCGAATTGCGCCATTGGCGGCGAGACCCAGGCGGTAAAGACTTATCTCGGCCGGCCCTGGCGGTTGAACGCCAGCACGATCTTCCTGAACACGGAAATGTCGGCGGTGGTCCGCCCGGAAGGCTGGCATAATTGGAGGAATCCGCAGGCGGAGAAGACGGCGCGCTACGCCGAGTTCAACAGCCGCGGTCCCGGCGCGAACCCCAAGGCGCGCGTCCCCTGGTCCCGCCAATTAAGCAAGAGCGAGGCCGACGCGATCACCGTGCAGAAAGTCCTCGGCGGCGCGGACGGGTGGGATCCGGCGAGGTGACTCGGGACCGGGTTTCGGCGGTGGCCTGGTTTCAACCGGCGGGTGCGGGGCGGCGCGGCCACCCTACCAATGCCTCCAATGCCCGCGTTTTCGAGGGCACGCAGAGTGCGCTTTTTTCAAGCAGAAATGCCGCGCGCCAGAGTGGAAAGGCTTTGGAAACTGCGGCCTGGCGGGTAACAATCAAATGCTGCAATTGGTTGGTTGATGCACTGACATCTCTTTGGAACACGACGATGAAATCCTTATCACCGAACCTGACCCGGCTCCTTTGGACACCTGTTGGACTGCTCATTCTCGCCGTCGGATTGCCTGGCACGGGCCTCGCGGCCGGCGCCTTCAACGTCCGCGACTTCGGCGCCAAGGGCGACGGCACGAACCTCGACACCGCGGCCATTCAAAAGGCCCTGAATGCCTGCGGCAAGGCGGGTGGTGGCACCGTGGAGTTGCCCGCCGGCACGTATCTCAGCAAACCGCTCACCCTGCGCAACCGCACGGTCTTTCAGCTCGACGCGGGCGCAAAACTGCAGGCCACGGATGACCCGGCCGATTTCATCAAGGAGAAAACGCCGACCGGAACCAATTTCAACCACTTCCTCATCGGGAAGAATCTCGACTCGGTCGCCATCGTGGGCCCGGGCGTCATCGACGGCGCGGGCGCGCGCTGGTGGGTGCCGGCCGAGGAAGCGCGCCGCAGGATTCCCGGATACACCCTGCCGCGTCCGAACTTGATCGTGTTGACCTCCTGCAAGAATGTTCGCCTGGAAAACATCACACTTCAAAATTCGCCGAAATTCCACTTCGTCCCGACCGATTGCGACGGAGTGCTCGTCTCCAATGTGACCATCACCGCTCCCGCCCATGCGGCGAACACCGATGCCATCGACCCCAGCGCCAGCCGGCACATGATCATCACGCGGTGCCGCATCGATGTCGGCGACGACAACATCGCCATCAAGGCCGGGAAGAAGATGGAGGGCCGCGAGTTTGCCAGCGAAGACATCACGGTGACCGATTGCACGTTCCTGCACGGGCACGGCATGTCGATCGGCAGTGAAACCGTCGGCGGCGTGCGGAACGTCACGGTGCGGAATTGCACATTCGAGGGCACGGAAAACGGGATTCGAATCAAGTCGCAACGGGGCAAGGGCGGGGTGGTGGAGAACATCCGTTTCAGCGATATCACGATGAAAAATGTCGATCCCGCGATCACCTTCACCATGTATTACATGAACAACTCGGCTCAAGATACCCCCCAATCGTCCGCGGCCAGTGTCGAAGCTTCCGCCAATGCCGACGACAGGATTCCCGTCTATCGGAACATCCACATCAAGAACCTGACAGCGACCTGCCAGCGATCGGCGGGTACCATCATGGGCCTGCCGGAAAGCCGGATTTCGAATGTTGTTTTGGAAAACGTCCGCATTTCAGCCGGCACGACCGGTCTCACGATCAAGAACGCGAAGGGGATCGAACTCAAGAACGTGCGGGTCACGGCCGCAAAGGGTCCTGCATTCATCGTCCAAAACGCGAAGGTCGAAGGCCTGGACTCCGCCGGCAATCCGAAGCCAGAATGATCAGGAATCCTTTTTGGATTGTATTTCCGGGCTTCATGTTGAACCTTCACGGTGCCGCGCCGTCTCCCATCGACATCGTTGCCGGCGCGACGCCCCTGCAATGGTCCGCGCGCATGGCGGATTCCGAGATGAACCGGCTGGGGGACCGGTTGGTTTGGAAGGAGAACGGGGCGGCAAAATGGGATTACGCCGCCGGTTTGTTCACCCTTTCGCTCCTGAAACTGGACGAATGCGCGCCCGACCCGCGTTACCTCCGATTCGCCGAAAGCGCCATCGGCTCGTTCATCACGCCGGAAGGGGGCATCCGTGACTACAACGCGGCGGAGTACCAGCTCGACCACATCAACCCCGGCAAGACCGTCCTGATGCTTTACCGGATCACGAAAGAAGAGCGATACCGCAACGCGGCCGTGCTGCTGCGCAGGCAGCTCGACACCCAGCCGCGCACCGGCGAAGGCGGGTTCTGGCACAAGCAGAAATATCCTCATCAAATGTGGCTCGACGGCCTCTATATGGCCGGGCCGTTCTATGCCGAATATGCGAAGCGATTCAACGAACCCGAGGCGTCATTCGACGACATCGCGAAGCAATTCCGCGTCGTGGCGGCGCATACGCACGATCCGGCGACCGGCCTGTTTTATCACGGCTGGGACGAGAGCCGGCGGCAGGAGTGGGCCAACAAGATCACCGGCACCTCCTCGAATTTCTGGGGCCGCGCCCTGGGCTGGTACGGGATGGCGCTGGTGGACACGCTGGACTTTTTCCCCGTCACCCATCCCGCGCGAGGGGAACTGATCGGCACGCTGCAAAAGCTTTGCGCGGGCGTTGTAAAATACCAGGATCCCCGGAGCGGACTCTGGTATCAGGTGGTCGATCAGGGCGGCCGCAAGGGCAATTACCTCGAAGCGTCCGCCTCGAGCATGTTCGTCTATGTGCTCGCAAAGAGCGTCAATCGGAATTACCTCCCTCGCAACTATGAGCCCGCGATTCTGAAGGGTTA
Source organism: Limisphaerales bacterium (assembly GCA_003159675.1). GTDB lineage: Bacteria > Verrucomicrobiota > Verrucomicrobiia > Limisphaerales > BOG-1460 > BOG-1460. Next base: position 18,788 of record PLQC01000021.1, read on the forward strand.
CCAGGGCATCCTCGATGGACTCATCAGGAAAGACGGTCCAGGGGACATTTCGCTGACGCACTGCTGCTCCGTCGCGAGCCTGGGCTACGGCAAGGACGGGTCCTACGAATATTACCTCAGGGAACCGGTCGTGGATAACGATCTCAAAGGGGTCGGCCCGTTCATTCTCGCCGGCATCGAGGTGCAGCGGCTCCGCCACATTCCCCCTGTTTCGCGCTATTGACGATACGCATGAAGACATGTAATTAACGGCGACGCTATGGATACTAGCCACGAGATGCCGTCGGGTGCACAAAACTCACAGAGATGTGCAGAATCTTGGGATTCTTTATGGAAAAAACGGGGTTACGATGGGATGACGTTTAATAAAGCTTAGTTTTATGAGCAGATTCTTGAAACTCGAGAAGATCTCGATCGGGGTTGGAGATCGCTTCGCGAGCCAGGCCAAACCCCAACTTCGCGCGTGCATGATGGCAGCGTCGCAGGGCGTGGAGGTCATTCCGGTGTGGAACAAATCAAACCGGGAACACATCATCATCGGTTCCGAGCCTGCCGCCACGCGCGCGGCGGCCGATGCGGCGGTTGCGGAACTGGGATGGGCGAGGCCGTACCACATCGATGCCGACCACATCCGGCTCGAGACGGTGGATCGCTTCGTCCCGTTTTCGGATTTCTACACGATCGATGTCGCGGATTGGATTGGCAAGGCGGCCGACCCGGGGGCCGTCACGTCGTTCGTGAAGCGTCATCCCGAGCTGGCGGGGCAATTGTCGATTCCGGGCATCGAGCAGCCTTTTCAGACGACGCCGGCCGACGTGGAACGCATCGCTGGAAAGTATCTGCTTGCCGTTCAGGAGGCGGGGAAAATCTATCGGCACATTGTCAAGGTGAAGGGCGAGGGGGCGTTTATCACCGAGATTTCAATGGACGAAACCGACACGCCGCAGACCCCGCCGGAGCTGCTGATCATCCTGGCCGCGATTGCCGATGAGAAGGTTCCGATCCAGACGATCGCGCCGAAGTTTACGGGGCGATTCAACAAAGGCGTGGATTACGTGGGGAAGATGACGCAGTTCGAGAAGGAGTTCAACGAGGATCTGGCGGTGATCGCGTTTGCGGTTGAGCAGTATGGTTTGCCCAGCACGCTGAAGCTGAGCGTGCATTCCGGCAGCGACAAGTTCTCGATCTACGCGCCGATGCGCCGGGCACTGGAGCGGTTCGACGCGGGGCTGCATATCAAGACCGCGGGCACGACCTGGCTGGAGGAGGTCATTGGTCTGGCGGAGGCGGGCGGCAGCGGCCTGGCGCTGGCCAAGGAGATCTACGGCGGAGCGCTGGAACACGTGGAAGACCTGTGTGCGCCTTACGCGACAGTGATCGATATCGACCGGAGCCGGCTGCCTTCGGCGGCGGCGGTCCGCGGCTGGAGCTCGGAGCAGTTTGTCTCCGCGCTGCGCCACGACCAGGGCAACAAGGCTTTCAACCCGCACCTGCGTCAGTTGCTGCACGTCGGTTACAAGATCGCCGCCGGAATGGGCCGGCGCTATCTCGACGAGCTCAAGTCGCACGAAGCCGTGGTGTCGAGAAACGTCACCCGGAATCTTTACGAACGGCATCTCAAACCGCTGTTTGTCGGTGGAGGAAAACCAAAACCGCGCGAACGGACCCGCCAGGTCGCAACCACCCGCTGATCGTTATGAAATTCATTCACGAGGATTTTCTCCTGCAAACGCGGACGGCGCGCCGGCTCTATCATCACTATGCCGAGGCGGAACCGATCCTGGATTTCCACTGTCATCTGTCGCCGCGGGACATCGCCGAGAACCGCCAGTTCAAGAACCTGTTTGAAATCTGGCTGGAAGGGGATCATTACAAGTGGCGGGCCATGCGCTCGAATGGGGTCGCCGAGCGCTTTTGCACGGGAACAGCCGATCCGTTCGCGAAATTCCAGGCCTGGGCCGCCACGGTTCCGCACACCGTCCGCAACCCGCTCTTTCACTGGACGCACCTCGAATTGAAGCGTTACTTCGATGTCGAGGAACTGCTGGACGAAGCCAGCGCGGTCCGCATCTGGAAGGAAGCCAATGAGCGGCTGGCCACGCCGGAATTGACAACGCAGGGCATCCTGAAAAAATTCGGAGTCAAGGCGCTGTGCACCACGGACGATCCGACCGATGACCTGAAGCTGCACAAGGCCATCGCCGCGTCCAACCTGGGAACGCAGGTATTCCCCGCATTCCGTCCGGATAAAGCCCTGGGCGTCGATCGGCCGGAGCAGTTCAACCCATGGGTGGACCGGCTCTCCGCGGCCGCGGACATGGAAATGGATGGTTTCGCGGCTTTCCTGGACGCCTTGCGCGCCCGTCACGACTTTTTCCACAGCGCGGGCTGCCGGCTTTCGGATCATGGCATGAACCAGTGCTATGCGGACTTCTGCTCCGATAAAACGGCCGCCGCCATCTTTGCCCGGACGCGAAAGGGAAAGCCCGCTTCTCCGGCGGAACACGCGCAATTCGCCTCGTTCATGATGCTGTTCTTTGGACGGCTCGATGCCGAAAAGGGCTGGACGAAACAGCTTCATCTTGGCGCGTTGCGGAACAACAACACCCGGTTGTTGCGCGAGTTGGGCCCCGACACCGGGTTCGACTCCATCGGCGATTTTCCGCAAGCCGCCTCGCTGGCCGTTTATCTGGACCGTCTGGACCGTGAAAACGCGCTGCCCAAGACCATCCTCTACAATAATAACCCGGCCGACTACCACGTGTTTGCCACGATGCTGGGGAATTTCCAGGACGGCACGATCCCCGGGAAAATCCAGCTCGGTTCCGGGTGGTGGTTTCTCGATCAAAAGGAGGGAATCGAGGGGCAGCTCAACGCGCTGTCCAATCTCGGCCTGCTCTCGCGCTTCGTCGGCATGGTCACCGATTCGCGCTCGTTCATGTCTTATCCGCGACACGAATACTTCCGGCGTGTGCTCTGCAACCTCATCGGGCGCGACGTGGAAAGCGGTGAAATTCCCGATGACGACATGTTGTTGGGCCCGATGATCCGAAACATCTGTTACTCGAATGCGAAGCAGTACATGGCGTTGCCGGAACCGGTGGCAGATTCCAATGGCGACCGGCGCAAACGAGCGGCCGCCCGATCCAACGGGGAATCGGCGCTGCGCCGCGCCAACAAGCATTGAGTTCTCCCGGGGGCCGGCGTCCACCCATCGGCACGGCGGCTGAACGCGCCATCGTTCTCAATCTCTTTCCCGTTGACCACTAGAAATGAAGACGAAGCAAGGTTTGAATATCCGGAAGAACGCCGCGCTGGACTTTGTCTCCCTGGGCGCCCTGGTGCATCGCCTGGATACAGGAATCATCCCGTTCCGCAAGGCGACCCACTGCGACATCCACGTCAGCGGGGGTGAGTTTAACGTGGCCGCGAATCTGTCCGACTGTTTCGGGTTGAAGACAGGGATTGCGACCGCGATGGTGGATTATCCGATTGGCGATTTGATTGCCGAGCGGGTGAGGGCGATGGGGGTGAAGGGCTTTTACAGGAGGTTCAAGCATGATGGCGTTCACGGGCCGAACATGGCGACGGTTTACAGCGACCGGGGCCAGGGAGTGCGGGCGCCGGTGGTTTTTTACAACCGCTGCAACGAAGCGGCGGCGCAATTGAAGCCGGGGGATTTCAACTGGAAGGAGATCTTCGCCGGCGGCGTCCGTTGGTTCCACAGCGGAGGAATATTTGCGGCGCTGTCGCCGACGACGGCCGAGGTGATTGTGGAGGCAATGGAAGCGGCCAAAGAGGCCGGGGCGCTGGTGTCATTTGACCTGAATTACCGCGCGAAACTATGGAATGTCTCCGGGGGCCAGGAGCGCGCGGTGGCGGTGTTGGATCGGATTGTGAAGCGGGTAGACGTGCTGGTGGGCAACGAAGAGGATTTGCAGATGGGCCTGGGGATTCCCGGACCCGACGTGAAAGCGAAATCGAAGCTGGATCCGAGCGCATTCATCAGCATGATGGAGAATGTGCGGAAGAAACATCCGCAGGTGAAGGTGGTGGCGACGACGTTGCGCGAGGTGCATTCGACCAACCGGCACAGTTGGGGCGCGGTGGCGTGGATCGAGGGCAAGACGCATATGTCGCCGACCTGCGAACTGGAGGTGCTGGATCGGGTGGGGGGAGGGGATGGATTTGCCGCGGGCTTCTTCTACGGGTTGCTCGCGGGCGAGTCGCTGGAGGACGCCGTGAGACTGGGCTGGGCCCATGGCGCGCTGCTGACGACGTTTCCTGGAGACACGACCATGGCGACGCTGGAGCAGGTGCGGGCATTTGCCAAAGGCGGTTCGGCGCGGATTCAGCGCTGAAGTGCCTTATTTTCAATTTAATTTGCAGAATTGAGGGGCTGACCCATGCCCATTCGTTGTGCTACGATGCGCGCATCTTAAACCCTTGACGACAGTTGCGCGGTTTCCACTGCCTTGACGAAATCTCCGAGTTCGTATGAAATCAGCCCTCAGAATTGCTATTCTCGCCACCGTCCTGACATTCGCCGCCGCCGCGCCAACCGATGCGACGGTGCTGCTGGACGACACGTTTGCTGACGGCACGCGCACCAACCAGAACCTGCCGACGGATTCGGCCTGGTTCGTTTCGAGTGCGGCAGATGTGACGATGACAACTGGCAGCATGTCCATCGCAACGCCCAATGGTTCATTTATGGGGATCACTTACTTTGCGACCAATTCCTCAAGTCCGGTGCAGTTGTGGATCGGAGACATGCTGACAGCCACGATCACATTCACTTTAAACAATGTTGCCCCGCTCAACACATCGCAGGGTTTCCGGCTGGGGCTGTTTGATTTTGCCGATTCCACTCTTTCGCCAAAATGGGTGACGGCGGATGGATTCAGCACCAGTTCACAGGGAACGAATGTTCAAGGTTACGCATTATTTCAAAACATGGGCGTCGCGTTCAATAACGCAACTCCCATGAGTCTTACCAAGCGCACCACCGCAACAGACAGTTCCTTGCTGGGGACGAGCGGCGACTGGACTTCGCAAATTAACGGGCCGGGCAACACAAATAATTTCCACGGTTTCGCGAGTGGCGGACAATACTTGCTGCAATTTATGGCGCAGCGCGCCGATGCTGTTTCCCTTGTGCTCACCGTGACCTGGCAAAACCTTGCGAACGGCGCGTCGCTCTCGACCTCGGTGACCGATAGCGCGGCGTCCACTTTTAATTTTGACGGTATTGCCTTGCGTCCGTCCGGTTCAGGGTCCACGGCGACGAACATTGTGTTCAATGAAGTGCGGGTCGAACTGGTGCCCTCGGCGACGGCGCCGACCATCACCTCCCAACCGCAGGATCAATCGGTGTTCGCGGGCCAGAACGCCACTTTCAGCGTCATTGCCAGCGGCAGCGCGCCGTTGAGCTATCAATGGTATTACAACAATGACACGTTGCTGACGAATGCCATCGGCCCTTCGCTGACCATCACCAACGCCTCATTGTCGGACACAGGCGGATATTCGGTCATTGTCACCAACGCGTATGGTTCCGTGCTCAGCTACAACGCCCAGCTTGTGGTGAGCGTCCCGACCGCGCCCTCGATTGTCACCCAACCGCAAAGCCAGACCGTGTTGCCCGGGGAAAGCGCCGTTTTCACCGTGGTGGCGGGTGGCAGCGCGCCGTTCAGCTATCAATGGTACTACAACACCAACACCGTGCTGACCAACGCGACCAGTGATACGCTGACGTTGACCAATGTCCAGCCGGCCGACGCAGGTTCTTACTCCGTGGTCGTGAGTAATTTCTTCAGCTCTGCGGCCAGCACCAACGCCATTCTCTCCGTAAATACAAATCCCGTGGCCCCGTCTTTCACCTCTCAACCGCTTTCGCAGATTGTCCTGACGGGGGGCACCGCCGCCTTCACTGCCACGGTCGTCGGCACCGCGACCATCCTCTATCAGTGGGACAAAAACGGATCGCCGGTTGCGGGCGCGACTTCGTCCACCTTGACCTTGACGAACGTGCAGAGCACCGACACCGGCAGTTACACGCTGACCGCTTCGAACAGCGTCGGCGGTGTGACGAGCATGCCGGCGGTTCTGAGCGTGACGCCCTCGATTCCCGTGGTCAACAGCGCTTACAATCTGGTCGGCTTTGGCCAGAATACAACGGGCGGCGGCGTGCTGCCGAACACGGATCCGAATTATGCCCAGGTTTATACCGCCACCGACTTTGCGAATGCGCTCAACAGCAAGACTGTGAAGATCATTGAGATCATGAACGATCTCAATCTGGGCTACAACGAAATCGAAGCCTCTGCAAAATCCAACAGCGAACCTTTCCGCGCTGCTGCGACACCCCTCCTGCAGCCCGTTTTGCTTCAGACCGGCGTCAGTCTCGTTGATATCCAAAAGAAAAACGGCCTGACGATTTTTTCGGCCGGAGGCTCGACCCTCCGGCACGCCAAGTTGAACATCAAGAATTGCGGCAACATCATCATCCGCAATCTCAAATTCGACCAGCTTTGGGAGTGGGATGAATCGACCAAAGGCCAATACGACAGAAACGACTGGGACTTCATCACTCTGGGCGACGGCGGCGCGGTGAGCAATATCTGGGTTGATCACTGCACGTTCACGAAATCCTACGACGGCATTCTGGATACCAAGGCCGGCTGCTCAGCGATCACCATTTCGTGGTGCAAATACGCCGGTGATGACGGTGCCACCAATACCAACAGTTGGGTGTGGCAGCAGATCAATTATCTTGAACGGAGTCCTTCAAGCTATCCGATGTATAATTTCCTGCGCACTCGTGGTTTCAGCACCACAAACATCGTCACGATCATGCAGGCGCATGACAAGACCCACTTGGCGGGTCAAAATGATCTCGACCCGAACAACGCGACCATCTCGATGACTTTCCACCACCTGTGGTTGGGCGTGTGGGATCGCTGCGTGCCGCGTCTGCGCGCCGGCAACGTGCATGATTACAATATCTATGTGGACGACACATTGGTGCTGGCTGCCAAGCGTCTGCGCGATGCGATTGCGGCCACCATGAGCACAGCCGATCAAAATACACTGAACAACACTTACAGTTTCGATCCACCCGTCAACGGCAGCATCTCCACAGAAAGCGGCGCACTTCTGCTTGAAAAGTCGGTTTACATTGATTGCCTCTGGCCGCTGCGCAACAATCAGACCGATCCTTCGAATCCGGCCTACACTGGAAAAATCCAGGCGCTCGATAGCATTTATCGATTCGACACCACGACCGTGCGCGGGAACAGCACCGACCCCGGCAACCCGATGGGTCCGTTCCAGGCGCCTCTCATCCCGTTTTCATGGAATTTGCCTGGCAATCAATTGCCTTATTCCTACACCGCGGACGATCCGGCCCAGCTTCAAGCTATCGTCACCAGCCCGACGGCCGGCGCCGGCGCCGGAGTCCTCACCTGGGCGAAAACCAACTGGCTGATCACTGCGTATCCACCAACGATGCCGTTCGTCATTTCCGACCTGCAGAACCAGTCCGTGCCCGTCGGTGACGCCGCCACGTTCGTCGTGGTGGCCGGCGGCTCGGCGCCGCTGTCGTATCAGTGGTACTTCAACACAAACACACCCATCGCGAACGCCACCAATTCCTTCCTGATGCTGGTCAACGTCCAAACGACCAACGCAGGGTCATACTCCGTCGTCATCAGCAACACCGCCGGCTCCACCAGCAGCACCAACGCGACGCTCGTCACCTCCCTGCCAAATCATCCGCCCATCCCCGGTGCTTATGCCGTCGCGACGGCCGAGAACACCCCCGTCTCGATTCCGGTGGCGAATCTATTGGCCGTGGGTTCCGATCCGGACGGTAACGCCTTCAGCGTTTCCGGCGTGCTTCCGTCGAGCACCAACAACGGCTCGGCTTCCCTGGGCGGCAATCTGATCGCGTATTCGCCGCCATCGAACTACATCGGCTCCGACCTTTTCAATTACATCCTCACCGACTCACTCGGCGCTTCCGCCACCGGCAGCGTGGTTGCGGCGGTGATCTCCTCGAACAACATCGCGCTGAACACGGCTGGAACTCCTTTGTTGTCCGGCGGATTGTTCCAGGCCTCCTACTTTGGCATCCCGAATCTGACCTATATCATCGACCGATCGACAAACCTGGCCGGGCCGTGGGAGTTGGGCTATACCAATATTACCGCCGACACCAACGGTCTCTTCCAGGTAATCGATCCGAACAATCCGCCTGCGGCCATGCGGTTTTATCGCGCCCGCTATTGGTGAGCGGTCTGCAGACGCAGCCTCCCCCTCGCAGGAGCGGCCGCTTGGCGCGGAGGACGCATCCGGATACTGCCACCGATGCAAACAGGAGCGCGGCGTTTACGCCGCTTCATCGTTCGGAAGCCCACAGGTCAATCATTTCGTCGTTGCCCGATCGGACGCTGAAGCGGCCTGAAGGCCGCGCGCCGGGGGCGCCCGAAGGCGTGGCGTGGAGGAAAATGTTTCCAATCGGACTTGGAACCATTACAAGAGTCCGGTATGACGGCCGAAGTTCCGCAGCCCGCTGACAAACCGGCGGATCCATTTTTTCGCTGGCTTTCGCTCAGGCCCCGACTTCTGCTCGTCCTCGCGGTCGTTGCCGCTCTCGGCCCGTTCCTCGGGAAGCCGCTGAATTTTGACGACCCGCTGTTTCTCTGGACGGCCCGGCAGATACAAGCCCACCCCGCCAACCCTTACGGGTTCAAGGTGAACTGGTATGGCGTCGAATCCCCGATGTGGGACGTCACCAAAAATCCGCCGCTGAGCTCTTATTACCTGGCAATGGCGGCGGCGTTCCTGGGCTGGGGCGAAAAGGCGCTGCATTTCGCCTTCCTGCTGCCCGCGGTCGCCGCCATCCTGGGAACGTACCGACTGGCGTGCCGCTTCACGAATCGGCCCGGGTTCGCCGCGTGTGCGACTCTCTTCACGCCCGTGTTCCTCGTCTCCAGCACCACGCTGATGTGCGACACGTTGATGCTGGCCTTCTGGGTCTGGGCCGTCGTTTTGTGGGTCGAGGGCACCGAGGGCGGCGGCTCCTGGCGCCTGGCGTGCGCCGGATTGTTGATGGCGTTGGCCGCGCTCACAAAATACTTCGGCGCCTGTCTGATTCCGTTGTTGATCGCCTACAGCCTCATCTGCCGGAAGCGTCTGGGAGGCTGGACTGTTTTTTTTCTCATCCCGGTGGCAGTCCTGGCGGTTTATCAATGGGTCACGGCGAGCCTCTATGGGCGCGGATTGCTCTCAGATGCGGGAGCTTATGTCTCCTTGATTCGGGGCACCTCGGACTTCTCGGGACCCGTCGCAGGCGTGACGGCGTTGGCATTCACGGGCGGTTGTCTGGCCGTGGCGACATTTCTCGCTCCGCTGCTCTGGCTGACTCGGGCGCGCATGGCGGCCATTGCGGACCTCATCCTGGTTGCGGGCGTGCTCGTGATGGGCGGCAGACTGGCGAAAGTTTACGGGGATTTTCCCGGCGCCTCGCTGACTTGGGTTGAAGTCCAGGTCATGTTCTGGGCCGCGGGCGGAGCCAGCGTGCTGGCGCTTGCAATCGCCGATGCCTGGCAGCGGCGCGACGCTGGTTCATATCTGCTGGTGCTTTGGGTTTTCGGAACGTTCCTTTTCGCCGCCTTTTTCAACTGGATCGTCAACGGCCGATCGATCCTGCCCATGGCTCCTGCAGTCGGCATCCTGCTCGCGCGGGGTTTGGAGAAACAGGATGAATTGATGGGCGAAAAAGTTCGACTGCAAATCGTGTGGGTTTGCCTCGGGATAGGAGGCGCGCTCGCTGTCGGGGTGGCGCATGCGGATTTCGCTGTCGCCAACGCCGCCAGACTGAGCGCGGAAAGGGCCTACGACCGTTACGCGCAAGGTCCGGGGACACTCTGGTTCGAAGGGCACTGGGGGTTTCAGTATTACATCGAAAAGTGCGGCACGAATGCCAAGCCTGTGTTACATGGGGCGGTTGCGAGGAGAGGTGATTTGCTGGCCATTCCATTGAACAATACCAACACAAAGCCGCCGGATCCTTCGATGGCGCACCCGTGGAAGGCCTTGCTGGTTGACGGACCTCGTTGGTTGACAACGAGTAGCCGGGACGTGGGCGCGGGCTTCTATGCCTCGGCTTGGGGACCTCTGCCGTTTGCCTTCGGTGAAGTGCCTAGTGATCGGGTTCTGCTGTATTTCTTCGGACCCGGTCCCCCTTAGAGGACATGGAGCCGGCTACCCAGGTGGTTCTGCTGAGGGCAGTTAGGAGAACGCGCTGCATACGGACTTTAGCGGATACGGTTTAGCGGTTCTCATTTTTCAAGTAATTATGCAATTAATCAATGGTGACAAGTTCCGAAAAACTGATACGGTAACTACAGTTGCGATACAACCCTAAACAGTGCTGTAAGTCATGAAACGTTCATACCTAACCGTTCTTACCGTCGGTGCCCTGTGTTTTCTTTTTCAGAGCGCACAAGCCACACTCCTGTTTTCAGAAGCTTTTAAATATAATACCGGTGTCCTTGGTGGCGATGTTAACCCTGGTAATAGCACAGCTTGGTCCAGTGGCAGCGCCAATTTGACCGTTGTTAGCGGCAACCTGACTTATGCAGGTTTGGCGGATCAGGGTGGTAACGAACTTAAGATCAATAACGGAGTATCCGCCGGATCTATTTATAATACATTCGCAAATCAGACCAGCGGACAAATCTACTATTCATTCTTGTTTGATCCAACTGCAGTTGACAGTGGCAATAACTATTTCACCGCGATGAATCCGGGCACCACCCCCCCGGGTGGCAGCGGCGACGCAATTGATGCTTATTATTATGCTGCCGGTCAGATTGAAGTGCGCGGTGCCGCTCAATCCGCAACCGCTGGTACCGGCACCGCCTTGTCGCTAAATACGACGTATCTCATCGTTGAAGAAATTGATCTCACTGCAAAGACCGCCAGCCTTTGGGTAGATCCAAACTCAAGCACCTTTGGTGGTACCGCACCTACGGCAACTGCGAGCCTTTCAAGTCTCACAGCGACAGCGATAGACGATGTAGGGTTCAAAGCTCAAAGCGCCGCGGGTGGTCCTTATTTGGTTGATAACCTTCTCATTGGCACAACGTGGGCAGATGTAACGCCCTCGGCAGTTCCCGAACCTGCAAGCTTCGCGCTGGCGGGCTTGGGCATGATCAGTTTGGTTTTCGCGCGCCGGATGCGGCGTTAATATCCGTTGATTTCTTGTTTGCGACAGGCGCTGGTAATTTTCCAGCGCCTGTTTGGTTTTTAGAGGGACCCTGCCGGCCAGCGCGCTATTGGCATCGGGAAATAGAGGATAGCATTCACAGGTGCTAACCGACAAAAATGACCAGAAACCATGACCGTTTCACAACCACCGCCATGTTCCGACCAGGCAACCTGCAGGCGCACAGTTCTCGGCGTGTGCTTACTGCTGGCGTTGGGTGCGTTCTTCATCTTTGGCCGGACACGCGAATAAGGGTTCAATTTTGATGACGATCATTATTTTTCCTCCAATTATCAAGTCAAGGCCGGGATGACCTGGAAGGGTGTGCTGCGGGCTTTTCAGACGGCATACGCCAGCAACTGGCATCCGCTGACATGGTTGTCCCTCATGCTCGACGTGCAAATCTTCGGAATCGGTTCGGCAGGGCCGCATCTGACCAATGTAATCCTGCCGCGGTCAACGCGATGCTGTTGTTTCTCCTGTTAAAACGATAAGCCTTTGGACGATGAGGCGCCGCTGGCCGGGCAATCCCCACTCCCAAGACATTTCCATGCCGGCGGTTTTCGCAAACTCGCTTGCGCCGTCTGACTGGCAGCAGTTAAATCGGGGCGTCGGGCAAAACGCGTCGGATGATGAAGATGGCGACGTCGCGGTTTTGGGACTTGGCAGCTTGTAAACTCTCACTTGAACAAGGCGGGCATTGGTGGTTGAATCGCCAGCGTCAGTCAGCGACCAGCATTTGGCATCGACTTTGCTTGTATGCACGTTCCGCTGGGAGGCTTGAGCGGGCTCTTGACTTTGTTTACCCTTTGACCGACTGAAACCGACGCCTGACCACAAGCCGAGCAAGCAAAGCCTCTCGAACCTATCCGGGGCAAAGATGGCTTTATCAAGAGGCCGCGGGCCAGGAACAAGCAGGATTGTTGATTTTCTAATTTCATCGCGGCATCGGGTTTGGTTGTTTGGCCTCTTCCTGACAGCTATTACGATTATCTCCTACGAACCGGCTTGGAACGGAAAAGCAATTTGGGATGATGATGCACACCTTAATCCACCCGGACTGCGTTCACCACAGGGATTGGCACGCATCTGGATCGAACCCGGCGCCACGCAACAGTATTATCCGCTGGTCCATAGCATTTTTTGGGTTGAGTACAAACTCTGGGGCAATACAACGCTGGGTTATCATTTAATTAATATTTTGCTGCACGCCTTTTCAGCCCTGCTGTTATGGACAATTCTACGGCGGTTGGAGGTTCCGGGAGCTCATTGGGCAGCGGCCATTTTCGCCCTGCACCCCGTCTGCGTGGAGTCGGTGGCCTGGATCTCGGAAATCAAGAACACGTTGTTGGGGGCATTTTATCTGGGCGCGGCGCTGGTTTATTTGAGATTTGACCGGACCAGAAACTGGAAGTTTTATTTCGTGACTTTGGGGCTGTTCGTGTTGGGGTTGATGTCCAAGACTATTATTGCGACCCTGCCTGCGGCGTTGCTGGTGGTTTTCTGGTGGCAACGCGGAAAGTTGTCCTGGAAACAGGATGTATTACCGCTGATTCCATTTTTTGCGGTGGGTATTGGTGCCGGGTTGTTCACGGCGTGGGTGGAATGGAAATTTGTTGGCGCGAGCGGTTCCGGGTATAATTTCCCCATCATTGATCGGTTGCTCATCGCGGGGCGCGCGATTTGGTTCTATTTGGGCAAGCTCGTCTGGCCCGTGGATTTGACTTTTATCTATCCCCGCTGGCATGTCAGCCAGGCGGTGTGGTGGCAATACCTTTTTCCTATCACGGCACTGCTGGTGTCGGTGGGGTTGTGGTTGCTTTCACGCCGAAATCGCGCGCTGCTGGCGGCATGGCTCTTTTTTGTTGGAACGTTGTTCCCAGCACTGGGCTTTTTCAATGTCTATCCCTTTTGTTATTCGTTCGTAGCTGATCACTTTCAGTATTTGGCCAGTATTGGCCCGATCACATTGGCTGCGGCAGGAATCGCCATATTATTCCGTTCTTTAATGAACAAGCAACAATTCCTTGAACCCATTATTTGCGGAACACTGCTATTGGTGTTGGGTGTATCGAGTTGGCGACAGAGTGGAATGTACCCCAACATTGAAACCCTCTGGCGGACGACGATCTCCAGGAACCCGGATTGCTGGCTGGCTAACAACAATCTGGGCGGTTACTTGTATAATAAAGGGCACATTAAAGAAGCTATAGAACACTACCAGAAGGCCATCCAGATTGATCCGAATTACGCCGAGGCGCAGAACAATCTGGGTGCCGCCCTCGCCGCCGAAGGGCGGTTTGATGAAGCAATCGGGAACTATCACAAAGCCATCCAGATCAGTCCGAATTTCGCCTATGCGCTGAACAATTTGGGCATGGCTTTGGCCGCCCGAGGCCAGTTCGATGACGCGATCGAGAACTATCGCAAGGCCATCCAGATCAGTCCGAATTTCGCCGATGCGCTGGACAATCTGGGTGCTGCCCTTACCGTCAAGGGCAGGTTTGATGAAGCGCTTGGGTATTATCGCCAGGCTCTTGCGATTGACCCCAACTTTGCGGGAGCACAAAACAACCTGGGAATTCTGCTGGCCAAGCAGGGCCAAATCACTGAAGCCATCGAGTATTACCAGAAAGCCATTGAACTCAATCCTAATCGCGCAGAATTTTACAATAATCTGGGCAACCTGCTTGCCATTCAGGGGCGGCCGGCCGAGGCGATCAGGCAATTCCAGAAAGCCCTTGCAGTTGAACCGGACTATACCAAGGCGCACTACAACTTGGCCGATATATTCTTCGCCCAAGGACGGTGGGGCGAGGCCATTGAACAATATCAACGGGCTTTGGAACAGATGCCAGACTCCACTCATGCTCACTATCAATTGGGACTTCTGCTGCAAAGTCGGGGGGAATTTGCAGCGGCAATCACACAGTTTCAGAAAATTCTTGAACTTGATCCCCGGCACGTGGCGGCTCAAAACAATCTGGCGTGGCTGCTGGCAACCTGTCCGGAGGCATCGCTGCGGGACGGGAAGAGGGCGGTTGGATTGGCGCGACAGGCCGAAGAGCTTTCGGGCGGCAAGTCCCCGGAGATCCTGGACACCCTGGCGGTGGCCTATGCCGAGGCCGGAGACTTTGACAATGCGATCGCCGCCGCCAAACGGATGCTGACCATGGCCGCCGCTCGGAACGACACACTCCTGGCTGAAGCCGTCACCAACCGGCTCAGGCTTTATGAAGCCCACATCCCATACCATGAAACGCCTTAGACATCACTCTTGCCATGCGCCCCGACGCGGTCCGACGACACATTCCGGGTACACCGGGGAGCGTCTGCAGGAGCGGATTGGAGAAACCATCCGATCCATGGCCTCCCCAAACGAGAACTTTCGAAAATGAAAGCCACTCCCGAGGCGCAAGCTTCACGGACAGGATTGAAGGGCAAAGCCGTTGTTCCAGGCACCTCTATCTTGCTGGCCGTCACGATCTTTCTGGTTTTCAACTATGCGCTCCGGTGCGACTTCCTGAACTACGATGATCCGCAATATTTCTCAACGAATCCTCACGTCCAGGCCGGCCTCACCTGGCCGAATGTGGCTTGGGCACTCACGACCCGGTACGCGAGCAACTGGCATCCGCTGACATGGCTCTCATTGATGCTGGACGTGGATTTGTTCGGCCCGGGTCCGGCCGGGCCACATTTGACAAACGTGGCGCTCCACGCGGCGAACACGGTGCTGGTGTTTTTGTTGTTGAAGGGATTGACAGGGGCTCACTGGCGGAGCGCGTTCGTGGCGGCATTGTTTGGATTGCATCCGCTGCACGTCGAATCTGTGGCATGGGTGTCGGAGCGGAAGGATGTGCTGAGCGCGTTCTTCGGACTGCTGACGCTGATCACGTATGGACGATACGCGGCGGAGTCCAAGGCCCATGATTTGAAGTCCAGGGTCTTGTACGGGCTTGCGCTCCTTTTTTTTGTTCTGGGATTGATGAGCAAACCGATGCTGGTGACGCTGCCATTCGTGATGTTGCTGCTGGATTGGTGGCCGCTGGGACGGTACCAGCAGGCATCCGACCCACGGCGCCAGCCGCCGCTTCTCCGTCTGGCCGTCGAAAAACTTCCGTTCCTCGCTCTCTGCGCCGCTTCCTCCGCCGTCACGCTCGTCGCACAAAGGGGGGCGGTCCAGTCGCTCGGATATATCCCCCTGAGTATCCGGACCGTGAACGCCATCGATTCCTATGGCCGTTATTTATGGAAAACAATCTGGCCCGTGGATCTGGCAATCCCGTATCCCTACCATGGGTACGGAAATGTTTGGCTGTTTTTTCTGGCGACATCATTGCTGCTGGGGATCACCGTGGCCGTGATGCGGTTTGGCCGAGTTTTCCCGTTCCTGCTTGTAGGTTGGCTCTGGTATCTCGGAATGTTGGTCCCCACGATCGGGTTGGTGCAGGTGGGGACGCAATCCATGGCCGATCGCTACACCTACCTGCCGCTCATCGGCGTGTTCATCATCGCGGCCTGGGGGGCGGGGGAATTCACCAAACGCTGGCGATTGCCGCAGGCCGCTATTTGGTGTGGAGCGTTGCTGATCCTTTCCTTGTGCACGTCGCGCACGCTCGACCAGCTTGCGTATTGGAAGAACAGCGGAACCCTCTTCGGGCACTCGATCGAGGTAACCCGGGTCAACGATGTCGCCCAGTACAACCTCGGCTTCTACTGCGCCGGCCGGGGCGAGCTGGATGAAGCGATGAATCACTACCTGGAAGCCATCCGGATCAATCCCAGTTACGATGACGCCCTCAACAATCTCGGAGTGGCCCTGGCCATGGAAGGGCAGACGGACGAAGCCATCGCAAGGATTCGGGAATCCATTCGATACGCTCCGAGGAAGGCGGACGCATATTACAACCTGGGAAACGTCTTTGTCATGCAACACAAGCTGGACGATGCCGCCAATGCCTACACGGAAGCCCTCCGGCTCAAACCGGACTATCCGGAGGCGCACAACAATATTGGCAACATTTACGCCATGCAGGGCCGGCGCGACCTGGCGGTCGAGCACTACCGCGAGGCGCTGCGGTTGAATCCGAAGCATGAAGGGGCCAGGCGGGCCTTGAACGCTCTCGGAGCGGCGCCCGGGGAGTGATGCCCCGGAATCCGGGGCCGGCGCCAAAAAACCAGTGCACTATTATCAAATTCATTCGCACAAGTTTTAATTTCCCATGCCGGGCGCTCGGGCTATCCTTGGACGCAATGACTTCCAATTCACGGCGTTCCTGGATTCCACGGTTGAATATCACGGTCTCCGTCCTTTTTGCCGCTTTCATCGTCAAAGCCGGCGCCGAGGCGCTCCCGGACGAAGCCGGGGCGAAGGCGGCGTCTGAGGCCGCCACGCAGGCCTGGTCCGGGGTGCCGGAGATCCTTGCGCGGATCGTGCCGCCGGTCTTTCCCGCTCGCGACTTCGGGGTGACGAATTTCGGAGCGATCGCCGACGGTGCGACGGACTGCACCGAAGCGTTCCGACGCGCCATCGAGGCGTGCCATGACGCCGGCGGCGGGCGGGTGGTGGTTCCGCGCGGCACCTTCCTGACGGGCGCCATTCATCTCCGGAGCAACGTGAATCTTCACCTGGAAAAAGGCGCGACCCTCCGGTTCAGCACCGATCCCCGGAAATACCTGCCGGTCGTTTTCACACGCTATGAATGTACCGAGGTGATGAATTACTCGCCCTTCATTTACGCGTTGGGACAGGAGAACGTCGCCATCACCGGCGAAGGCACTCTCGACGGCCAGGGGTCGGCAGGGGTCTGGTATCAATGGAAGAAGACCGACGACGCCAACCGTCTGGTGCGGATGGGACAGCAGGGCGTCCCCGTGAAACAACGCATTTTTGGCGAAGGACATCATCTGCGCCCCAATTTCATTGAGCCCGCGCGCTGTCGCAATGTCCTCATCGAAGGCGTGCACATCACGAATTCACCCATGTGGGTGCTGCACCCGCTTTACTCCACCAACCTCACGGTGCGAAATGTGACCGTCGAGACCAAGGGCCCGAACACGGACGGATGCGACCCCGATTCCTGCACCGATGTGCTGATCCAGAATTGCTCGTTCAGCGACGGCGACGATTGCATCGCCATCAAGTCGGGGCGTGACGCGGACGGGCGCCGGGTGAACATTCCCTGTCAAAATCTGGTGATCCGGGACTGTGTATTCAAGGAAGGCCACGGCGGGGTGGCGATGGGGAGTGAGACGTCCGGAGGCATCCGGAACGTGTTCGCGGAGAATTGCCGCTTCGACAGTTCGGATCTCGATGCGGCCATGCGTTTCAAGACCAATCCGGCCCGGGGCGGGTTCATCGAGAACGTCTATTTGCGGAACTGCTCGGTGAAAACCGCGAAGGTGGGGATCCACATGACCATGCGGTATGGGAGCAGCGGGGCGCGGGATGGCGATTCCATCCCGGTTGTGAGAAACATTGATATTCGGGATTCGACCTTTGGCGATCTGACCAGGCAGGCGGTGTTCATCGAGGGCTATTCCCCATCGATCCAGATCACGGATGTGACGATCGCCCACTGCGAATTCCTGAAGTCCCGGGGCGCCAGTTACATGACCAATACCAGCCGGGTGCATGTGATTGCCACCCGGGGAAGCGGCATAGAATAAGGGTTCGGTGCACTTTTTTCAATTTTATTTGCAGACTGGACCTGTTGCCTGACGCACTTCCCGGGATTACCTTGGTACCAGCAAACACAGCTTATATCGAATCGGCCCGGACAAACCCGAAGTTTATGGATTCAGAAATCGACCTTTCGACCCATCAGGCGTCTTTCGCGCCTGGCCAGCGAGGCACCTCGCGTCGTTCACTCAGATCGCTCAACGCGTTCACTCTCATCGAATTGCTCGTCGTAATCGCCATCATTGCGATCCTGGCTGCGTTGCTCCTTCCCGCTCTATCGAAAGCCAGAGCCAAAGCGTACCAGGCCAACTGTCTCTCCAATTTCAGGCAGATGGGGGCCGCGTTGCGGATGCGTATCGATGACAACGACGACTGGCTTCCGCCGGGTCCGATTACTCCGACCACGAGTCCGACCTGTCTTGCCGTGGATCAGACACCCACCTATGCAAGTCCGCTCAACAGCTCCTCGAATTATAGAAAGTGGCTGCCTTATTATCTGGCGACATATCTGAACCTGCCGGCGCCTACCGATTTGAGTGCCACGGACGTTAAGGCGGTCAAGGTCTTCATTTGTCCCGGCTATGCCAGAGGCATGCCCGGGAACGCTGTCAACGGCAGCTATCGCCCCGATATAGACAACAACCCCGCTCCCTACGCCCACGCATTTTGTTACTCGGTGACGAGAACGAATGACTACCCGAATTCGCTGCTTGCCTCTCACGGTCTTGGAATGCCATTCGGCAAAGAAAATGCAGCGGCTCCATGGGATCAACCCATCAAATTGTCCCAGCTCCAGAGCGCAGGTTCACCGAGCGATATCTGGGCGGTCGCAGACATTGATACGAATTGTCTGGCCACTCCGACTTCGGTGGGCACCGATCTTCCTTATATGGCGAAAAATGCGGTCCATGGCGGCAACATCCGGAATTTCCTCTATTTCGATTTCCATGCCGCGTCCAGGCAGGTGCCCACGACGAGCGCGTACTGACGTTCCTCCAAGCGCCCGAGGACTTGAGGCGATGCGCGGCAGCGTTGCTGTCGCGCGTGCGCTGTACAGAAAACCATGAAGAAGCGCCTGGCGGACCAGCCGACGTGAGCGCTGGCCGGGGCCTTCAACAAGATGGACATTCATCCGCACGATCATGGCGCTTTTGAAGGAACTTCGTGGTCTGCCTTATGGCGATCGGTGCGGATACGCGGCTGTCTTTGGGTAGCGGCGCTTGCCGGGGTCCTGTTCGTGTTGCTTCACGGATCGCTCTTCGGCGGAAAGGGATTGGTGCCGGCCGATGGGGTTCTGGACTACCCTCCCTGGAACTCAGCGGAGCGTCCGTCCAATTACCTGTTGGCGGACCAGTACAACGTCTTCGTCCCCCAGCACGAGTTCATGCATCAGAGGTTTCTGCTGGGAGAATTCCCGCTATGGAATCCGTATCTGGGCTGCGGCGTGCCCAATTTGGCGTCGATGCAGAGTGGATTGCTTTCTCCCATCCAGTTGTTCCTGTTGCCGATCGATCCCTTTTATGCAAGCGGGCTGGCGGCTTTCCTGAAGCTCTTTCTCGCCGGTTTTTTTACCTTCGTGTACCTCCGTCTTCTGGGGGCGTCCCATGCCGCCGCCTTTCTTTCCGGCATGGTGTTTTCCCTCTGCGGATTCATGATCGTCTGGTTGGGGCATCCGCACGTCAATTGTGCGATGTGGCTTCCGCTCCTGCTTTACTTCGTCGAAAAAACGTTCCGCTCGGGAAGCCCGGGACTGTTCACCGCAGCGGCGTTGCGGCCATGGGTCGGCCTTGCGGTGACATTTGGGTTCATGTTCCTTGGGGGGCATCTCCCGACCGCAATCCATCTCACGATTGGTGTGACGATCTATTTTCTCTTTCGCCTGTCATTCAACCCGAAGAAGCAACCTTTCCGGCGCCTGGCGCTCCTGGCATCTGCGCTGGTGGCAGGGTTGTTCGTGGCGGCGCCGCAGATCGTTCCGTACTTGGAGTATTATCGGCAAAGCTCCAGCGGCCTGGCCTCGGATGCGCTTCATCGCTGGGCGACGCATCTCGCACCCGGCGCATTGATCCACTTTCTCCTGCCCAACTTTTCGGGCAATCCGGCGGTCGGGTTCGAGGACTTGCCCAGACTGTTGGGATTGGGAGCACCCGACAATTTTAACGAATGTACGAGTTACGTCGGGATCCTGCCGCTCTTCCTCGCATTCTATGCGGCATGCCGCCGTCGGTGCCGGTTCACCGTCTTTTATTCATGCGCGACAGTGGGATCGATGCTGTTTGTGCTGGGGGTCCCTCCGCTGCCCACACTGATCCGGGCGGTGCCGATCCTCTGCGATATCAATCAAACGCGGCTGCTGTTGTTCACTGCATTCAGCGTGGCCGTGCTCGCCGGGTTGGGCTGGGATACGTTGAGTCGAGAGGAGAATCGATCCAATGCGGTTTGGGTCGCGATGGGTTTCTTTGGCCTAATCGCTGCCGTGCTCCTCTGGCTCTGGAATGCGATCTCACCCGGATTCCACGGGTTGGATCCAGGTCACCGGACATTCCTCGTGCGGCAGTTCCTTGTGCTGTTGGGGGGAGTGGTCGCGTCAGGCGTCCTTGTTCTGCAAACCGCTTCCCGGGGGCGAAGGCTTGCCGGGACGATCTGTTTGTGCTGGACCGCATTCGATCTGCTTTGGTTTGGCATGGGATACAACCCGTCAATCCCACGCGACCGTTACTATCCTCGCGTTGAGGCGATCAAATGGCTGCAGAAGGATCCTTCGGTCTTCAGGGTTTTTGGCGGTGGGGTCGTCCTTGCCCCCAATACGGCCTCCGTTTTCGGTCTGAGCGATGCCCGAGGTTATGATTTCATGAGCGTGAGGCGCTACGAAGAGCTCATCACCGGGAGCGCGGGCAATTTCTTCTTCTATCGAGACGCCAATTCATTTCCCAAGGGCTTCCAACTCCTGAATGTAAAATACGTGCTCTTGCCCAAGCCGCTCCCGTTGAACCCGGAACTCTTCCAACTGGTCTATTCAAACGAAATAGCCATTTATCGCAACACAGCCTGTCGGGAACGGGCTCTCGCCGTTCTGAACTATCAGGTTGACAGCGATCCGGCTTCCCTCCTTCTGCGGGTTCACCCGCGGAGCTTCGACCCGGCCGCCGTGTTGATGCTCGAAAAGGAGCCGGAAAGCATCGAGCCTTCGCATGGAACAACAAGCGCGGCTTCCGATGTGGACTCCTCCGCAACGATCAGCTCCTACAAACCGGATGAGGTCACCATTGAGGCCTCATCGCCCCAGCCCGGCTTTGTCCTCCTGCTCGACACCTATTTCCCCGGGTGGTCGGCGCGCGTGAACGGCCACCCGGCGCGGATATATCGCGCCGATTACAGTTTCCGCGCGGTCGCGATCCCGTCGGGAAAGTCAACCGTCTGCTTCTCGTACCGGCCCATGAGCCTGTTTATCGGCGGGGCGCTCTCTGCGATGAGCTTGCTGACGATGGGCGCAGCCTGTTTCCTGCCGCGGACTCGATAGGGCCCAAAAGAATGGAAAAAGCCCCGATATTGTCGCCAATACCGGGGCTTTGAACCCCAAATAACTAAACGCCAGCCCGCTTTAGGGACTGGAGATTCGGTAGAAGCTCGAACTTGCAGTGGCAGTCGTGTCCGTCCACGAGAGCGAAGTTCTCAGGGAGCCTCCGACTGGATAGCCTGTGACAAGCACGGGCCAGGAAGAGGAGGGCGCTGTTGCGGTTCCCAGGGCGTTTGTCCTCAACACGCTGTAGCTGTAGCCGGCGCTGGCGTTCCACGTGATGATATTCGTGCCCGCATTGAGCCGCGCGATATGGGTGATCTGCGGCGCGGCTGGCACGATGGGAAGCACGTCCACTTCGAACGAGGTGAGTTGGAACCCTGCCGCGGTTACGCTGGAAGCACCCGGGCGAATTGCAAACGTGTCGAAGTTGGTGTACGCGTAATTTGTGTCTGTGACGGTTTGCGTGATAGCCCCGTTGGTAAGCCCGGTTCCGATGACAGTCGTGCTGATCGTGGTGGTGTTTGTGGCAGTATGGGCCACGGTTAAAATCAAGGTATAAGGGATATTGTCTCCAAAGCCGGGGTCGTTCGTAGTCCCACCACCGTTACCACCAACTTGGTCGGCATCCGACGTTGTTTGAAACAGGCTGTCACCGTCGTCATTATTCACATTGGTAAATGCAAGAATCTGCAGCGGGGCCACATTGAAAAAGTCTGCCATCTGCATGTTTTGAGCGTAACCCAGGAGCCCTATTTGCCGGATGCTCGACCCGGTGCCGTTCGTAAAGGGCAATTGGAGGGGTCCCGCGTAGACGATCCCCCAGCGAAATCCGCGATGGGTGGAGACGATTGCTTGAGGCTGCACATTCGAGAAGGTGAGAGTTGCAACCGTCCGAATCTGCTGGCCCACCGCGAGGGAGACTTGATCGTTTGTATCCAGGTTGTTGGTATCTGTAAAATAATTCCACAGCGTAAGAGAACCTCCCGACGAGGGCGCCGTAAAGAAGAGCGATCCGCTCAGCCCATAGTATGCGCTGTCTTTTGAAGACGACCAGCCGACGGTATAGGGCAGGTTTTGATTCGTCTGGAGGATGCTGTAATTGGTGCCGGTGTCGGGCCAGTTTGTTTGGTTGACAATGACGGTGGCTGATACGGCCAGTGTTGAACCGAGCAGAGCCAGGAGGGTCAGGAGTTTTGGGGCTACTTTTTTCATACGGTCAGTCATTAATTGTTATGCAAACCCACTCCTGAGGGGCGAGCCGTCCCAATAATTTGATCCACGCTCAGACAGGAATCCGGTTTGTTCATCGCTTTTCGCTTTGGTCACCCAAATTTATATCAGATGCCGGTGCCAATCGTCAGCCCCTTTTTGTTGCAAACATGCTTGAAAAATGGGCACTCAAAGCGCGCGCATTAGGAATTGTAACCCCCGCGGTGCCTGAAAACCCACATAACACGGCCCATTTGCTTCAATTGTCCGCCTCCATCCCGCCGCGGCCAATCCGCCGGCGCCCGACCGTTTCCGTTAAAAACAGTTGAAAAGGATTCCGAGACGATTCAGTTTCTTCCCTGTGACGGGTAATACCCAAAAACGAGTGTTGGTGGCCTTGGGCTGGTACGATTACCGGTTGCATCGGGGCATCGAGAAATTCGCACTGGAACATGGCTGGCATTTGTCCTCGAATCTGGCGCGGGAAAAGGTCATCCCCTGGGGCTGGGAGGGAAGCGGTATCCTGGCGTGGCTCGGGGCCGGGGACGACCTGGCCGACTTTGTGGTGCACGCCGGGAAGCCGACGGTGGATTTCAGCTTCCGCCGGCCGCAACTGAAGTTTGCCCGCGTGCTGGAGGATCACGCCCAGGCCGCGCAATTGGTCGCCGAACATTTTCTCTCGCGCGGCTTTCACCATTTCATGTTCTACAGCGACACGGACAACTGGTCGTACGAGGAGCGGGGCTACGGGTTCATCGAGGCGCTGAAACGTTCCGGGCACAGTTGCCTGTGGCTGCGGTGGCATCTGTCTCCGTCCTATCGGGACGACCGGGAACAATGGAAACGGAAACGCAAGTGGCTGGTTTCCCAGTTGAAACCCGCCGCCAAGCCGCTGGCGGTTTTCGCCGCCACCGACGAGCAGGCGCTCGACGTGCTGGATTGCTGTGAAAGCGCCGGGTTGACGGTCCCCGAACAGGTCGCCATCGTCGGAGCCGAGAACTATCTCCTGGCCCCGGACGCCATGCGCACTCCGGTTTCGAGCGTGGATACCAACCTGGAGACGCTCGGCTACAACGGCGCCGCCTTGCTGCAAGATTTGATGAATGGCAAACGCCCTCCCGAAAAGCCGATTCGCATCGCTGCCGCCGGCATCATCACGCGCAAAAGCAGCGACCTCCTGGCGATCCAGCACAAGGGCGTCGCCAACAGCCTCCGTTTCATCTGGGAACATGCCGACCAACCCATCACCGTCAAGGACCTCGTCGGCGTGGCGGCGATGTCGCGCCGGGGATTGCACAAGGCGTTTCTCGAGAATGTGGGACGCACCCCCGGCCAGGAACTTCAACGGGTGCGGATCGAACGCGCCAAACGATTGCTGGCCGAATCCAGCCACAAGCTCGAGGTGCTCGCCAGCCTTTGCGGTTATCAGAGCGCCAACAGCTTCTGTGTGGCGTTCAAGCAGGCGACCGGGATGTCGCCCAAACAATTCCGCGAGAGCGTGGTGCATTGAGCCGCCGCCATCGCGCCGGGTGAGCCGCCCCGCTCACACCGCCGGGGCCAATTCACCCGCCCTCTGGGGACGCGCCACGGCGACTCGCCGTTTGAGATGTTCCAAAGCCAGGTAAATCACCGGCGTCGTATATAACGTCAGCGCCTGTGAGAACAGCAGGCCGCCGACGACGGCAATCCCCATCGGCTGCCGCAATTCCGACCCCGTCCCAATACCGAGCGCGAGCGGCAGACTGCCCAGCAGCGCCGCCATTGTCGTCATCATGATGGGCCGGAATCGAATCACGCAGGCCTTGTAAATCGCCTCCTCGGGACTCAATTTCTCGCGGCGTTCGGCCTCGACGGCGAAGTCCACCATCATGATGGCGTTTTTCTTCACGATGCCCATGAGCAGGATGATGCCGATGAAGGAGACGAGGGAAAGGTCATAGCCGCACACGATCAGCGCGAGCAAGGCACCGACTCCCGCCGAAGGAAGCGTGGACAGGATTGTGAGCGGATGAATCAAACTTTCGTAGAGCATGCCCAGGACGATATAGACCGTGATCAAGGCGGCGCTGAACAGAAGAGGCATGTTGGCCAGGGATGCCTTGAACACCTGTGCCGTGCCCTGGAAGCTGCCTTGCACGTCCGCCGGCATCCTCAACTCCTCCGTTGCCCGTTGGATCAACCCGGTTGCCTGTCCCAACGACACCCCCGATGCGAGGTTGAAAGAAAGCGTGACTGCGGGGAACTGTCCCTGGTGATTGACGGACAGGTAGGCGTTGCCGGGTTCGAAGCGGGCGAGGCTGGACAGCGGAACCTCGACCCCATTGGTGGAGGCAACGTAAATCTTGTCGAGCGCCGCCGGGTCCGACTGGAACTTCGGGTCCACCTCGAGGATGACGTGGTGCTCGTTGTATCGCTGGTAAATGATCGAGACCTGGCGCTGGCCGAAGGCATCGTACAGGGCGTTGTCCACCGCCTGCGGCGAGACCCCGAGACGCGCGGCCCTGTCGCGGTCGATATCGACGTTTGCCTGCAACCCGCCGGTCTGCTGGTCGCTGGTGACGTCCTTCAATTGCGGGATCTGACGGAGCTTGGCCACCAGCGCATCGGACCAATGGTTCAGGTCGTTCAGATCGGCGGACGTCAGGGCGTATTGATATTGGGCCTTGCTGAGCCGGCCGCCCACCCGGATGTCCTGCACCGGTTGGAGGAACAACGTGATCCCTTCGAGGCGGCCCAGTTTGCGGCGCAACCGATTGATGACCTCGTCCACGCGGACCTTTCTCTGTCTAAGGGGTTTCAGCGCGATGAACATTCGCCCGTTGTTGACGGTGGAGCTGCCGGAAGCCGCCCCGATGAACGAACCGAGCGTGTCCACCGCGGGGTCGGCGAGCACGATTCGGGCGACCTTGTTCTGGAGCGCCGCCATGGCGTCGAAAGAGATGTCCTGTGAGGCCTCGGTGATCCCGATCATCAAGCCCGTGTCCTGTTGGGGAAAGAACCCCTTGGGCACGATCAGGTAGAGCCAGATGGTGACGATGAACGTGACCAGCGCCACCAGGAGCATGAAGGGCTGATGGCGCAGGACCCATCGGAGCCCGCGTTCATAGCGGCTCAACAAGCCGTTGAACGCCCCTTCGCAAGCCCGGTAAAAAATCCCGGGCTTGCCGTACGCCGACTCCGCCCGCAGGAATCGCGAGCACATCATCGGCGTCAGCGTCAGGGAAATCACGCCGGACACCAGGATCGCCAGACTGAGGGTCACGGCGAACTCGTGAAACAGGCGCCCGATCAATCCGCCCATGAACAACAGCGGAATAAACACCGCCACCAGCGAGGTGCTCATCGAGACGACGGTGAAGCCGATCTGCCGCGCGCCCTTGAGCGCCGCCTGCATCGTGGACTCGCCCTGTTCGATGAACCGATAGACATTCTCGATCACCACGATGGCGTCATCCACCACGAACCCGACCGAGATGGTGATGGCCATCAGGGAAAGATTGTCGAGGCTGTAGTGGAGCAGGTACATGAAACCCATCGTCCCGGCTATTGCCAGCGGCACGGTGTTGCTCGCGATGAACGTCGGCCAGAAGCGCCTCAGAAAGAGGAAGATCACCATCACCACCAGCGCGCAGGTCAACAGGAGCGAAAATTGCACGTCCGCGAACGAGGCCCGGATGGTGGTCGTGCGGTCGCTGATTTGCGACACCTTGATCCCCGGCGGAATCCATCTCTCGATCTGCGGCAGCACCGCGTGGATGCGATCCACGGTGTCGATGACGTTGGCGCCCGCCTGCTTGAAAATGATCACCAGCACCGCCGGCGTGGTCCCCGCCCATCCCGCCAGTTTGTCGTTCTCCACGCCTTCGATGACGTGGCCGATCGCGTCGAGCCGGATGGGCACGCCGTGTTTCTGGGTCAGGATGAGCGAACGATAATATCGGGCGTCGGCGATCTGGTCGTTGCTTTCAATCGTGTAAGACCGGGTGCGGCCGTCGAAACTACCCTTCGGGGAATCCACGTTCGCCTGGCCGAGAAAGCTGCGCACATCCTCGAGGCCCAGGCCTGTCGATGCCAGCGCGGCGGGGTTGACCTGGACACGGACGGCGGATTTTTCCGCGCCGCTGATGATCGCCTGGCTGACCCCTTCCACCTGGCTCAGGCGCTGCCCGACAATCTCGTCGGCGTATTCGAAAACCTGCGTGGGCGGCAGCGTGTCGCAAGTCATGGCCAGCACCAGGATCGGCGCGTCCGCGGGATTGATTTTGCGGTACGTCGGCGGGCTCGGCAGGGCCAGCGGCAGATCGCCCGCGGCCGCGCTGATGGCCGCCTGCACGTCGCGGGCCGCCCCGTCGATGCTGCGGCTCAAATCGAACTGGATGGTCACCGAAGTGCCGCCCAGCGTGCTGATCGAGGTCATCTCCGACACGCCCGCAATTTGTCCCAGGCGCTTTTCCAGCGGCGCCGCCACCGACGACGCCATGGTGGCGGGGTCCGCTCCCGGCAGCGATGCGGAAACGGAGATGACCGGATAATCCACGCGCGGAATCGGGGCGACGGGCAGAAACCGGTAGGCCACGATGCCCATCAGGAACAGGCCGATGGCCAGCAACGACGTGCCGACGGGGCGGCGGATGAATGGCTCGGAAATGTTCATGGCCATTCAGCCCCCGGGCGTTGCTGCAACCCCGCCCGGCGCACCCGCCGCCGCCACAGACCCCGCCGTCCGCCAGCGCCGAACCCGGTTCCCGAACCGGTCGAGGTAAAGGTAGATCACCGGCGTCGTGTAGAGCGTCAGGAATTGCGAGAATAACAGGCCGCCTACGATGGCAATGCCCATGGGACGGCGCAATTCCGAACCGTTGCCGTGCTCCAACGCCAGCGGCAGCGCGCCAAGCAACGCCGCCATCGTCGTCATCATGATCGGGCGGAACCGCAGCAGGCACGCCTGGTAAATGGACTTCTCAGGCGGCAACCCCTCGTTGCGCTCGGCGTCGAGCGCAAAATCGATCATCATGATCGCGTTCTNNTTCTTCTTCACGATGCCGATGAGCAGGATGATGCCGACGAGGGCGATCAGCGACAGGTCCGTCCGGCACACCAACAGGGCCAGCAGGGCGCCGACGCCGGCCGACGGCAGGCTGGACAGGATGGTGATGGGATGAATGTAGCTTTCGTAGAGCACACCCAGGACTATGTAAATCACGACAATGGCGGCCAGGATCAGGAACGGTTCGCTCTGGAGCGAGGAACGGAACTCGGCGGCGCTCCCGGAGAAGGTCGGCACCACTGTTTCGGGCAGTTCGATTTCCCGCTCGGCGGCCTGGATCGCGGCGATCGCCTCGCCCAGCGATGCCCCGGCGCCAAGATTGAAGGACAGCGTCACGCATGGAAACTGTCCCTGATGCGTGATGGCCAGGGGAGCCGTCACCACCCTCGACCGGGCAAACGCGTTCAGCGGCACCATCCGCCCGGCGGTGGATTTGACATAGATCAGCTTCAGTGAATCGGGATTGAGCTGAAAGCCCGGCTGCGCCTCGAGAATCACCCGGTACTGGCTGAGCTGGGTGAAGATCGTCGAGACCTGGCGCTGGCCGAACGCGTCATAAAGCGTGTCGTCGATCGCCTGCGGCAGAACGTTCAGTCGCGACGCGGCGTCGCGATCCACGTTGATGCTCAGTTGCAGTCCCTGGACCTGCTGGTCGCTGGCCGCGTCCGACAGCGCCGGCAGGCTCCGGAGTTTGGCCAGCAGCTTCGGCGCCCAATCCGCCAGCTCCACTTCATCCGCGTCCTGCAGGGTGTACTGGTACTGCGTGCGGCTGATCCGGCTGTCGATCTGGACGTCCTGAGCCGCCTGCATGAAGAGGGAAATGTCCTGGACGCCCTGGGTGGCCTCGCGCAAACGGGTGATGATCTCCTCGGCGCCGGCGCCGCGCCGGTTCTTTGGTTTCAGGCTGATGTAGAGACGGCCGGTGTTCATCGTTGCATTCACCGTCCCCGTGCCCACGAATGACGCCACGCTGGCGACGGCGGGATCTTTGCGCACGATGTCCGCGATGGCGCGCTGGCGCGCGACCATCGCCTGGAATGAAGTGGATTGCGCGGAGTCGGTGACGCCGGTGATCAGGCCGGTGTCCTGCTCCGGCAGAAGGCCCTTGGGGATGATGATGTAAAGCCAGATCGTGCCGGCGAGCGTTGCGAAGAAAATCCCCAGCGTCAGCCGTTGATGCCGGAGCACCCACTGGAGACCCCGCTCATAGGCATTCAGCAGCCACTGAAACCAGCGCTCCGTCGCGTTGAACAACCGTCCGTGCTTCTCATCCCGTTCCGACTTCAACAGCCGCCCGCACATCATGGGCGTGAGCGTGAGGGACACGACGGCGGACACCGCCACGGCGACGCTGAGGGTGATGGCAAATTCGCGGAAGAGGCGTCCGACGATTCCGGTCATGAACAGGAGTGGAATGAACACGGCGATGAGCGAAACGCTCAGCGAGATGACCGTGAACCCGATTTGTTTTGCGCCCTTCAGCGCGGCCTCGAGCGGCGGGTCTCCTTTCTCGATGAAACGCACGATGTTCTCGATCATCACGATCGCGTCGTCCACGACGAAGCCCGTCGAGATCGTCAACGCCATCAGCGAAAGGTTGTCCAGTGTGAAGCCGATCAGCTTCATGATTCCGAACGTGCCGATCACCGCCAGCGGCAGCGCCACGCTGGGAATGACCGTCGCCCAGAATTTTCGCAGGAAGAGGAAGATTACCATCACCACCAGCACGACCGTCAGCACCAGCGTGAACTGGACGTCGGACACCGACGCACGGATGGTCTGCGTGCGGTCGGTCATGATCGAAACCTTGACCGTCGGCGGAATGGAGGCCTTCAACCTGGGCAGCAACGCCTTCACGCGATCGGCGGTCTGGATGATGTTCGCGCCCGGCTGCCGCTGGATGTCCAGGATCACCGCCGGTTTGCCGTCCACCCAGCCGCCCAGCCTTACGTTTTCCACGTTGTCGATCACGTCGCCGACATCGCCGATCCGAACCGGCGACCCGTTTTTGTAGGCCACGATCACGGCGCGATAATCGGCGGCGGAAAAGATCTGGTCGTTTGCGCCGATGGAATACGACTGTCGGGCTCCGTCGAAGCTCCCTTTGGGCGCATTCACATTGTCCTGGGAAAGCGCGGTCCGGACGTCCTCGAGGCTGATGCCTTGCGACGCCATCGCCGCCGGGTTGACCTGGACGCGAACGGCGGGTTTCTGATTGCCCTCGATGGTGATCAGGCCGACGCCGGTGACCTCGCTGAGTTTTTGCGCCAGCACGGTGTCGGCGAGGTCGTTCACCGTCTCCAGCGGCAGCGTGTCGGAGGTGATCTGCAGCGTGAGAATCGGCGTGTCGGCGGGATTGACTTTGCTGTAAGTCGGCGGGTTGGGCATGTTCTTCGGGAGATAGCCGCCGGCGGCGTTCATGGCCGCCTGCACGTCCTGCGCCGCCGCGTCGATGTCCCTGTCGAGATCGAATTGCAGGGTGATGCCGGCGTTGCCGAAGGAACTCGACGACGTCATCATGTCCAGGCCGCTGATCTGGCCGAATTGCCGCTCGAGAGGCGTGGTGACGGAGGAAACCATGACGTCCGGACTGGCGCCGGGGTATTGGGCGGTCACCTGAATGGTGGGAAAATCCACGGGCGGCAGCGCGGAGATCGGGAGCAGGAAATACCCCAGCATTCCCATCAGCACCACGCCCACCATGAGCAGGGACGTGGCGACGGGGCGATGGATGAAGGGTTCGGAAACGTTCACGGGCTCGGAGCGTCCGCGCCGGCTCCGCCGCCGTCGGCTTTGGCCTGCCCGCCCAATCGGACGTGGGAACCGACCTGCAGTTTGTACTGGCCATCGACGACCACCCGCTGGCCCGGCTGGAGCCCCTCGTCGATCAAGGCCTGCCCGTCCTCCGTTTGCGCCACTTTGACCGGCTGGATTTTCACCGAGAGATCGTCCTCGATCACAAACGCGTAGGGGCCGGCCGGGCCGCGCTGGATGACGGAGGCGGGCACCACGATTCCGTTGGTCCGTGTGGTCAGCAACAGCCGCGTGTTCACGAATTGCCCCGGCCAGAGCTGCAGGTCCCGGTTCGGAAAATTCGCTTTCAGCCGGATCGTGCCGGTCGTGGAGTCGATCTCATTGTCGATCACCGCCAGGGAGCCGCTGTCCAGGACCTTGCCGTTGTCACCCGCCACCGCCAGAACCCCCAAATCGCCTGCCGTCTGGGATTGCTGAATCTCTGACAGCGTCTGCTCCGGCAGCGTGAAGATCACCGAGATCGGATGCAGTTGGGTGATGACCACAAGGCCGTTCGAGTCCGTGGCGTGGACGATGTTGCCGACATCCACCAGCCGGATGCCGACACGGCCGTCGATGGGCGAAGTCAGGGTGGTGTAGGCCAGTTGCACCCTGGTATTGTCAATCGCCGCCTCATCTGCGGTGACCGCCGCTTCCAGTTCCTTCACCTGGGCTGCCACCTGGTCATACGTGTCCTGGGAATCTATTTTTGCGGCGAGCAGGGTCGCTTCCCGCTTCAACTCCACCCGTTGCAGGTTCAACGAGGCCTCGTCCTGCCCCTTCTTCGCCAGGCTCTGGCCGAGCGCGGCCTGATAGGGGGCCGGGTCGATCTGCGCCAGCAGATCTCCCACATGCACGGTTTGCCCTTCCACAAAGGCCACTTTCTTCAACTCCCCATCCACACGGACGTGGACGGTCACCGTGTTGAAGGCTTGCACGGTGCCGAGTCCATCGAGATAAATGGGAACATCCTTCCGAGCCGCCATCCCGGCCACGACTGTCACGGCCGGCGTCTCTTTCCGTGCGGCGGCTGCCAGACTGGAAGCATTGCGATGTCGTCTCCACGCGACCCACACGCCGCCGAGAACCACGAGCGCGCAGAGGAGGACGATGACCCATTTGCGCCTGGCTGAGGAGGAGGCCTTTGTGGGCGGCTGGGAAATGTCCACGGACGGAATCTGTGTTTTCAGGGCTGTATCCCCGTGGTTCAAAGGGCGGGTCGTTCTGACCGCTTCCGAGGCAGGCGGATCGGTTTGCATCGGTCATCATCGAACCGCTTGGTTCCGCGGCTGTGCCTGCCTGCCGGCGATTTCGGACTCGGAGGGACTGAATCGAGGCTCCTGCAAGTGTCGCAACCGGACCGGGGAGGTCTCGGTGCTGAATTCACTCAGGAGCACCATCATGGGTTTGAGTGCTCGCGCATCAACGTCCCTTTGAATTGGCATTCTCATCGTTTGACCTGCGACAATACTGTGGGTGGCGGGTGTCCGGCCGCAAGGTTTAAGCGGGGAGCGTGCCAACCCGGAAAAGACGCGGTCTTTGTCGGAAAATAGCGAGTTTCCAGAGCCGGCGAGGCTCGAACATGAAAAATCTGCTCATCCGGTATGCCACAGTATAAAGCGACTTTGCACATTCGACCCGGCCCCGGACGGGCGGTGAGGAGTGAGAGTGGATGTCAGGGTCAGGAGCGCGGCCGATACGAAGCATCAGCCTTGTTCCAGGTGTGAAATGGCCTGGCACGCTGCGGCACGCGGTCCCATATGCGTGTTGGCCTTTGTTTCCAATCACACCCTGTCGGCAAAAAACCGCACATTTATTAGGCTAGGCGAAATTGCCGGACCGGAACACCCTGAACGCATACAAATATCATGCATTGTCTGACCAAAGAAAGGTGCCGGTTCCCATTCTCGAATCGCATCCCCTGTCACGCCCGAATGATTGCCGCGATCGCTCTGCTTGTCGTCGCAGGATGCGCAACGCACGATGCCGCGCCCGTGTCGCCGGCCGCCCGGGCGCCATTTTGCCTGGGCGCGGACATTTCCACCCTCGCGGATGTCGAACGTCACGGCGGCGTTTATCTTGATGGCGACAAGCCTGGCGACGCGCTGGCAGTTTTCATGAAGCACGGCTGGACCTGTTTTCGGCTGCGCCTCTGGGTGGATCCCCGCAACGGCGTGAACGGGCTCGAATACACGACGAAGCTGGCCAGGCGCATCAAGGACGCCGGCGCGGCGTTGATGCTCGATGTCCATTATTCGGACTGGTGGGCCGATCCGCAAAAGCAGAACAAGGCCGCCGCGTGGGCTCATCTCGACTTTGAGGCGCTGGTGGACCAGACACGAACCTACACCGCTCAGGTCATCCGGCCGCTGAAAGACGCAGGCGCAACACCGGATTTCGTCCAGGTCGGCAACGAGATCACGGGCGGAATGTTGTGGCCCGACGGCCAGGTGAAAGTGCCGGTCTCCACCGTCAAGGTGTTTGAAGGCGACGTGAAAGTGATCGCGCCGCCCGGGCCTTACGACGATGCCGCGCAGTGGGGCCGCTTCCTCCGGCTCCTCAACGCCGGCATCGCGGGGTCCGTTCCGCCACCACTCCCCAGGATCACGTCCGCATCATCATTCACATCGACTGCGGCGGCGGCTGGCGCGTGACCCGGTGGTATTTCGATCACCTCGCCGCCGCGCGCGTGGACTACGACATCATCGGCCAGAGTTACTACCCGCACTGGCACGGAACGATCAAAAACCTCCGCGACAACCTGCGCAAAACAATCCGGCGTTACCACAAAGACGTGATGGTGGTCGAAACCGCATACCCGTCCCGGGACATCCACCCGTCGCCGGCCGCGGCGCGGAACATGATCTGGCCGCAAACGCCCGCGGGACAGAAGCAGTTCCTCACCGATGTCATCCAGGCGGTCAAAGAGGCCTCCGGAGGACATGGCATCGGAGTGTTTTACTGGCATCCTGAGGCCACCTTCACGCCGGGTGCCACCGGCCGCTTGGCCCGGCCGGATGCGAATTCCGTTTTCGACGCGACCGGCCGCCCGCTGCCTGCGATGAACGTCCTGGGCGCCGACTGACCTCTCGCGGGCAATGCACTCATCTCCGGTGAACCTGGTTGCGTTGCAACACGCGGCCGAAAGTTGGAATTCTTCTTTGTTCCCTGTCCAAATTAAGCGCCAATGGGTACTATTCAGCAAGTGAACAGTCCGACCGACCAGCAGCTTTTGCGGGATTACACCGAGCGCCGGCCGGAGGCGGCGTGGACCTCGGTGGACGGCCCGGCTATGTTCGCAGCGTGGGTCACGACTGAACCGGCAGGTTGCCGGAATCTCTTTGTTTCGTGTCCGATTTGAGCGGCGGCGGTTACTATTCAATGAGTGAACAGTCTGGCCGACCAACAGCTTTTGCGGGATTACAGCGAGTCCCGCTCGGAAGCGGCGTTTGCCGAACTCGTCCGGCGCCACGTTGACCAGGTTTTTTCCGCCGCGTTGCGGATGGTTCGCGATTCGCACCTGGCCGAGGACGTGACGCAGGGTGTCTTTGTGGCCCTGGCAAGGCACGCCGGGGAACTCACGGACCGTCCTGTTTTGTCCGGCTGGCTGCACCGTACCGCGCAGAACCTTGCCGCCAACGCCGTCCGATCCGATGTGCGCCGTCGCGCCCGCGAACAGGAGGTCGCCGCCATGAACGAATTGCTTGCCACCGAACCCGACGCTCTTTGGGAACGCGTCGCACCGCATCTCGATGCCGCGCTGGGCGAGTTGAGCGAAGCGGACCGCGACGCGCTGTTGCTCCGCTACTTTGAGCGCAAATCCGCCCGCGAGATGGCGCAAACCCTCGGTACGTCCGAAGACGCCGCGCAAAAACGCGTCAGCCGGGCCGTCGAACGGTTGCGCGAATTGTTCTCCAATCGTAATGTCACCATCGGTGCGAGCGGACTCGTCGTCGTCATTTCCGCCAACGCCGTGCAGGCCGCGCCGGTCGGTCTGGACGTCACGATTTCCACCGCCGCCGTGCTGACCGGAACGACCCTCGCCCCCACCGCCACCGCCACCGCCACCGCCACCAAAGCCATCGCCATGACTACACTGCAAAAAGCCCTCATCGCCGCCACGATTGCCGCCGTGGGAACGGGAATCTACGAAGGCCGCCAGGTTTCAAGTTTGCGAACCCAGGTTCAGACGCTTCAGCAACAACAAATGCCACTGGCCGAACAAATCCGGGAACTCCAACGCGCACGCGATGAGGCGGCAAACCGGCTGGCCATGTCGCAGCAGGAAAACGCACAGTTGAAGCAAAACACCGCCGAGCTTCTGAAATTGCGCGGTGAAATGACCCGGTTGAAAGCGGCGGCTGTTCAACCGGACAATGATTCCACAAAAACTGCCGCGCAATCCTGGCTGTCCCGGGTTGGCCAACTCAAGCAACGACTCGCACAAGATCCGACCGCCAAAATCCCCGAGCTTCGGTTCGTGACGGAGCAGGATTGGCTGAATGCCGCCCGGGGAGAGCTCCATACCGAAGCCGATTACCGACGCGCTTTGAGCACACTACGGAGTGCCGGCGAAAGCCAAGTTGCGTCCATGCTAGAGAAAGGACTGACCGGGTATATGCGGGACAACAGCGGACAGATGCCGACCGATCTCGCTCAATTGGAGCCGTATTTCGACTCGCCGGTGGAGGACGCCATTCTGCAACGGTGGGAGATCGCACCCGCCGCAACCGTAAAAAGTCTGGGCATGGGTGGTGATGTGATCATAACGCAGAAGGCGCCGGTGGATGATGTGTTCGATACCCGCTACGGCATTGGGCCCACCGGTTCTGGCACCACGGGATTCTTGTCCCAGGAAATTGCGCCCACGATGAATCCTGTTTGGGAAGCATTCAGGGCGGCCCACAACGGACAGTGGCCGGATGACACCTCCCAACTGTTGCCCTACGCCACCACGCCGGAACAACAGGCCGCGCTGCAAAAATTGATGCTCAAAAAGTCCGCTGGGAATTGACCCGTTCTCGCGTAACCGCCTGTGATTACCACCATCGCCCCATCGAACGTCAGCACGACCCTCTCATGGTCTTCTTTTCCCAACGGCACCTGTCGGGTGGAGAGGAGTGCATCCATTGTAAATTGCCGGAACCGACCCGTTCCCGAGCGAATGGTTTTACAGCAA
>PLQC01000118.1 GCA_003159675.1 Limisphaerales bacterium
TATGAACATTAAGACTTCTCGCATGGCGGGATTTACACTCGTTGAAATCATGATCGTCGTGGCCATCATCGGCCTGTTGGCGGCAATCGCAATTCCGAACTTCGTGAGAGCCCGTACGACATCGCAAATGAACGCCTGCATCAACAACCTCCGGCAATATGACGCCGCGATGCAGCAGTATGCGCTGGAAAACAGTCTTGCGTCGTCAGCCACATACGTCATGGCCAACCTTACTAATTATGTGAAGTTGACTTCTACCGGGAACCTGCCCGCGTGTCCGGCTCAAGGTACTTACAGCCCAGGGGTCAACGTCACCGTTTCCCCGACTTGTTCTCTTTCGGGTTCAACCTATGGTCACAACCTGCCGTAATTAATTCAACCCAAGCATTTCAGAGCCTGGAGCATTCGTGCTCCGGGCTTTTTTGCTTATGGATGGCGTCCGCCGAATTTTCTCTCGATCTCTTCAACCTTTCTCGTATGTTCTTTAAAGAACGATGAGCTCGATCCTCAGGACAGAAGACCTGCGCGTTGAGTACCGCAGCCGCGATTTGAAGCAAACCGTCAACCTGGCGTTGAAGGGTCTGAATTTGAATGTTTCCGCGGGCGAGGTGTTCGGATTCCTCGGTCCCAATGGCGCGGGTAAGACGACGACCATGAACGTGCTGCTCGGCTATGTGAAGCCCACCGAAGGGACGGCGCACCTGTTCGACGTTGACGTGCGGGAGCCGATTGCGCGGCAGCGGATCGGCTATCTGCCTGAACTGACCTATTACTACAAATTCCTGACGGTCGAGGAGCTGCTGCGTTTCTACGCGAGCCTGTTTGAAATTCCAAAACTCGAGGCCGAATCCAGAATTGACCGCTTGTTGAAACTGGTTGAACTCGAACACGCGCGCCGTCAGCCCATCCGCACCTACTCCAAGGGCATGCAGCAGCGCGCCGGCCTGGCCCAGGCGCTCATCAATAATCCCGATCTGCTGCTCCTGGACGAACCCACCAGCGGTCTCGATCCGCTGGGCCGGATGAAGGTGCGCGAAATCATCCGGCGCCTGAAGGAGGAAGGCAAAACCGTCTTCTTCTCTTCGCACGAACTGGGTGAAGTGGAAACCATCTGCGATCGCGTCGCCATTCTGCACCAGGGCGAACTGAAGGTGGAAGGACGTGTGGATGATCTCATGGCCCGGTATCACTGCAACCTGGAGCAGGTGTTCCTGAAGGTTGTCGAATACCAGCCTCAACCCTGATATGAACAAGATTCTTGCGATCGCTGGAGTCGTGATCAAAGAACTGTATCGGCGCAAGGACTTTTACGTGCTGTTTGTGCTCACGGCCCTGATCACGTTGCTGCTCGGAAGCGTCAATTTTTTCCACGACGACCGGATTGCGCGTTACCTCAAGGAAATCTGCCTGCTGCTCATCTGGATTTCGGCGCTCGTCATCGCCATCACCACCACGGCGCGCCAGATCCCCGCCGAGCGCGAGAACCGCACCATCTTCCCGCTCCTGGCGAAACCGGTCACGCGTGCCCAGGTCATCACCGGAAAGTTTCTCGGCTGCTGGCT
Source organism: Limisphaerales bacterium (assembly GCA_003159675.1). Lineage (GTDB taxonomy): Bacteria > Verrucomicrobiota > Verrucomicrobiia > Limisphaerales > BOG-1460 > BOG-1460. Next base: position 1,563 of record PLQC01000118.1, read on the forward strand.
GGCCGTCGCTGTGGCTCTGGCGGTTTTTTACCTGTTCTTCGGCGTCATCAGCGGCTCGCGCGAGCACGCATGGCCGGTCTTGAAGTATTTTCAGGCGCTCTGGTTGCAATGGACGATGCTGGCGGTCGTGATTGCCCTGGTGCTGTTCGGCTCGGTCATCTTCACGTCACCGGCGGAAAACGTCACCATCTGCTTTTTCGCCGTGCTCGGAATTCTTCTGCTCGGCGGCCATTTGAATACGGTGGCGCTTGGGCAAAAGGAGCCGGCGCGGACGATGCTTTACACGCTTTATTTTTTGATTCCGCACCTGGAATGGTTCGACGTGCGCGACATCATCATTTATGACTGGCCTCGGATCCCATGGCTCGATTGTCTCCTTGCCACGTTGTACGCCGCGGTTTACGTGGTGGTGTTCCTGTTCGCCGCCTGGCTTGTTTTCCGGCGCAAAGTGCTCGCCACGTGAAGTCGTCCCGGGCCATTTTGATTTTGCTGTCGCTGCTGGCTGTTGCGTTTTCACTCGGGACAGTGCTCCAGCTTCGTACACCGCGCTGGACCCATCGCTCACCGTCGGAAAGCATGCTGGCACTCCTGTTCGGCGAAAGCCGCCAGTTGTTCGCGAATCACTTTTTCGTGAAAGCAGACATCTCCTTCCACAGCGGCTATTACCCGTCCATTTTTGATGAGGCCCGGCAGGCGGAGGAGAACGACAACGATGTCTCCCATCCCGACGAGAAAGAGGAACCCAAATCGGAAGGCGGTTTTCTTGGGCCGCCAACCGATTGGATCGATCGCTTCGGCCGGCACTTTCGCCCGACCCTGCACACGCATTTGCAAGGCGGAAATATCCGCGAGATCCTGCCATGGCTCCGCATTTCGGCGGAGCTGGATCCACACCGTATCGAGGCCTACACCGTCGCCTCCTATTGGATGCGTAAGCATCTGGGGAAGGTTGATGAAGCCGAACAGTTTCTGCGCGAGGGCCTGCGCGCCAACCCGGACAGCTACGAACTGCTATTCGAACTGGGTAACCTTTATTACGACAACCGCCATGATGCGGGCCGCGCCCGGAACGTCTGGCTGGCCGCCTTGCGATTGTGGCAGAAGCAGGAGTCGGGGAAGGGCATGCCCGACAATTACTCGTTGGATCAGATCACAGTGCACCTCGCTCACCTGGAAGAGCAGGAGGGAAATCTGGACCGCGCGGTGGAATATCTTGAAATGGCCAAGAGGGTTTCGCCCGCTCCTTTGCAGCTTCAAAAGCAGATCGATGAAATCAAACAACGACTGCCCCGGGCCGGCGCCCTTTCGTCACACTGACCCTGAACCCGGCGTGAAACAGTTCACCGGAATCTGCCTCGCGCTCGCGCTCGTGACTCTGGTCTGCTATTGGCCGGCCACCCGCCACCACTTCATCAACCTGGACGATCAGCAATATATCGTCGAGAACTTCCATGTCACGCAAGGGTTGACCTGGACCGGAATGGCTTGGGCATTCAGCACGGATTACGCCAGCAACTGGCATCCGCTGACCTGGATATCGCACATGCTGGACTGCAGCCTGTTCGGCCTCGATCCCGCCGGTCACCACTTGATGGGTCTGCTTTTCCATATTGCCAATACATTGCTGCTGTTCGTGTTGTTGAAGCAAACAACGGGAGCCTTGTGGCGCAGCGCTTTCGTGGCGGCGTTGTTCGCGTGGCATCCGTTGCACGTGGAATCCGTCGCCTGGGCGTCCGAGCGCAAGGATGTGCTGAGCGCGTTTTTCTGGATGCTCACCCTGCTGGCTTACTCGCAATACGTGAGGCGGCCGGGCCGCGCTCGCTATGGGCTTGCCTGGCTGCTGTTCACGCTCGGCCTGATGTGCAAACCGATGCTGGTAACACTGCCCTTTGTTCTTCTCCTGATGGATTTCTGGCCGCTGCAGCGCGCCGGGTCCGTGGCCGGGTGGGTGCGCGAGAAGATTCCCTTCCTCACGCTGTCGCTGGCTGCGAGCATCGTGACGTATTCGGCCCAGAAAGCCGGAGGGGCCGTGCAATCACTTCAGAACCTCGGGTTCCGCTGGCGGATCGCCAACGCGATTCTCGCATACGGCGGCTATCTTTCCAAAACAGTGTGGCCGGCGAATCTGTCCCCGACCTATCCTTACCCGCATGCACCCTGGCCGGTGGCTGAAACCATCGTCCTGGCGTTCGTGCTGACAGCCCTGAGCGGCTTGTTCCTCTTCCTGGCGAAGCGCCATCCTTACCTGCCGGTCGGCTGGTTTTGGTTTCTTGGAACGCTCGTTCCCACGATTGGTTTCGTGCAGGTGGGACCGCAATCCATGGCCGATCGATACATGTACCTTCCCGGCATTGGACTCTTCATCGTCCTGGTTTGGGGGCTGGACGATTTGGTGGGCTCCTGGAAGTTCAAGCGGCCCGTGCTCGCCGCTGCCGGAGCGCTGGTATTGGCCGGATGCCTGGCCGTCACAGAGTTTCAATTGCAGTTCTGGCGGGATGGAGTCAGTCTTTTCCAACGGGCTGTCCGGTTGGCGCCGGCCAACTCCATCGCTCAGAACTTCCTCGGCAAAGCATTGGAAGACCAGGGCCGGAGCGAGGAAGCTTTGGATTCCTATTTCGAATCGGTGAGGCTGGATCCGCATTATCCAGCCGGGCAATTCAATCTGGGCACCGCCTTATTGACCCGCGGTCGGTTGGACGAAGCCGCGCGCCACCTTGCCCTCGCCCTCCAGGACAGCCCCGGATATGGCATGGCGCACGACAACATGGGTGTTGTGTTGGTGAAACAAGGCCGCTGGGCCGAGGCAGGACATCATTTCGCCCAGGCGATTCAGGCCGATCCGGACAATCCCGGAGCCTATTTCAACCTCGGGACCGTGTTCCTGAACCTGGCCAAGTACGACGAGGCAATCGAACAATTCACCAAGGCTCTCCGGCTGCAGCCTGACTATGTGATGGCGCGTTTCAATCTGGCGCTTGCCCTGGTCAACGCAGGCCGGAACAGCCAGGCTCAACCGTACCTTGACGAAGTCCTGCCGCAATTTGCCGAAGCCGTGCATCGGGATCCAACCAACGCCGAATACCGCTTCAACTTCGGCCTTGCGCTTTTGGAGCAAAACAAGCCGTCAGACGCGGAGGAGCAATTCGCCCGGGCTCTTCAGTTGGGACGCGACGATGCCGCGACCCATTACCGGCTTGCATTGGCGCTGGAGCAGCAGCGCAAATCCAAAGAAGCCATTGCCCAGTTCCGCGCCGCGCTGCGCTTGAAATCCGATTTTCCCGAAGCGCTCAACCGGCTTGCCAGGATTTTGTCCTCGGAACCGGACCCGAAACTCCGCGACGGGGATGAGGCGGTGAAGCTAGCGCGTCAGGCGTGCGAGCTGACAGGAAACAAGCGGGCTGATTGCCTGTCAACGCTCGCCGCGGCTTACGCCGAGACCGGGCGATTTCCCGAGGCCATCGCCATGGCCCAAACGGCCCGGGATGCCGCCGCCGCCGCCGGTGAAAAGGACGCCGTCGCGGAAGCGGGCGAACTCCTGAAAATGTTCCAATCCGGCCGGCCATTCCGGACACCTTTGTGAAGGCAAGCCCAACGGGCGCTTCCTGAGGGCGTGTTGCCCAAAGATTTGGAGCGCGGACCGCTGAGTCCGCGCATTGGGATATCTCGGGGGAATTCCTCCCATCCTCATGCATTCAGGATTTGCGCGGGCAAGGCTGTCCGCGCTTCGCCCGGTTTGGGCAACAGGCCCTCACATCATTACAAACGCACCATGCTGCCCCCGCATGGGGACGCCGTGCGCGAATCGACATTGTTTCTTCTGTTGATTTGCTTTAATAACACCCGAAATGAAGAGTCGGCGCTCACAAATCAGTCGTTCCACCAAGGAAACCCGCATCTCGATCCGCCTGAACCTCGACGGCTCGGGCACGTCCGCGATCGATACCGGGATTCCATTTTTCGACCACATGTTGACCCTGTTTGCGCGGCACGCGATTGTGGACCTGAAGCTCCGCTGCGAGGGCGATTTGGATGTGGACGCGCATCACACCGTCGAGGATTGCGGCATTGCTTTGGGCCAAGCCTTCGCGAAGGCGCTCGGGGACAAACGGGGCATCCGCCGATATGGCGCCGGGTTTCATCCAAAAAACCCGTTCACGGGCGAGGCCTATGTGCCCATGGACGAGTGCCTTGCGCGATGCGTGGTGGATTTCAGCGGGCGGCCCTTTCTGGTCTGGCGCGGTTTGAACGCGTTGGCGCACAAGGCAATCACCCGGTCCGAACGAAGCCAGGACATGTCCAGCGCGTTCCGTTTCGGACTGGCCCGGGAGTTTTTTCAGGCGTTTGCCAATGAAGCGCGCTGCAACCTCCACCTGGAACTGCTTTACGGGGACGAACCCCACCACATTGCGGAGTCCCTCTTCAAGGCTTTTGCCAAGGCCGTGGACGCCGCCTGCCGGCGCGATCCGCGGATTTCCGGACGGCTCCCCAGCACCAAGGGGAGACTGTAAATGCCTTGAATAAATCCGGTTGATCCCCCGTCCAAAGCATGGCTGAAACTGATCATTCTTCCGCCGAAGACGCGACGTTGGTGCGGGCCGCGCGGGCGGGGGACACGGGGGCGTTTGAGGAACTGGTGGCCCGGCATCGCGACAAAATTTACGCCCGGGCCTACAGCATGGTGAGGAATGAGGATGAGGCACTTGATCTTTCTCAGGAAGCCTGGGTGAAAGGCTGGCATCGGCTGAAGCAATTCCAGGGTGAATCCAGCTTCAGCACCTGGATGACGCGGATTGTGATCAATCTGTGCCTGGACGAACTCCGCAAGCAAAAGCGGCAGCGGACCGACTCCATCGAGGAGATGGACGAGGAATCGGGCGGCGTCGAGCGGCAGATGCCGGTGGTGACGGTGAATCCGACCGAACGACTCGAGCGCGGCGAGTTGAGGCAGAGAATCGATCGCGCCATGGACCTGCTTTCCTACGAGCACCGAACCGTGCTCGTGTTGCATGAATTTGAGGAAATGGAATACAAAGAGATCGCCAGGACCATGGGCTGTTCGATCGGCACGGTGATGTCGCGGCTGTTTTACGCGCGCCGGAAACTGGCGGCCCGGCTGGCGGATTTGAAAGCAGAAATTTAACCGCGGATGAACACAGATGAACACGGATACAGACAAGCGAATTTATCCGCTAATGATTACACGAATGATAGCGAATGGACTCGTCTTGGTTCTAATTCGTGGGAATTCGTGAAATTCGCGGATATGTTTGTTATCCGTGTCGATCCGTGTGCATCGGTGATTTCGAGTGAATCATGATCATGACCTCGGAGCAACAACTCAAATTGCAGGCCTTTCTCGACGGCGAATTGCCCGAAAAAGAGGCGCGTGACGCGGCCGCACTTGTGGCGCGCGATGCCGAAGCCGCAGATCTCGTCGCTGAATTGCGCAATACGCGCCGGGCGCTGGCCGGATTCGAGCCCGGTTTGAAAGTTCCGGAATCGCGCGAGTGCTACTGGTCCAGGATTGAACGGTTGATCCAGCGCCTGGAACCCGCCCCGGCGACGGCCCCATCCGTGTCCTTTTTTGGCCGATTGCGACGGTTTCTCGTGCCCACCGGCGCGGTGGCGGCGCTGGTGATCGTTGCGGCTGTCGCCGTCCTGGAGCTCGGCAGACCGGGAGTGTTGGCGCGGCCGGAAACGGAAATGACTTCGCCCGACTCCGCCGCATTTACGTATCAGGATGACGCCAACGGGACGACGCTGGTTTGGCTCTCGTATCCGGCGGAAAGCGGGTTTGCGGAGAAGGCGGTTCATTGATAGGCTCCGCGGCAAAATGAGATTCAAAAAGCCCCTATCTGTCTGCCCCGGCTGGCTGGCGGCGCTGTGCTTTTTGATGACATTCACCGGCATCGCCGCCCCGGCAAAGGACTTGAAGTTCCAGGCCTTGCTCGTCTGGGCGACCGACGCCGAGAAATCCCCCGACCACAACCATAAACCGGTGGACGCCGAGGTCCTGAAGAAACTCAGGGAATTGCCACTCAGGTGGAAGAATTACTTCGAGGTGAGACGGGAACACTTTATCGTTCCCAGAGGCGGCGCTGAAAAGGTGACCTTGAGCGACAAATGCAAAATCGGCGTCACGGATGTCGATGGCCGGCACGTCGAAGTCTCCCTGATCGGGAAGGGCGAGCCAGTTCTGAAGAGGATCCAACCACTGTCCAGGGGCGAAACGCTTGTGTTGGGGGGCAATGCCCCGGATTCGACGGGATGGCTCGTCGTCCTCAAGCGGGTCGAGTGAGGCAATCTTCGATGCAAAGCGCCCCGCGTTCCGGCGCGGGATGCTTTTGTTCTCGGAATTTCCGGACGTTGTGCCGGAAATCCATTTCGGTCCGGGCGGATCCGGAAAGGGTGGATGGCGATTTTCCTAAGTGCCGACGCTGGCCAGCTCCTCATTGTTCGCCTCATTCACAATTTTGAATTGTTCCGCGTGCATGGCCGGGTCGGCCCGGAAGTAGAGTTTGCCGAAGTAGCGTTTCTCCAGTTCGATCACATGCTTTTCGTCCTCGTTCCGCAGGCGTTCGAGCACGGTGGGATGAACGACGACGCGCAGTTGGAAGTCGGATTCATCGCGCGGCCGTTTTTTAAGGATCTCGCCGAGCTTGCGCTGGATCTCGACGCTCATGGTCAGAGCGCTCTTGACCTTGCCGCGGCCTTTGCAGTAGGGGCAGTCATCATAGACGGCCGCGCGCACGCTTTCCGAATGGCGTTGCCGGGTCATTTCCATCAAGCCCAGTTGTGAAATCGGCAGGATGTGCGTCTTGGCCTTGTCCCGGCGCAGACCCTCCTTCACGCGCTGATAAACGGACTGCTGGTCGCGGCGCCCTTTCATATCGATGAAGTCGAGCACGATCAGCCCTCCCATGTTGCGCAGGCGAAGCTGCCGGCAGATTTCCTCGGCGGCCTCCAGGTTGACCTTGAGGATCGAGGCTTCCTGGTCCCTGCCTCCCTTGTGACGACCGGTGTTCACGTCGATGGCGACCAGGGCTTCGGTTTCGTCGATGACGATATAGCCGCCGCTCTTGAGGTGCACCTGTCGCGAGAACGCGTTCTCCAGTTGTTTGGTGATGTTGAAACGATCGAAGATCGGCTGCGGGTCGGCGTACACCTTGACCTTGTTGGCGGATCGCTTCGATATTTTCGAAATCATTTCCCGCATGCGGTCGTACGCCTTGGGACTGTCCACGACGATGCGTTCCACGTCTTCGGTGAGGAAGTCGCGCACCGTGCGCTCGATCAAATCCGGCTCCTGAAAGACGCAGGTGGCTGGGGGATGGCTCTTGATGCGCTCCTGGACCGCGCGCCATTCTTCGAGGAGCAACGCCATATCCCGCACGAAATACCGCTTCTGCTGCCCTTCACCGGCGGTGCGCATGATCACACCCATCCCATCCGGAATCGAGAGTTCGCGCAGGATTTTCTTCAATCGCTGGCGCTCCTGCTGGTTCTCGATTTTCCGGGAGATGCCGCTCTGGTCCGAATTGGGCAGGAGGACGAGGTAGCGCCCGGGCACGACCAGATTGGTCGTGACGCGCGGGCCCTTGGTGCCAATCGGACCCTTCGTCACCTGCACGATGATGTCGCTGCCGGGTGGATACACCCGGGGAATATCCTTCTGGGTGATCTTCGGCTTGTCGCGGCGACGACCCTCGCGCTCGACGATTTCCACGCCACTGTCGAAGCTGCTGGGCACGATGTCCCAGTAGTGGAGGAACGCGTTCTTTTCGAAACCGATGTCCACAAAGGCGGCTTTCAAGCCGTCTTCGAGGTTGCGAACCTTGCCTTTGAAGATGCTGCCGACCAGGCGCTCCTCGGTGGTGCGTTCGATGTTGAACTCTTCCAGGCGGCCGTCCTCGGAGACCGCCACACGGGTTTCGAGTGTTTCCGCGTTGATGAGGACTTCCTTGTGGACCTTCTTGACCGGCTTGATCAGGCGCTGGACTTTTTTGACGAGCGTGGTGGCGGCGACCCGCAAGGTTTCCATGATGCCTTTGGGGGATTCCTGGACCCTCACCGGCTCGAAGGCTTTTTCCTCCTCCACCTGCGCGGGAGTTTCGGGATGGGGCTCGCGAAAAACTCCCTTCGGTGCGGGGGCATCGGCCGCCGGATGCGGAGCCATTCCCTCGGGCGGCAGCCCGGCGGCAATGTTCTCGGCACGGTCGATTTCCTGCGCGTGTCGGCGATCGTACACTTTTTCATTGGCCCCGGGGATGCCCGTCGCCTCCGCGCGGGCTTCGGTTGCTTCCCGGTCCGGTTTTTGGGAGGAATGGCCGAGCCCGCCGCTGGGGCGGAAACGCATTCCGCCGCGCCGGCGCCGGGAGAAATTTCTGTCACTCATAGTTTTAGTAGGCCTTTCGATAGAGATACACATTTTGCAGCATGCCCATGGCGATCAACGAGCCGAGCACTGAAGATCCGCCGTAAGAAAGCAGCGGCAGTGGCACGCCCGTCACGGGCATGATCCGAACATTCATGCCGATATTGATGAAGACATGGCTGAACAGGAGCGTCACGACGCCCACCGCCAGCACTCTGCCCAGGCGATCGCGCGCCTGGCCGGCAATCCTGATTCCGGTGAACAGGACCACCGAATACAGCGTGATCACGATCACGCTTCCGACAAATCCCTCCTCCTCGGCAATGACGGAGAAGATGAAGTCATTATGCGCCACCTTTCGCGGCAGATAACCCAGGGCATTCTGGGTTCCCTGTCGCCACCCCTTGCCCGCGAGCCCGCCGGAGCCCACGGATATCAATGCCTGTCGCACATTGTGTGAATCATCGAATTGTTGCTTGCGCAGGCGGTCCACTTCCATCTTCGACGCATGAGAAGATGGAGTGTAGTCTTTGCTGAAGTACACCAGCAACCGACGCCGTTGGTAGTCTTCCAGTTTGATTTGCCAATTCGGTGGAGCGAACAACACGTCCACCAGAAACAATGCGGCCAGGATTCCCACGCCGCCAAAAAGCCGCGCCAGGAAACGCCGGGGCGTGCCGGCCGCAAACAACATCGCCAGCCCCGTCGGCAGCAACACCAGCGCGGAACCCAGGTCCGGCTCCTTCAAGATGAGCAGGAACGGCAGCAGCATCAGCCCGATGGCCTTCCAGAAGTTCAGCGGATGACTCAATTCTTCCACCGGCCGGCTCAGAAAGTTGGCCAGGGCCAGAATGAACGAGATCTTCGCGAACTCGGAAGGCTGGCCCTGGAACGGCCCCAGGTCGATCCACCGCCGCGCTCCCCAGCCATGCGTGCTGCCGATGTGGGGAATCAACACCACGACCAGCAGGAGTATCGCCGTCCAATAGGCGATGAACGACCAGCGGGACAGCGTGTGATAATCCACGCAACAAATCCCGACGGCCAGCCCTGTCCCAAGGACATACCACACGATCTGTTTGAACCAGCTCTGGCTGTACCAGGACGCTGCGCCGGCGGATTCACCGACCATGGTGGCGCTGTAAACGAAGGCCGCCCCCAGCAACATCAGGCCGAACAGTCCAGCCATCTGAAGCTTGTCGATCCGCGACTGGCGTTCGTTGAGGGTATCTTCAAACATGGCGGCAAATGACAAGGAACGGCTGAGCGCTGGACCGGCGGGAGACGCAACAGCCCGACGTTCCGGCAGTCCAAACCTTGGTTTCAAACTTCCTGTTCATGGTGCCTGCGCCAGGGTCTTCTGCGCGTTGTCCCGCTCGCCTTCCAGAATGGCTTCATAGATTTTGGCGGCGATCGGCGCGCAGGTCGTGCTGCCAAAATTGCCGCTTTCGACCATGACGACCACGGCATAGCGGGGCTTTTCGTAAGGCGCAAACGAGATGAACCACGTGGTTCGGTCCACCTCCTGATTGTGTTCGTTGGTCACCTGGGCCGTGCCGGTCTTGCCGCAAATGCGCAGACCGGGCACCACGGCGCGCGCGCCGGTGCCGGCGTCCTCCACTTCATCCCGCATGGCGTCCCGAAGGATCTGAAGACTGCGCGGGCTGACTCCCAATTCATCGCGGACGCGTCCGCTGGGCAACACCGTCGGCGGCTCGCCTGAGGTTGGGTCCTGGGATTCGATGCGGTCCACCAGGCGCGGCCACAGCACCTTGCCGCCGTTGGCCAGCGCGGCGGTCATCACAGCCATCTGCAGCGGAGTGACCGCTATTTCCCCCTGGCCGATGCAGATGTTGGCCGTGTCGCCGTCAAACCAGTTCGATCGAATCCGCTTCAAACCGGGCAGGATGCCGGGCGTGTCCTGGCGCGTGGGCAGGCCGGCGCGCTCGCCCAGGTGCAGGCGCCGCGACAGTCTCAGGATGTTTTCAATTCCCGCCTTCATGCCGTTTGTGATGAAATAGGTGTTGCTGGAGAACATGACGGCGCGCCGGAAATCGTACTGGCCCGGGCTGGCCAGATCGCGAATGCGGCGGCGTCCCACATAGATGTAGCCGGGATTATAAATGATGGCGTTCGGGTCCATCCCGGCTTCGAGGCACGCGAGGCCGACGACGGGTTTGAAGATCGAGCCGGGCGCGTAATTTTCGAAGGTGGCCCGGTTTTTTTCGGCGCCGAGCGCCTGCATTCGCTCGTACTCGCCCGGCGGAAAGCCCCGGACGAAATCATTCGGGTCGAACACAGGCGAGGACGCCAGGACGAGGAGATCTCCGGTGTGAACGTCCATGACCACCGCAGCGCCACGCGTGGTCGGGCCGTAAACCTGCAGCGCGCGTTCGGCCGCCTGTTGGAGACGCACGTCAATGGTCAGCACGACGTTCCGGCCGGGTTCCGCTGGTGTCCAGATGTTTTCCGCCTGGCGGTAACCCAGGTTGTTGACCAGCACGGATGCCTCCCCGGCCCGGCCATGGAGCTGCAAGTCGTAGCCGGCTTCGATGCCGATGGCTCCCCGGTAGTCGGGCAACCGGTAGGAAAAGAAGGCATCCTCGCCTTCCACCGAACGGTCGTCGCGATGGAGATAGCCGAGCAGGTGTGCCGCGGTGTTGCCATAGGGATACATGCGCAGGGACTGGATTTCCAGGTCAACGCCCATCGGGCTGTTGGCTTGTTCTTCAAACCGCGCGATTTGGACCGGATCGAGCCTCCGGGCGACGGGGTAGGGCAGGGCGAGGCGCTCTTCATAGTGTCGTTCGAAGTTGGTGTAATCGAGCGTGAGCGGCTGGCCCAGTCGCCGGCTCACCTGTTGCACGACGTTGCTGGCGACTTCATAATGCGTTTGCTCCTGTATCCGGTTCCTCTGCTGGACATCGAGGGTGAACGCTTTTCTTTCTTTTGAACTCAGCTTGTGTCCGAGCAGCTTTTCCTTCTGGTGGAGTTGTCCGGCGAGCCGGCTCCTGATTTGGATCGCCTCGGCCGTGTAGGCGGCCTCGAACGGCACGCGGAGTTCCTCGAGGTAGAGGCTCACATTGTAACTGGGCTGGTTGTCCGCGAGCACGCTGCCGTTGCGGTCCAGAATTTTTCCGCGCACCGCCGGGATGCGCACGGTGCGGTAGGATTGTGTTTCCAGGTTTTCCTGGTAATCGCGCGCCGAAACCACCTGGATCCACCAAAGCGACGCCAGCAGCGCGGCCATGCCGCCCAATACCACGAAGGTGAGCAGGCGCAGTTGCGGGTCGTTCCGCTTCAATTGGTCGAAAATCAGCATCGAAGCTTCGGACTTTGGATTTTAGACTTTGGACTCATTAATTCCTGCCCCGCCGTATCTGGCGGTCGAGGCGAAAACTGGTTTCCGTCGTGCGGCGATAATTCAGCGCGCGGTCGAACAGGTCGAACAACTGAAACACCACCGGCGTCGCCACCCCGCCGCCCAGGGTCATCACGATCCATTGCCAGAGCGAGCCCCAGCCCAGCATCGGGGTATGGCCGGAGGTGAGCAGCAGCAGGAGCGTCAGCACCGGGACTGCCGCGCTCGCGGCCAGCCCGAGGACGAATTGCGCAAAAAGCTGGTCGCGAAGCACCAGTTCCCGCTGGCTGTGCAGCACGAAGCCCGACACAAACAACGGGAGCACGGTGACGCCCGGCGGATTGGCCGAAAGGGTGTCGAACAGCAATCCTCCCATCACCGCCACCAGGGTCATGGTGGTCAACCCGCCGCACAGGCCGGCATAGACAACGAGGGCGGGCAACAGGTCGATCTGCGCGCCGAAGAGATGGCGGATGCCGTTGAATGCTCCCTCCCAGAACACGGCCAGGAAGGTCGCGAGGAGGAGCAGGATGGAATTGAGGGGGTTCATGGAAACAGCACCCATACCTCCTCCAGCCCGCTGAGATTGGCGGCCAGCCGGACCCGGGCTTCGGTGTAAAGTCCGTCCTCGACCTGGCGTGAATCCACGATTTTTCCAATCGGGATCCCTTTCGGGAAGATGCCGCCCAGGCCGCTGGAAACGACGTTTTCGCCGGGCTTAAGGGTTGCGTCCTTGGACAGGTAATCGAGGGTCAGCAACGAACCATCGAACGGGCCGGCGGATTCGATGATTCCCATGTTGCGCGTGTCGTTTTCCACCAGCGCGGAGATCTTGCAGTTGGGGTCGCCGAGCAGGACGACTTGCGAGCGGGTCAGGCCGACGGTGAGGATCTTTCCGACCAGCCCCTCGGGCGTGAGCACCGGCAGGTTGACCTGGACGCCGTCCCGGCTCCCGAGGTCGATTTGGACGGTGCGCCACCAATTGGCCGGCTCGCGCAGGACGACATTCGCGAGTTTGAGTTTCCAGGGGGCCTTTTGTTGCCAGCCGATGAGATGCCGGAGACGGTTGTTTTCGCGCCGGCTTTCGGCCTCCTGCAATTCCCGCAAGCCGAATTCCTGGTTTTCGCGGCGCAAGGAATCGTTTTGCTTCAGCAGATCCTTTCGCGGGACGATCGCCTCACCCGCATTGTCGGCGAGTTGATGGGTGGAATTGGCCAGCCCGAACAAGGGAAGGAACAGGCTTCCGATCGCCAGTTTGAGCCGGACTGCGGTCTGGCCCGGCAGATTCAGCAGGATCAGTGTCACCAGCACCGCCAGTGCAAGGGCTATGTAGTGTGACCGCTTTAACATCGATGGGTTGGGATCGTTCGGGATTCCGTCGGCGCCGGCTTGCCGGTCGGCTGGAGACGCAGCAATGAGCCCCGGTCGATTTTTGAAATCGCTTTAAGCGGACGACAATTATTCACAGTTCGACTGGCAGACCCAGTTGGGTTCCAGGCTGTGATGATGGCGAAACGGAACTACTTGGAATTGGAAGAGACGCGCTTGAGAAATTGGAGTTCCTGCAACACCCGGCCGGTGCCTTCGGCCACGGCGCTCATCGGATCGTCCGCGATGTGGACCGGCAAGCCGGTTTCCTCGGCCACAAGACGGTCGATACCTCGCAGCAAAGACCCGCCTCCCGCCATCACGATGCCGCGGTCGATGAGATCCGCGGACAGTTCGGGTGGGCAGCGTTCGAGGGTGATGCGGACGGACTCCAGTATCTGAGAAAGCGGCTCCTGCAGGGCCTCGCGAATCTCTTCCGAGCGGATCGTCAGCGTCTTCGGCAGTCCGGCGCTCAGATCGCGGCCTTTTACTTCCATGGTTAATTCCTGCTCCAGCGGAAAGGCAGAGCCAATGCGTATCTTGATTTCTTCCGCTGTGCGTTCGCCTATCATCAGGTTATAGGCCCGTTTCATGTGCGCAACAATCGTTTCGTCAAATTCGTCTCCGCCTACCCTCAGGCTCCGGCTGAAGACGATGCCGGCCAGGGAGATGATTGCGATCTCGCATGTTCCCCCGCCGATGTCCACGATCATGTTGCCCGCCGGTTCATGCACCGGCAAACCGACGCCAATGGCCGAAGCCATCGGTTGTTCGATCAAATATACCTCCCGCGCTCCGGCATGAGTCGCGGAGTCTTTGACGGCCCGTTTTTCAACTTCGGTGATGCCTGAAGGCACGGCCACGACAACTCGCGGCGCGATCAGCTTTCGATGATGCACCTTTTGAATGAAATGGCGGAGCATGGCTTCGGTGATCTCGAAGTCCGCGATCACACCGTCCTTCATCGGGCGGATCGCCACGATATTTCCCGGCGTGCGTCCCAGCATCCGTTTGGCTTCTTCGCCAACCGCCAGGACGTTTGTGGTGCCCGCCTGAATGGCCACAACCGACGGCTCGCGTAATACGATGCCCCGGTCGCGTACATAAACGAGGGAATTTGCCGTCCCCAGGTCTATCCCAATATCGTTGGAAAACAGGGTTTTGACTTGCGCAAACATGAACTTGCCTAACAAGCCCTCAAGGTAAGAGCCGGAAAGCGGACAGGTCAAGATTATTAACCCGGCTTAAGGCATCGAAATGCGATTCCTAAGTCATTGAGAACATGAAGTCTTCGCCAATATCGCGGGTTCCACCCATCAGGCTCAGAGGACAAAACCCATCTGCACAGTCTGCAGCGCGTCCCGCCCCGACGCCACGGTGTCACCGGCTTTGCCACAGCGCTGACCGCCACGCCAGGATCACCAGCAGAGAGAACAAGGCCCCAGCCAGGAGGTTGACCGCAGGGTGTGAGGTGACGCGGGGTGTCAGTGTCAACAGGGTTCCCAATAGAACCCCGGTGATGAACCCTCCTGCATGGGCGACCAGGTCCGTCTGCGGACTCGAACTCGAGCCCAGCAACAGAAACAACATCACCCCGGCGGCCAATCCCGCGAGCATGGGTTTTGGCAGGCGCGGCCTGTCGCGTGACAGGGAAACGGCCTGTGCGGCAAGCAAACCCACGCAGCCCATGACCATTCCCGAGGCGCCCAAACTCAAATGGTTCGGATCGATCAGCCACGCCAGCACGTTGCCTCCGACGCCTGCGAGATAGGCGGAGAGCAGACCCACGCCGGTTCCATACGCGCCCATCGCAAGGCCGAGCAGAACCAGACCGAAACCGGCATTGGCGACCAGATGGCCGATGTCGGCATGGAGGAAAATCGCCGTGAACAACCGCCACCATTCGCCGCGCGTCACCGCTGCGGCATCCATCATTCCCGCAGCTGCCACGCCGCTTCGATTCCCTTGGATCCAGAAGAATGCAACAAGGAGAAAGACCCATGCCACGCTGCCCCAATCAAACAGGACGTTGCGGCGGATTTTTCGACGCCACGGCCACCCAAGGTTTTCGAGCCGATATTGCCGGATCAACTCTAGCGCGTGGCCGTGATGTTGTGTCGCGACGGTCAATCCCCAGCCTGCCAATTCAGAATGGTCGATGCTGCTTTCGATCTCCTGGCTCAGGAGCATCAGGCTCCAGTCCAGGGTCTGGCGCTTCGAACGCACGGGAATTCGAGCGGTTGCGGATTCGATGGATTGAGTCACAGCAGTTCGCGCGGCGCGCGGTCGGTGCCGCCCGAAACATGCTGCATTTCGAAAGCAGACGCAACTTTCCAGGAACCGGGTGGGGCTGAACCTGCGGTCGGCCTGGACGCAGCAGCGCGTCCCGACCCGGTTTCACGGGCGGTGAGCACCTCCGAGGGAGCAAGAACCTCCCCATGAACCGCAGGGCAGGAACGCCGCATTCATGCGGCAGAGCCAGCCCCAACACCCCTGCGGCTAAAGCCGGCGTTCCTTTCGCGCGGGTTCATTGTCCCAGCGATCATCTCAACAAGCTGGCTATGAATGATATGGGGATGAAATGGCCCATCCACCCGCGGCGCCATAGCGCCGGCGAGTGAGGGAAGTTGTCTGGAACTCTTTCTGCTCTATCTTGGATCATGCCCGGAAGGCCGGCCACAAACGCAGGCGCAAGAGCGCGATCGGTGGATTCGTCGAATGACTAATGCCGGCGGATGAAAATGATTCAACCCAACTGTCGGGTCCAGTTCGCCGCTGAGGACGTGGATTTTATCCTATCCATCCTCGGCCGCAGGATTGGCGATGGCGAATGCCTGGTACGATTGCTGTCGGACGAGAGGTCGCGCGACTTGATTCTGGACGATGAAGCGTTGTTCCGCGCGCTGCTCGAGCGTCGGGGTTGCCTGCGTGTCTCAAGTCGGTTTTACTTCTACATTCTTGTGCGGAAGGTTTTCCGGCGCTCCGGCATCCAGGATCGTGCGGTGGCCGATTATGTGGCCGAAGTGCTGGCGGAATTTGCCCAGGCTGAGCGGGCCCGATGCATCGTGCCGGGCCGCGACAAGCCGCTGGATTACTTTTTCGAGATGTTGACGGCGCTCCAGACAGCGGACGACCGGACCAGCTTCCACATCCGCGCCCACATCGGGAATTATTCCCTGTTCCTGTCGGGTGTCTTTCCGGACCGGATTCGCTTTCGCGCGGAAAGGCGCGGGTTTCCGGATCTGAAGTATTACGAAGAGATGGGGCGCGCCCAGTATCGCGCGGCGAGGGATCATCGGCTCGCGCAGCGGTATGAACTGGCGCCCATTTTCAACACCCTGTCGGAACGCTTCGAAACGACGCGCCTGGCATTAAATGACATCGCAGACCGGCTTTTCTCGATCAGCGACCCGGATTACCCGCTCGGGACATTGCTGAGCCTGGATCAGGGGGAATCCCTCTCGGGTTCGGAGTAAACCGACCGACACCGAGGATCGTTCAGCAAACCCATTGCTCTGAGTGCGGAGCGGGTCCTGTCGGGTGACTCGTGCAACACCACCCGCCAGCCGCGTCCGGCGCCCGCCGCGACGTTCTCCGGCCGGTCGTCGATGTACACAATCTCTTCCCCGCTGCATTTCGTGGTCCGTTCGAGGACTTCATACAGCTTCGTGTCCGGCTTCATGGCTCCGTGCTCATAGGAATAAATGTAGCCGTCGAAGTCCTTGAAGAACGGGAAATGGTGGCGGATATGCGAGACCGCCAGAGGGTTCGTATTGGAAAAGATCCAGGTGCGAAACCCTTGCTTCCTCATCACC
This sequence comes from Limisphaerales bacterium, assembly GCA_003159675.1. Taxonomy (GTDB): domain Bacteria; phylum Verrucomicrobiota; class Verrucomicrobiia; order Limisphaerales; family BOG-1460; genus BOG-1460. Next base: position 18,481 of record PLQC01000118.1, read on the forward strand.
GAATGCAGTTCGACCATCGGCGGGATCGCCGTGAAAATATCGGCGAACGGCTCGGCAAAGTCGCCGAGGCTTCCCGAGAAGCCGGTGATCGCGCGCATTTCCTCGAAGAATTGTTCCGTGGTGATCTGTCCAACTTCATAGCGGAAGAGCAGGGGCGCATGATCCGAGAAAAGCCGGTCGCGGCTCAATTGCGGGTTGGAGCGCGCGGCGATCTGGCGCGCAGCGATGGAATAATCGAAATCCACAAGGACCTTGCCCAGGTCGAAGACAATCAGTGAGGGTCGGGGCATAAGCAATTCGTCGCGAATCAAGAGCCATGTTGCGGGCGGCTCGTGAGCCGCGCCGCGTCCGGTGTGAACTGTACCATTCCGTTCGCCAGGTCCATCACGTCATCTCGCGGCGGCCTTCCAGGGCGCGGCTCAGGGTGAGCTCGTCGGCAAATTCCAGCCCGCTGCCGGCCGGCAGACCATGTGCGATGCGGGTGATTTTCAATCCCTGCCGGGCCAGTCTTTTGGCCAGGTAAAAGCCGGTGGCATCGCCTTCCACGTCGGTTCCCAGAGCAATGACGAGCTCCCGGATGGGCTCGCGGGTCAGCCGTGTTTCCAGGTCCGCGATGCGCAGGTCCTCCGGCTCGACACCGTCCAGCGGCGAGATTTTTCCCCCCAGCACATGGTATTTTCCATGAAAGACGCCGGACTTTTCAATGCTGAGAATGTCCACGGGCTGTTCCACGACGCACACCAGCGACGCGTCCCGGCGCGAATCACCGCAGATGCCGCAGGGCGATGTCTCCGTCAGTGCCCCGCACAGGGAGCAGAACTGGATCCGTTCCCGGGCGCGAAGGATTGCTTCGGCCAATTGCCTGACCCCGCCGGTATCGGACTGGACCAGATGCAGCGCGATTCGTTCGGCGGAGCGTGGTCCGATGCCCGGCAGCCCGTTCAGCGCCGCGATGAGCTGGGTCAGGGATTCTGGAAGGGAGGACATCCGGTTACGAACTCAGAAGACAGAATGAAGAATGCGGAACTGAATCCTGCTCCTCACGAAGAGCCGGCATTGAATTTTGCATCTGGGTCATCCCAATCCCGGCAGATTAAAAGCCGACGTGACCCTCCCCATTTCGGTGTTGGAAATATCTTTTGCCTGGCCGAGAGCCTGGTTCGCGGCGGTCAGAATCATGTCCTCGATCAATTGCGCATCTCCGGGATTGATCGCCTGGGGATCGATCTTGATGGAAGCGATCGAGCCGTCGCACCGGGCGACCACTTTGACGGCGCCGCCGCCGCTGGTGGCCTCGACAGTCCGTTGCGCGAGTTGGGACTGTATTTGTTCCATCTGCTGCTGCATGCGCGCAGCCTGTTTCATGAGTTTTCCAATGCTCGACATGCGGACAGTTTAGAACCCATCTCATAAATAGGCAAGAGGTTGCCGGTTTATGAGAGGGTTCAAAGGTGGCCGCTCGAAAATTCAAACCGGAATCACTTGGTGTTCCAGAACGCCAGCTCAACGCCTTGTACCGTCCGCTGAACAAATGTCCGAACAGCTTGTGCCGCCGGTTGAACCGGCCCGTTAGGTTCGCCGGACTGCGGGGCCGGCTTCAGGCGCGAACTTCGACGATCTGCCCCTTGAAGACCTCCAGGGCCTTCTGAATCAGCGGATCGTTTTTGAAATCGTCCTTGTTGAAAGGCACGGGAGAGGTCTTTGCCTTTGTCGGCGGCTTCGCGGCGGGGGAATCGGGGTTGGGCGAAACCGCCTTCACGGGGGCCGCCTTTTGAATTGCCGCCTGCGGCGGCGCAGACTCGACGACCGGGGTCGGGCGCTTTGCCGGCGCTTCGGCCTTGATGAACTTGAACTGCGTGTTCGGATGCCCGAGTTCGGATAGCTTCGTTTGGAGGAGCGCGTGATTTCGCGCGTTGTCAACCAAAGCAATATGGTCTTCAAATTCCGGATCAAAGCCGATGGTGAACAGGTGCCTGGCGAAGGAAACGGGGTGGGCCTCGAGCAGATAAGACCGCGCAAACGGGCTCGCGCGGCCCACCGATTCAAGCACTTTGGCCCAGAGAACCTCCAGATCGGTGTTCGCCGCGGGATCCACGGCGGCCGGCGCGGAGGATCGGGAGATCGGCGGCGGATTCATTGTCGTCTTCACGGGAGCAGACGTCGCCGGCGGCGCGTCTTCGCCGGCCCCCGCTTCGCCGCGAAGCTCCTGCAGTCGCTTGAGGACGGACTCGAGGCTGGCGGCTTTGCGCGCTTCGATGGATTTCAGCAGTGCCACCTCGAGCAGGATCTTTTTCGACGCGGCATCGCGCAGCCGGATCTCCGCGTTGGTCAGGACGTCCATGATACGCGTCAGCGTTTCGGGGGTGGCGCCGGCCGATTGCTCGCGGAGGGCGGTGGCTTCGGATTCGGAAACTTCAAGGAGGTTCAAGTCGCCGCGGGAGACCTGAAAAATGAGGAGGTTGCGGAACTGGTTCAGCAAATCGGACAGCAAGCGGCCCAGATCCTTGCCGTGTCTGGAGAGTGAATCGAGCTGGCGCAGCGCGGGTTCCACTTCACCGTTCAGGACGGCGCGGGTCAGATCGAGAATCTGGCTTTGCGCCGTGAGGCCGAACATCGACAGCACGTCGGCCTCCTCGATGCGGTCGCCGCAAAAGCTGATGAGCTGGTCGAGTGTGGATTCGGCGTCGCGCATGCCGCCCTCGGCCCCGCGCGCGATGGCGTGGAGCGCGGCATCATCCACTTTCACCTTCTCCAGCTTTGCCACATGCGCGAGGTGCTGGACGATGAGCGCCGCGGGGATGCGGCGGAGGTCGAACCGCTGGCAGCGGGAGAGAATGGTCGGCAGGACCTTCTCCGGTTCGGTCGTCGCGAACATGAATTTCACATGCTCGGGCGGCTCTTCGAGCGTCTTGAGCAGGGCATTGAAGGCCGCTGTCGAAAGCATATGCACTTCGTCGATGATGTAGATCTTGAACTTCGAGGAGGCGGGAGCGTAGCGGCACGTGTCCCGCAGATCGCGGACCTGCTCGACGCCGTTGTTGCTCGCGCCGTCGATTTCCATGACGTCCAGCGACCGGCCTTCGGCGATTTCCCTGCACCGGGGATCGTTGTCATCGAAGTCGGCTTTCGGACCGCCGGTGCAATTCAGGCATTTGGCAAAGATGCGGGCGATGGTTGTTTTGCCCGTGCCGCGGGGGCCGCAAAACAGATAGGCGTGGGCGATGCGGTTCTGCTCGACGGCGTGCGTGAGGGTCCGGGTGACGTGCTCCTGGCCGACCACATCGTTGAAGCGTTGCGGGCGGTATTTGAGGGCGATGACCTGATAAGCCATTTACGATATACGATTTATGATTTACGAGCGGATTGGACCGACAAACTAAATCGTCAATCGCAAATCGCAAATCGAAATTAAGTTGCCAGGGCGACCACGGCAGATGTCGAGCAAACTACCGTTGCTGCCTTCCGGCCCTGGCGGGGTTCGTAAGTCCACATTCCATGGGCCCTGGCACGGAGGAATGTGCTGCACGAGCGGGCCGGCTTCAAGGAGATTCCGCCAGCCTGAACTTTGAAGCCTCGCTGATCCACCGAACCACCAGATCCGCCGCGATGGCCGGGGCCGTGCCGAGGACGTTGTGGTCGGCCCGCCAAACGATCCTGTATTCCCGCAGCAGCGGGCAGTGACGACGGAGCCAGCGCCGCACGAAAAGCCAGGGAACGACCGGGTCGAACAAACCGGTCAGGGCATAAACCGGCACCTGGATTTGCCGGGCGATGGAGGAGGGGTTGTTTCGGGCCACCAGATGCAGCCGGTGTTGGGCCGCCCGACGGTCCAATTCAGTGCGGCGGTCGATAAATTCCTGAATGCCGGCGAGAGTCTCCGGCGAATGCCGGTATCGAAATCGGGCGAGCCGGGCATAAGAGAACATGACCCGCGCCAGCAGCGACAGGGAAATGCCGCCGCAAATCCGCTCTGCGAGCCGCACGGCCCATTGGGCGGGATGCCGGACGAAGCCGCCGGCGAGAATGACCCCCTCGGCTTGAAACCGGGCGCGCGAAACCAGGGACCAGACGACCTGCGAGCTGAACGACTCGCCCAAAAGCCAGCCGCGGACAATCCCCCGTTCGGAGAGGGCTTTTTCCACGCCGTCGGCATACTCCTCGACGGACCATTCCAGTGTTCGCGGATAGGTGACTTCGACGAACCGCAGGCGACCGAGGAGCGCCCTGCGAAAGCCGCCCACCAGGGTCCAGTCCCCATGCAACCCCGGCAGGTAAATCAGCGTTGGCAGCGAGGCGTCGCCATGAATTCGCATTTGCAGGTCTTCCGGCATGCCGCGCTTAATTAGCGGTCCCTTGTTCTTAATTGTCAATCCGCCGCGTGGACGATAGCATGGAGTCAGCGCGATGACTTCGACACAACAGCTCTCCACGCTGGCCGCCGCGAATTGCGAAGTCGCATTCGACAATCTGACACGTCAACTTTACGCCACGGATGCATCCCTGTATCAGGTCGAGCCGGTGGCGGTCGCGTTCCCGCGAGACACACGCCAGGCCATGTCGATCATCGCCGCCGCGGGCCAGTCCGGCGTCGCGATCACTCCGCGCGGCGCGGGGTCGGGGTTGGCGGGAGGGGCGATCGGTGACGGCCTGGTGATCGATTTTGCGCGTTGCAACCGGCACATCTCGGACCTGGACATCGAGAAGCGGACGGTGCGCGTCGGCGCCGGGATGGTTCTCGATCAGCTCAACAGCTTGTTGCGTCCGCACGGATTTTGTTTCGGTCCGGACGTGGCGACGAGTTCACGCGCAACGCTCGGCGGGATGATTGCCAACAACTCGTCCGGCGCCCACACTCCGATTTACGGCACGACGGTGGACCATGTGATTGAGCTGGACATCGTCCTGGGGAACGGGCGCCTGGCCAAGATCGGGCCGGGACAGGACTCTCTGCCGCAGCAGCGAGAACTGATCGAGAACATTGTTTCGTTCAACCATCTGCGGATTGCCGGGCGCTGCGCGCCCGGCCTGGTGAAACACTGGCCCGGTTACGGGCTCGACCGCCTTCCAGCCGACCCGTCCAATCTGGTCCACATCCTGGCCGGCAGCGAGGGCACGCTGGCCGCCATCGTTTCCGCCCAGGTCAAAATCGTGCCCACGCCGGATGAGATCGGGCTGTGCCTGATCTTCTTTGATTCGGCGACGGAAGCCCTGCAGGCGGCGATCGAGGTGATGGATCTGAATCCCGCAGCGGTCGAGCACATGGACCGCCTGCTGCTGAATCAAACGCAGGGGAAACGCGAGTTCCAGGTGGCGCGTGACCTGATCGAATGTGACACGCAGCCATGCGAGTCCATCCTGGCAATCGAGTTTTACGGAGACGTGGAGGACCGGATCGAGGCGTTGAAGAAAAGGCCGCTGGGGACAAGAAAGCGGGTCCTGCAAACGCTGTCGGAAATCAATCACGTCTGGGCGCTTCGCAAGGCCGGCCTGTCCCTGCTCACGAGCCGCAAGGGCGACGCCAAGCCGGTGACCTGCGTCGAGGACACGGCCGTTCGCCCGAGGGATTTGCCGGAGTATTACAAGGGATTGCAGACGGTGATCCGGCGGCTCGGCCTGGAGGCTTCATTTTATGGGCATGCCACTGCGGGCCTGTTGCATGTGCGGCCGGTGCTCGATTTGCACTCGGCCGATGACCTGAAGAAGTTTCGGCAGGTGACGGAGGAGGTCGCCGCGCTGGTGCGGCAGTTCAACGGCTCGTTCTCGGCCGAACACGGCGTGGGCATCGCGCGGACGGAATTCATGAAGGGACAGGTCGGCGATGACCTGTACCTGCTGATGCAACAGATCAAGGACTCGTTCGATCCGCACAATGTTTTCAATCCCGGCAAAATCATCGCCGACGGCCGGTACCAGCTCGATACCCGTTTGCGGATCAACACCGGCCACCCGTTGAAACTGCCATTCGAGCCGGTGCTGGCTTTTGCCGCGAGGGACGAATCGTTCGTGCGGAACCTGGAGCAATGCAACGGGTGCGGCGCGTGCCTCAAGGAGGCGCCGACGATGTGCCCCACGTTCATCGCAACCGGCCAGGAAATCATGTCCACGCGGGGCCGCGCCAACGCCATCCGGGCCGCGTTGGAGTCCAGAGGGCTCGGCGATGTTGACGCGCTTTCGTCGCCGGAACTGGCGCAGGCGCTCGAAAACTGTCTTTCGTGCAAGGCCTGCCTGTCCGAATGCCCGTCCAACGTCAACCTCGCGCTGCTGAAAGCGGAGCTCCAATACGCGCGCATCCGGAGGGACGGGGTGGGATTCCGGGAACGGCTGTTCGGTTCCGTTGACCGGCTGGGGCGGCTGGGCTGCAAGATGCCGTGGCTGGCCAACGGGCTGCTTTCCTCGTTTTTCGTCCGCCAGCTCATGGTGTGGGGATTGGGCATTACGGCGAGACGGCCCCTGCCTGCCTACGCCCGCGTGCGGTTCGACCATTGGTTTTCACAGCGGCAACAGATCCAGCGGCGGCACAAGCGCGGGAAAGTCATTCTCTGGGACGACACGTTTGTGCGCTATTATGAGCCGCATATAGGCATCGCCGCGGTAAGAGTTCTCGAGGCGGCGGGATTCGAGGTCGTTCTTCCCGCCGGTCGCGAGTGCTGCGGCCGTCCCGCTTTCAGCCAGGGCAATCTTTCCAAGGTGACGCGCCTGGGACACCATAACCTCGCGCTCCTGGCAAACACCGCGAGTGACATTCCCATCCTGTTTCTCGAACCTTCCTGCTACTCGATGTTTGTGGAGGATTACCGGGAACTGGGGCTTGCGGATGCCGATTCGGTGGCCGCCCGTTGCTGGCAACTCGAGGAGTTTCTCGACGACCTGTTGCGGCGGGAGCCGGAAGCCCTCCATTTTCAGATCATGGCCGAGTACGTGGCCATCCACGCACATTGCCATTCCAAGGCGCTGTCCAATCCGGCCTATTTGCACCGGCTGATGACGCGGCTGCCCGACATGAAAGTCACTTTCCTGAAAACAGGATGTTGCGGCATGGCTGGTTCGTTCGGGATGCTCGAATCGAAGTACGATCTTTCCGTGGAAGTCGCCCGGCCGCTGACCGAAAAAATCAATGGTCTGCCGTACGGCACGCTCGTCGTCGCCGGGGGCGCCAGTTGCCGGCAGCAAATCGCCCATCTGACGCGGGTGCGCGCCCGGCACATCGTGGAAGTGCTGGCCGAAGCGCTCGAGTGATTTCGCGGGCGGGGGAATCACGAAATGTCTAGCCCAGCTTCGGGAAGAATTCATGCGCGGTGGCGCAGGTGGCGGCGCCGAGTTCGTCCAGCGCACAGCCCTTGACCTGTGCGACGACTTCCGAAATCTCCTTCACGTAGGCCGGTTCGCAGCGTTTGCCGCGATAGGGAACGGGCGCGAGATACGGACAGTCGGTTTCCAGCATGAACTGTCCGGGCGGTGTGGCCGCGATGGTGTCCCGAACGTTCTGCCCGTTCTTGAACGTGGCGATGCCGGTGAAACTGACCAGGGAGTTCATCGCCAGAATGCGCCGCATCGTGGCGGCATCGTTCCCAAAGCAGTGAAACACGCCCCGCACATGGCCGGCGAAGGGCGCAAACTGGGCGATCGTGTCCTCCAGCGAATCGCGTTGATGGATGACGCAATTCAGTCCCAACTCCGCCGCGATTTCAAGGTGCTGGCGAAATAATTCGGACTGCTTCTCCTTGGTGCGTTGGTCGTCCAACCCGCTGCCGCCGGGTTTTCCACCGGGGAGCCGGTGATAGTCCAGCCCGGTTTCACCCAGGGCAACCACCTTCGGGTGGCGGGCCAGGTAGCGCAGCGGACCGCGAACATCCGCGGGCGCCTCGCTGGCGTGTGACGGGTGCCAGCCGACGACCGCGTAAACGCAGGAAAACTGTTCGGTGATCCCAATCGCGCGCCGGCTGCTTTCCAGGTCGGTGCCGATGGAAATGATTCGGGTAATCCCCGCGGCCTGGGCGCGTTCGACGACTTGCGCCAGGTCCGGCGCGAAGTCCGGAAAATCAAGATGAGCGTGGGTGTCGTAAAAGGACGCCATAGTCTGGCCAGTGGCCTGCGGCAGAGTGCCCGATAATCCGACCGGCTGCAAGAGGCCGTGGATTGCGGTTGATTTTGTATTGCGGCCCCGCTATTGCTGCCGACGGAAGCTCGACGGGCGGACATCGCCCGATTCCTGAACCATGAACCACCGTGGCCCAACCACTTTTCCATCCCAGCATTGAAGGCGCGCAACACGGCGAGAAGACACTCGCCCGGTTTCTCGAATTCGCCCGCAGTTCGGGCGCGGCAGGCGCGCAACCGTCCAATTACATGCTCGACTTCCATAGCCGTCGTTGTGAAACGGCGGAGATCCTGCTGCGGGACGGGTCCGCCAATTCACATTGTCACATTGGCGGCTGCTTGGGGACCGGAGCCGGCGGGGTGAGCTGAAGAATCTCCGCCTGATACCCGGCTGCAGCTTCCTTGTCGCCCAGTCGTTGCGCCAGTTCCAGAAGTTTATGGCAGATACCGACCTTGTCCGGGTAATCGGGGTTCTCCCGCAGCAGGGCATTGTAATTCGCCATGGCCTCCTTGTATTTGTCCTTGTCCTCGTTTTCGTTCACTTCCGTCAGTTGGTCTCCCAGGTTGAGCCGGAGGCGGACGCGCTGTTGCGGTGAGGGGTCGAGTTGCAATGCCTTATCGTAGGTCTCGATCGCTGATTCCGGTTTGCCCAGCGAGGCATAGAGATCGGCGAGTTTTTCGGTCAACACGGGGCTGTTCGTGGTGTCGGCCAGTTGCTCGAGGTACCCGACCGCGGCAGGTCGCGGCACCCCCCGGGCCAGGTTCGCGTCCACGACCCGCAGATATTCCCATTCAATCAGTTTGCTGTGTTTCTGTTGCAGTTCCTGATGCAATTGTTGCAGGGATTTTTTGAACGGACGGTAGAGGGGATCGCCCACGATGGTGATTTGCCAGGAGAGAACCGGCTGGGCGGCGTAGGCGGCTTCGCCGAAGCTCATGCGATCGTAAAGGAACCGGGCCACGAACACGGCAACCTGTGGAGTACAACTCAGGTAAGGTTCATCGACGCATCCCATGCTGATCGTCGCCCCCTTCGCCAGGAGCGGGCCGACCCAATTCTGGGTGGTGCTGCGCAGATTCGCCGCGCTGTAGGAATGCAGATGATACGCGAACGCTCCCGGCATGAATTCGACGTGCGCCCGGGTGAAAGGGCCCGAAGCGTTGCCGTCGTACCAGCCGCAATACACCGCAATCTGGCTCATCGGAAATGCCGCGGGAAACGTCTCGGGATTGTCGTCCACAACCGTCTCAAATCCGAGTCTCTGGCAGATCTCCGCCGCCCCACGGATCCAGTCGTCACCCGATTTGTAACCGGGATCGACCGTGTGGCGCAGGTCGAAATAGCCGCGCCCCCAAAGGCCGTCCGTCTCCGCCTGGATCGCCTTGTCCACCAGGCCGCGCGCGATTTCCGCGCTCGGACCGTCCAGCCGCGTGACCATCAGGAGCCCATTGGTTGGGTCGAACCAGGCTGCGTTGGTGGAGTCGAAGAGAGGGTTTGGCAGCGGCCCGGCCAAGGGCAGCTTCTCCTCGATGCACGGGAGAAGCGCCAGTTCCGTGTCCACCGCCGCCCCGTTGCGGCGCATTTCCGGGCGTCGTTTGTCGTCGCCGTCTTCCTTGAGGTTCGGTTCCTCCGTGATGCGCACGGGGACGCCGTAGCAGAGCACCGCGTAACGGATTTTGGATTCCTTGACCCTCCATTCGACCCGCATCGGCTTGCCGTTCGTCGCCCGAACGATTTGCGAACTCATGTGCCAGAGTTTGTTCTCCTCGAGCGCGGCGGCCAGCGGCTTTTGGAGAGAGTCCCGGTATTCAGCGCGCGACATATTGAGAGACGGGTTGAGCGCGAACCCGAAAATCTGATTGGTCGGGATGTTTCGCCTGTGAGCGTAGTAATCGGCCACTTCCTTCGATTCCGGCACGTTGGAATTATAAACGACGATGGCTTCACTGGCGGGTTCCGCTCCGCGCAAGGGGACTGAGGCGGCGAGAGCCAGCGTTGCGAGCAAGAGACTAGAACCCATCTTATAAACGCTATCTGGTGGGGCGAGCNNCCGGAATCCGGTGCCCCCACCAAAGCTGGCGGCTGATGCACCAGTCTTGAATGCCGCCCATCCAGTGGTCATAAACTTTCACCCAGCGCTGCGGGTGGAAATGCATTTTCTGGTGGGGCGAGGCTACTGACGAGCCGGCTCGCGAGGACGCTCGCCCCACCTTTCCGGTATTTGTGAGATGAGTTCTAACTATTTTCATGCGTTGATTTGGAGCGGATTGGGCGGGGTTGCCCCCGGCGGGGGGTGTCACCCGGCGCAACTCACCTTGAGTCCGTCATAGGATAGTTCCACTCCGGCTGGAAGTTCCGCCTGCGCCGCGTCGTGGTCGTAATCGTGGGTCAGGTGGGTGAAATAGGTCTTCCCCGCCCCGAGGCGCCGCGCCGCCGTGAGCGCCTCGTCCAGGCACATGTGGGCCGGATGCGGGCTCCGGCGCAAGGCGTCCAGGACGGCCACTTCGACGCCGCGCACCCGATCAACGACGTTCGGAGGAACTTCTTTGCAGTCGCTCATGTAAGCCAGGCGTTTTTCCCCGTTTTGGACAAACAAATAGCCGTTCGTGTTCAGGGATCCGTGAGGCAGCGACAGCGGAATGATTTCCAGGTCTCCGATTTTGAACGGCCCGTCGATGAGGTGCGGTTCCGGAATGAAATAGCCCTTCGGGATGGGGCCGTCATGGAAAGCGTAGGCGTAAACCCGTCTCAAAGCCTCCATCGTCAACGCATTCGCATAAATCGGCAATCCCGTCCCCCCGCGCAGATCGCAAAAGCGCCGGCAATCGTCGAGCCCCATCACATGGTCCGCATGCGGGTGCGTGAAAATCACGGCGTCCAGCCACCGGATGTTTTCGCGCAGCATCTGGAGGCGAAATTCCGGCGTGGTGTCCACGACCAGTTTCACCTGTTCTGTCGCCACATAGATGGAGGGCCGGGTCCGATGGTTCTTCGGGTTGGCCAGAAATTCGGGCGGGTATTCCTTGCCGATCACCGGGACGCCCTGGGACGTGCCCGTCCCCAGGAAGATGAAAGAAAAGGACATGCTTAAAGATTCTTTTTGCCGAATGTTTCCATATCCGCTCAAATGAGTCGGATAATTGTAGCCATGTTGACCGTGCTGCGCATCAAAAACCTCGCCCTGGTGGCCGACCTCACGTTGGAATTGCAGCCGGGCAGCAATGTCATCACCGGCGAAACCGGCGCCGGCAAGTCGATTCTCATCGGCGCCCTGAATCTGGCGCTGGGCGAGCGCGCCGACCGCACCCTCATCCGCGACGGCTGCGACGGTTGCATGGTGGAGGCGGTCTTCGACGTGCGGCGGCTGAAGGCGCCCTTGAAATCGTTTCTCGAAGAGAACGGACTGGAGCCGTGCGACGACGGCCAGCTCGTCCTCAAGCGCAGCTTCACGCGCTCGGGCGCCGGCAGACAGTTCGTGAACGGCTCGCCCGCGACGCTCTCCGCCCTCGCGGGCATCGGCGAATGGCTCGTCGATATCCACGGCCCGCACGAGCACCAGTCCCTGTTGCATCCCTCCAAACAGCTTGCCATCCTGGACGCGTTCGGCGGGTTGGAGAAGGAGCGGGAGGCGTTCGCCGCGCGGGTCCGGCAGCGTTCCGGGTTGGAGGCGGAGAAGGCGGCACTCGTCGTTGACGAAGCCGCCTACGCGCAGCAACTCGACCTGCTCCGGTTCCAGACCCGCGAAATCGCCGCGGCCGGCCTTCAATCCGGGGAAGACAGCCGGGTCGAACAGGAGCATCAACGCGCCGGCAACGCGGCCAAACTTCTGCAACTGGGCCACGCCGCGCTCGACCTGCTCGGTGAAAGCGAGAATTCACTGATGACACAGGCCGGCCTGATCGGCCGCACGCTGCAGGAATTGCACCGGTTGGACTCCGGCGCCGCGCCCATTCTGGCCCTGCAGGGACAGGCCGTGGGCGAACTTCGCGAGTTGCAGTCGGCGCTCTCCCGTTATGTGGACAGGGTGGATCTCGATCCCGAATCCCTCCGGCAACTCGAGGAGCGACTCAACCTGATCCAGTCGCTCAAGCGCAAATACGGACCGGGTCTGGAAGAAGTAATCGCGTTCGGCGCGGCGGCGGAGCAGAAACTCCGAAACCTGGAGCAGCGCGATGCCGAACTGGCGCGGATCAATACCGGCTTGCGGGAGATCGATGCGGAATTGCACCGGGTGGGGCGGGAACTGTCCTCGAAACGCCGGAAAGTCATTCCGCAACTTTCCCGGGCGGTGGACAAACAACTCGCGGATCTCGGGTTCAAGCAGAGCACGTTCGACGTGGCGCTGGAGAGCGAGCCTGAACTCGCGAATTTCAAATCCCAGATTCCATTGTCCGGTCTCGATCGCATCGAATTTCAATTCGCTCCGAACCCGGGCGAACCCGCGCGCCCGTTGCGGGCCATCGCATCCTCGGGGGAACTGGCCAGGGTGATGCTGGCATTGAAAACCGTTCTGGCCGCCCAAGATGACATTCCGGTCCTGGTGTTCGACGAAGTGGATGCCAACGTCGGCGGTGAAACGGCCAACGCCGTCGGCGAAAAAATCCGGCAGCTTTCGGCTGGGCGACAGGTGCTGTGCATCACGCATTTGCCGCAGGTCGCGGCGGCGGCTTCGGCGCATTACGTCGTCCTCAAGCAGGTCCAGGCGGGGCGGACGGTCTCCGAGGTCCGGTCGCTGGACAGACGGGAGCGGGTGATCGAGTTGTCGCGGATGCTGGGCGGGCAGACCGAGGCGGCGCGGAGGCACGCGGAGGCGCTGCTCGATGCTTGAGGATGGCGATTCGGGGTTGCAACGGCTCGTCGCCAGTCAGTTTGCAGCAATTCAAAAGGATATCTGGGGACGGGCCGCGGGCCCCACCCCGAATCCACCGGCTCTGCCAATCGCATCCGCAGTTCATTGGGCGCTTGAAATCGAGGGCGACTTGGGACCAATATGGGGTGCATGACACAGACGGAGAATGGGGCGAGCCCGGTGGCGTCGGTGGAGGAAATCCAGCATGGATGGCATGCGCTCACGTTGAGGGTCGCACAGTTGGAAGCGGAGAAAGACGCGCTCGAACAGGAAAACAAGGCCCTGCGGTTCCTTCTGGAAAGGGTCATCGATCACCGGCAGAAATCGCACGGCGAACTCGTGCTCCTGCTCACGGGTTTAATCAGCAAACTGCCGATCAACGACGTGGGAGTGATCGTTTCAAAATTGGTCGAGCACAACACGCACGTGAACCAGGTGCTGGCGGCGCTGGTCAAGGGCACCGCCGAGACCGACCTGCCGCAGCCGATGGTTCTGAGAGCGCTGGAGCAGACAAAGCGGGACCTGGTGGCCGCCTTGAAACCGACGGTGGAGGAGCTGATCCGGCTGGAGACTCCCTTGGAAACGGAAATGCTCCGGTCGTTGCCCGAACGGTCGGAATTGTTTTTCTCGCCGCGGGTCGCAAGGGCCAATCGCTGCTGGGTCAAGGGGCACGTCCCCCGGGAAAGAATTATGAAGGAATTCGGCGAGGAAGCGCTGGTCTTTTTCCAGGATGTAACCACCGATCCGAAACTGAACCCGCGTCCCAAGCCGGAGGAGATCGCACTGGCGTTCAAGCCGGATTTTGAGGCGTTGTTCGCCCAACACGCGACCCTGCTGCCGGACAAGCGAATGGAGTTGCTGGCGTTGTACCGGAAAGTTCAGCGGAGCAAGTCGCCATCGGACCCGGCCCGCGCGCAGAAAAACGCCTTTCTGAAACTGTCGTTCATGCTTGAACTCCTGCATTATTACCAGAATCAAAACACCGAGGCTCCAGACGTCCTCTGTGCCCAGCGATTGCCCGCCCTGATCGAGCAGATGGTGATCACCGGCCCGCGTGACGATCTCGAGGAGCGGTTGATTGTGGAAGCCGAAAGCCTGCTGGCATTTGTTGTCAACCCGGACCACCGGCAAATGATCGTGAACAACGTCGGGAAGGGTGGCGGGGCGGGCAAGACGCTCCGGTACGTGCTCGCCCTCCGGGCCGGCAAAATGCCGGAGTGGGACGAACTCATCGAAGAGTTTGTCAAACACCTCCTGCCGCCGCGATTGGACAAGGCGCCTCCGCCGGAATCGCTCGCTGCCGTGGTGCGGCTGGTGAAACCCGACCTGCAGCGGCTGGTCGTGCTGGCCGTGATGGAGTCCGACCGCCTTCCGCCGGAGGAGGCCGAGGCGTTGGGACGCGCGCTGGGCGCGCAACTGGGATTGAAGGGGGTGGAAGTGCAGAAGAAGACGATGGAAAACATCCCGGTGGAGATGGAGCGGCAGATGGCGTGGGACAAGATTAAAATGCTCATCTCCGAGAGGGCCGACCCGGTTGCGATCGCCGCCGGCATCCGAAACCGGTTGCACACCCGGTACGACGCCGACGAGATCAAGCAGAGTTGGATTACCCTGATCGAGGCCGACCCGATCTCGCTGATCCGGGTGTTCTGCCAGTTGCCTTATCTGGCGGATGGGACCACCGATCCGGTGGCCCGGGCTGTGATGGAAACGTACGTCAGCCGGCTGACGCACGAGAAGTACGCGGCGGCCTATCACAAGGTGGTGAACAGCCTCAGGAACATGTTCAAGGCGAACCCGGACAGCCCGACACTGGTCACTTTTATGGCGCTCGTCAGATGGGTGGATCCGGCCGCCGCGAACAAATTGGGCGCGGATATCGGGATGTCGCCGCCCGTATCCTAGCCTCCGAAATCTACTTCGCCGCCAGCGCCGCTTCGACGGCCGCGGTCACTTCCGCCGAATCCGGTTTCACCTTCGACTCGAACCGCTTGAGAATATTGCCGTGCCGGTCGATGAGAAATTTAGTGAAATTCCAGTGGATGTTCCCTGCCACCGGAGAATTCTTCCCGGCCAGCAGGACGTAAAGCGGATGACGGTTGTCGCCATTGACTTCGATTTTGTCGAAAAGCGGGAAGGTGACGCCATACTTTGACGAGCAAAACTGTTTGATCTCCGCGTCCGTGCCCGGTTCCTGGCCGTTAAACTGGTTGCAGGGAAACCCGAGAACGACCAGGCCCTGGCCCTTGTATTTTGAATACAACGCTTCCAGGGCCGCGTATTGCGGGGTGTATCCGCACCGGGACGCCACATTGACGATGAGCAGGACCTTGCCCTCGTAGGGTTTCAGCGTGGTGCTGTTCCCATCGATGTCCTTCAAAGGAACATCGTAAATCGAATCCGCGGCGCCGGCGGAAAGCATCTGAACACAGGAAATCACGGCAAAACACATAAGGGCTTTCATGAAAGAAATCATGACCCACCCCGGAGCGCCTGTCAATGACCCACCCGTCGAGGGGTGCGATCGAAAGTAAAGGTCAACACGAACACCGAGGAGCGCGGCTGTGTCCGCCGAGGACCAGCCGCAGCACGGTCGTAAAGGGGAGGCTGGAGACAGTTCCGGCGCAGTGTGAAAGGGGTGACGCGCAGCGACTGGTGCTTCGCACACAGTCGCGGTCCGTAAGGCGGTGGAGCGGCTGTGTCGAAGAGGGCAGCGCGCCAAGCCAGGGCCGCTTAAGGCGCGTTCAATTGTGATCCAGGCAGTTTCTGACCGTCTTGGCCAGTTTGCCGGACGGATACGGTTTTTGGAGAAAATTCACCCCATCGATCAGGGCCGGTCCCTCGCCGGCTTCCGCGCTGTAACCGCTGGTGTAGATCACCTTCAAATCGGGCTTTTCGGACTGCAATTGCCGGGCCAGTTGGCGGCCCGTCACGCCATCGGGCATGACCAGATCGGTGAGGAGCAGGTGGATTTTCTCGAGGTGTTGCCACCAGATCCGGAGCGCGGCTGCTCCGGATTCGGCCTGCAAGACGATGTAGCCGCATCGCTGAAGCAGGTTGCCAACCAGAAGCCGGACGGGCAGATCGTCCTCGACCAGCAGAACGGTTTCCGTGCCGCGCGGCAGTTGCAGTTGGAGGACGGGCGGTTTCTCCCCGGCGCGCGCGCCGGCTGCCGCCGGGAGGCAGATGCGGAACGTGGAGCCTTTGCCGGGTTCGCTGTCCACCGTGATCCAACCCCGATGCTGCCGGATGATGCCGTAAACGGTCGCCAGCCCGAGGCCCGTTCCTTTGCCGACGTCCTTCGTGGTAAAGAAGGGCTCGAAGATGCGCGGCAGATTTTCCGGAGGGATTCCGCAGCCGGTGTCGCTGACCGCCAGCCAGACGTGCGGACCGGGCGAGGCGTCGGGATTCAATTGTGCCTGCCGTTCATCCAGCGTTTCCGCGCCGGTGGCGATGGCGAGACGCCCGCCTCCAGGCATGGCGTCACGCGAATTGATCGCGAGGTTCAGGACCACCTGTTCGATCATGCCGGCGTCGCCGAACACCGGCGGCAGCGAGGATGCGAAATCGGAGCGGAGGGCGATGTCCTCGCCCAGAATGCGCTTGAGCATCCGGGTCATGCCTCCCACCACCTCGTTCAAATCCAGGTTCACCGGTTGCATGACCTGTTTGCGGCCGAAGAGCAGCAACTGGCGGATCAACCCGGCGGCGCGTTCCGCGGCGCGGATGATCTGGTGCGAACAATCGGATTTCTCGGCGGGTTTTAATTGCGGGTTCAGAAGCAGTGACGCGCTGCCCTGGATCACCGTCAGAATGTTGTTGAAATCATGCGCCACACCGCCGGCCAACTGGCCGATGGCCTCCATCTTCTGCGCCTGTCGCAACTGGGTTTCCAGTGCGACTTCCTGGGTCACGTCGCGTTTCACGGCGACGTAGTTGACAATCTTGCCGGCCGAATCGAAGACCGGTGAGATGATCATTTCTTCTTCGTAGAGAGCGCCGTTTTTCTTTTTGTTGAAGATCCGGCTGGTCCACACCTCGCCGCGGGCTATGGTCTCCCACAAATGCCGGTAAAAGGCCGCATCGTGTTTGCCGCTCCGGAGCATGCGCGCATTCTGGCCGATGACCTCATCCCGCGCATAACCTGTGATCTTTTCAAACGCGGGGTTCACGTAGGAAATGGTGCCGCCGGCGTCGGTGATCACGATGGCTTCAGCGGCCTGCTCCACCGCGGTCGCCAGCAGCATCTGGGCCTCCTCCGCGCGCTTGCGATCCGTGATGTCAATGGCGATGCCGATCAGGCCGGCCGGTTTGCCGTCAGGATCGAAAATCGGGGAGTAAACCGTGTCGAAGATGACGCCCGGCAGTTCATTGATGGCGCGGGCGGGTTCGCCGGCAAGCGCCTTGCGAAGACTCTCGAGCACGGAAGGCGTGTCCTGGTACATCTCCAGCGCGGATTTGCCCACCACCTCGCCGGCCTCCAGACCGAGTTTGGCCAGAGCCTGCCCCTCCGACAGGCGGAAAACACCGTCGCGATCCAGAATGAAAATAATGGCGGGTGCATTCTGCACCATCGTGCGAAGCCTAAGCTCGTTTTCGCGCGTGGCTTCCTCCGCGCGCCTGCGCTCGGTGATGTCGCGCACGACCGCCAGGACGCATTCCTGACCTCCGATCCTGGAACTGCGGAGGGCCACTTCCACCCAGAACAATTCGCCATTCTTCCGTTTCGCCCGCCATTCGAACATCTGCTGCTGTTCCTGCAGCGCCTTCCGGATGCGGCTCTCGGTCTCCGCCCGGGAGAAGGCCGGATCGTTGGCACTCAGGTCGTCGGCGTTGAGGTCAATGACTTCCTGTTCCGCGGAGTATCCATACATCCGTAGCATGGCTTGATTGACGCGTAGGATGCGGCCGGTCGCGGCATCGTGGATGAAGATCGCGTCGGCGGTGGCGTTGAAGACCTCGCGGTAATTACGTTCGCTTTCCCGCAAAACGGCTTCCGAACGCCGCAATTGATTCAGAAACCGCTGCGTTAAAAACCACAGCAGCAACGCGGTGACGGCCACGAAAAGCCAGCCTTTATACGTTTGCACGTGGCCGGCGGTGGCGGGATCGCGAACCAGCCAGGAAACAAGTTTGTCGGAGAAGAGGATCCAAAGGGCGCCCGCCACTGCGTAGGTGAGTACAAGCTTCAACGCGGGGAACCGGCCCCGCGACTCCGGCGGCAAGCTGCCGAATACGTTTTCGCCCGCCCCTTCACGCATGCTGCTTTGCTTGTCGTCGGACGTTTGCATCAAATCCACCATTAACCCGTCCCACCGTCCTCCCGAAGAATGACAAACAATCGGTGGGATAAGCCAGTGTAAACTTGCACTCGCCTTGCCCCCGACATTTTGGATAAACTCCCCACCTGTTTCGGAAGGCCGTTGCAGGTTGCAGGTTGCGGGTGGCAGGTCCATTACCGCACGGGCAGAACCTTCAACCTTTAACTTGCAACCTGTAACTTTTAACATGACGTCAGCTCAAATCCGGCAGTCGTTCCTCGACTTCTTCAAGTCGAAAGAGCACACCCTCGTGCCCTCGTCGAGCCTCATGCCCGATTCGCCGAACCTGCTGTTCACGAACGCCGGCATGAACCAGTTCGTGCCTGTTTTCCTCGGCCAACGGAAGGCGGACGTGAGCAAATGGGCCGGAGCGGTTCCGGGGAGGGACACCCGGGCGGCCGACACGCAAAAGTGCATCCGCGCCGGAGGCAAGCACAACGACCTCGAAGACGTCGGCCTGGACACCTACCACCATACCTTTTTCGAGATGCTCGGAAACTGGAGTTTCGGGGATTACTTCAAACGCGAGGCGATCGATTGGGCGTGGGAACTGGTCGCCGAAGTCTGGAAATTCCCGAAAGACCGGCTCTACGCGACGGTTTACAATCCGGGCGACGGCGACCCGAGCGAACTGGACCGGGAAGCCTGGGATGTCTGGGCCGAAAAGTTCCGGGCTGCCGGATTGGATCCGAACGTCCACATCGTCTATGGCGGCAAGAAGGACAATTTCTGGATGATGGGCGACACCGGTCCGTGCGGTCCGTGTTCGGAGATCCACGTGGATTTGACACCGGCCGGCGACACGCAGGGCTCGCTCGTCAACAAAGGCGACGCCCGGTGCATCGAGATTTGGAACCTGGTTTTCATCCAGTTCAACGCGAACCCGGATGGCAGCTTCTCGCCGCTCCCCGCGAAACACGTCGATACCGGCATGGGCTTCGAGCGGGTCACCTCGATTATCCAGGGCACGAAAGGATTCAAAGACTTCGCCACCGCGAAGATTTCGAACTACGAAACCGACATTTTCCGCCCGATCTTCGACGCGTTGGAGAAGTTAAGCGGCAAAAAATACGGTTCGACGCTGCCGGACACGGGCAAGTTCCCGGGTAGCACAGGCGACTCGCCTGTGCCGGTCGGCGACTCGCCGACCGGAACGGCCGGGACGCGAGAATCGCAGACGAACGCCGGATTGACAATTGACGCTTCAGTCCGTTCCGCCGGGCTGGTAGCCCGGCGGCCCGGGCCTGTGGCCCATGCTGCCCAGGCAACGTCCGGCGCAACGTACTCAAAGCGGAATCTCCCGCACTTCGAGAAACCGTGGGCGATCTATCACGTCATCATCGGCACCATAGCACCGCGCAAATTGTCGACGGCCGCGCGCGACATCGTTTTCGACTGTATTCTTCACTGGCGGGACTCGCGCTATCGCCTTATCGCCGCCTCCGTCATGCCGGATCACGCGCACCTCATCATTCAGCCTGGCGTGAAGGAGGAGGATAAGGACGGCAGCCCCGTCTTCTGGCCGCTTTCGGAGATTCTCCACTCGATCAAATCGTATTCCGCCAAGGAAATAAACAAGATCGATGGCGTGACGGGGACGCTCTGGCTGGAGGAGCGCTACGACCGTTACATGCGCGGCGACTCGGATCTTCTGGAGAAGTTCCACTACGTGTGCCGAAACCCCTGGGCGGAGGGTCTGGTGCAGGAATCAGAGCCGTGGCCGTGGCTCTGGACGCCGGACATCGAAGCTTTGAGTCCCTACGTGCCGTTGTCCGAACGGAAGGGTAGCACAGGCGACTCGCCTGTGCCGGTCGGCGACTCGCCGACCGGAATGGCTGGGACGCGAGCATCGCAGACGAACGCCGGGTTGCCGACTGACGCTTCCGGCCGTTCCGCCGGGCTGGTAGCC
>PLQC01000016.1 GCA_003159675.1 Limisphaerales bacterium
ATCGCCATCGCCATCGGCGCCATGGTCGATGCCGTCATCATCATGATCGAAAACGCGCACAAACATCTCGAACGCGACCAGGGCGCCAAACCGCACTGGCAGATCATCCGCGATGCCGCTGTCGAAGTGGGCCCGACACTGTTCTACTCGCTGCTGGTGATCACGGTTTCCTTTCTCCCGGTCTTCACGCTGCAGGAACAGGAGGGCCGCATGTTCAAGCCGCTGGCCTTCACCAAAACCTATTCGATGGGCGCCGCCGCCCTCCTCTCCATTACGCTCGCCCCCATCCTGATGGGCTGGTTCATTCGCGGCAAAATCCCCGTCGAGGAGAAAAACCCGATCAACCGCTTCCTGATCTGGCTGTACCATCCCGTCATCGATTTTGTCGTGAAATGGCGATGGCCGGTCATAGCCGGCGCCGGGCTGCTCGTTGTCTGGGTGTTTCTGCCCTGGAACCGTCTGGCCGCTCTCGTCCTGCCTGAGGGCGCGGTTCGCGACAAGGTGTTCGAGGCGGGCAAACTCTTTCCGTATCAAAACATCGGCTCCGAATTCATGCCGCCCCTTTACGAAGGGGATCTGCTGTACATGCCCACCACCTTTCCAGGTATCTCGCCGACCAAGGCGCGTGAAATCATCCAGGTCACGGATCGAATCATCAAAACGTTTCCGGAAGTCGAGACGGTCTTCGGCAAGGCTGGACGCGCCGAGACGGCCACGGACCCGGCGCCCATGGACATGGTGGAGACGACCATCCGCCTGAAACCGGAAGAACTGTGGCCGGCGGTGGACATCAAAGACGGCTCCGGGAACAGCGTCGCGCACCGCCGCCGCACGCCGGACGAATTGGTGGATGCCCTGAACGCCGCCGTCCAGATTCCCGGCCTCAACAACGCGTGGACGATGCCGATCAAGACGCGCATCGACATGCTCTCGACCGGCATTAAGACACCCGTGGGCATCAAAATCGCCGGAGCCGATCTCGCCGAACTCGAACGCATCGGCACGGAAGTCGAGGCCGTCCTGCGCAAAGTCCCCGGCACCACCAGCGCCTTTGCCGAGCGCGTCACGGGAGGACGGTTCATCGAGTTTGAAATCAATCGCGACGCCATCGCCCGCTACGGCCTGACCGTCGGCGATGTGCAGGACGTCTTGTCGGTCGCTTTGGGCGGGATGCCGCTGACGACGACCGTGGAGGGTTTGCAGCGTTACACGGTGAACCTGCGTTACGACCGCGATTTTCGTTCCGACCTGCGCGCTCTCACGGAGGACATCGTGGTGCCCACGCCCGGCGGGGCCCAGGTCCCGCTCGGCCAGCTCGCCGCAATCAAGGTCGTGGATGGACCGATGGGCATCAAGAGCGAGGGCGCCGTGCCCAACGCCTGGGTGTTCGTGGACATCCGCGGCATCGACATCGGCACCTACGTGCAAACCGCCATGCACGCCGTGAATGAATCCATCGCCCGCGGCGACATCAAACTGCCTCCCGGCTACAACCTGTTCTGGAGCGGCCAGTATGAATACATGCAGCGCGCCAGGGAACGGCTCATGATGGTGGTGCCGCTGACCGTGCTGATCATCGCGCTCATCATTTATCTCAACACACGGTCGCTCGTCAAAACGGCGATCGTGTTGCTCGCGGTCCCGTTCTCCCTCGTCGGAGCCTTCTGGATCCTCTATCTGCTGCATTACAATCTGAGTGTCGCCGTCTGGATCGGCATCATCGCGCTCGCGGGACTCGACGCCGAAACCGGCGTGGTCATGTTGCTCTATCTCGACCTCGCCTACGAGGATTGGAGGAAGAAAGGAACGATGCGGAATTCCGGCGACCTGCGCGACGCGATCTACCACGGCGCGGTCCGGCGCGTCCGCCCGAAGGCCATGACCGCCTGCGTGATCGTCGCCGGCTTGGCGCCGATTCTCTGGAGCCACGGCGCGGGCGCCGACGTCATGAAACGCATCGCCACGCCGATGGTGGGCGGGGTGGGGACCTCGACGCTGATGGAATTGCTGGTCTATCCCGCGATCTTTTACGTCTGGCGCGCACGCGGTCTGAATACCCGGACGATGCCCTCGAGGCCTCCGGAGTGAAAGCGCCAGAGGACCGGAGGGCGTTTGTGTCAATACTCAGGACCCGTTCAGACCCGTTTACGACTCTATGCCCCAGGCGCACCATTGGTGGAGGAGCGATTTCATCCGGGCGCAGGAGGGTTTCCCCTTCGCGTTTCCGTGCTTCTCATGCGGCTTGCTGAACTGGACCCGAGGCCTACCCGTTGTGTTCGTTCGAGAGGTTACTTTTTTACTTTCGCTTGCGAAGCCATGCCAGCCCACCGAAACCCAGGCCCAACAGCGTCAGCGTCGAAGGCTCGGGGATGGTCTCCAACTCGCTCAAGTCAAATGAACCGGTCACGCCGGGCATCAGCGCGAAACCATTCTGGAACCCGCTGCCGCCTCCGAAAGAGAGGCCAAAGTCAAGGACGTTCGCCAGGGTTTGATCGAAGGGGGTGTGAGACAAAATTCTTCATTTACTTGGGATGCCAGTGCGGTAATCCCGCCTCCGGCCCAAAGGCTGGAT
>PLQC01000159.1 GCA_003159675.1 Limisphaerales bacterium
TCGATGTCCTGTCACCGTGCCTGTGACCCGCAGCACATTGAACACGCAGGCGACCTGGGACGCTGGCGTAACCTTTCGACATCACAGAGACGTCTCAGGATTTCAAGGCTTGGAGCAGATTGTGCAGGAAGGCGACGTTGTCGCACTGCAGGTAGGCCATTGCGCCGCCCATCCGGGAGAAGCTCTTGCAGAATCTCAGGTAGTAGGCGGGGTTGTCCTTCGGCGGCTCGCCCTTCGACCAGTCCCAGTTCCCGCCATCCTGAATGTCCACGACATACATCGTGTGGTCGCGGACGATTCCGCGACCGGCCTGCAGCCGCAGGTTGTTGACGCAACTGAGGCTCTTCTCGAAAACCTGCGGCGCCATGATGGCCGAGCCGACGGACAACACGACGCCTCCATCGAGCGTTTCCACCGACGCGCCGAACCATCGAAAATCCATCGCCGCCGCCCGGCCGATCGCGCCGCCGTTGAAGATCGGATGGTTTGAAATGATGTCGTAACCGATGCCCGGATGGACGGTGAAGGGGACCTCGTGCCGGAAAGCCTGGGCGAGGACGGAAGTTTCCTTCCACGGATGCCTCACCTCGATGCGGCCCGAGGGCAGCTTGTGCGCGACCATCGCCTGGAGCAATTCAGCCCGCGCGGGCGCCAGCGGATGCGACGGTTCCCCGCGCAGGGATTTTTCCAGCGCGGCCGCCTCCGGCAGAGTCACGCCATCCTCGACGATGAACCGGCCGAGGCTGCGGCCATAACCCTCGCCGTTCAGGGCGCCGGCGAGCAGCGCGAGATGAATGTTCCGCCCGGTTTCATCCCAGGAGCCGAAGGTGCCCGTGGCCACGTTTTTCTTCACGCTCTCTTCGGTGCGTCCGAGGAAAGCGAGTTCCCAATCGTGGATGGTGCCCGCGCCATTGGTGGCCAGGTGCGTGATCCAGTTCTGCTCGACCAGCGCGTTGACAATCCGGTGCGCCCCGTTTTTGATCAGGTGCGCCCCGTACATCAGGATCACGCCGGCCTCGCGCCGCCGGGCCTCGACGATGTTGCGGGCGCACTCCGCGACGGATTCCAGGCTCGCGGCAGAGCAGGGCGGGGCGGGGCGCGCCGGGTCCACGAGAAGGTTCTCGATCCGGCTCAGGCTCTGGCGTTGGGCCAGCGGCAGGACCTTGACACGTTTCAAATCAAGAGGCTGGTGGGAATTCTTCATGGAATCATGCCGGAAACTCGGGCGTCGTGCCGGCGCAGGGGCTGGGATCGTCACACATCGCAAATGAGGACGCCCTGTTTGAGCGAGGCCAGGGCGTCGGGGCGTTTCGGGACGAATTCCTGGGCAACGAATCCTTTGAAGCCGGTTTCGACGATCGCTTTCATGACGGCGGGATACTGGATTTCCTGCGATTCATCAATCTCGCCGCGTCCCGGGACGCCGCCCGTGTGATAGTGGGCGAAGTACCGGTGGTTTTCCCGGATGGTGTCGATGAGATCGCCCTCCATGATCTGCATGTGGAAGATGTCGTAGAGCAGTTTGAAGCGCTCGGAGCCGACGCGGTTGACGAGTTCAATTCCCCACGAAGTGTGGTCCCCCATGTAGTCCTTGTGCGTCCGTTTGCTGTTAAGCAGTTCCATGCAAATGGTGATGCCGCGCTTTTCGGCCGCGGGCACGATGCGTTTGAGTCCAGTGACGCAGTTTTCGAGGCCCTGCTCGTCGTTCATCCCGTCGCGATTGCCCGAAAAACAAATGATGTTCGGCGCGCCGGCGTCCGCCGCGGCGGGAAGGGTCCGTTCCATCCACGACACAATTCTGTCGTGATTTTCGACGCGGTTGAGGCCGCTGGGGATCATCCCGGGCACGCCGGTGGCCATCGCGCAAATCAGACCGTGCTTCCGCAACGTCGGGAAATCCTTCACCTCGACCAGTTCGACGGACTCGAGCCCGATCTCTTTTGCGGCCCGGCACAAGTCGTCGAGCGGGATTTTGTCGTAGCACCATCGGCAGACCGAGTGGCGGATGCGGCCCTTGAGCCTCGGCGCCGCGCTCTCGGCCGCTCCGATGGATTCACAAAGGCTTGCCGTGGCGGCCAGCGCGGCGGTGCCGCCCGCGAGTTTGCCGAGCGCCGAACGTCTCGAAATCACCTGCTTCATGCGGGAGATTGTTTACCGACGCCGGTGCAGATTGCACGAGTTTTTATGCTTCCGTGGTTTGAATTTCCCTTCCCCGCATTGTTCCGGACAAGCAATCGCAGTAGAACTTTTTTGTGCGCGCTCGGGAACGCAAGGGTTTGCAGCTCAGGCAGTGTGAGCCAGCGGCCTTTCGTTTGCCCGGGTTTCGGGAGGCGAGTCGCGTTCGCTGCATAGGCTTGCAGTTCGATCCTGTAGCGTGTGATGGAGTGCCGGAGCGTCCACAGCGGCTCCGGGCGCTCCGGCTCGAAACCCAGCGCCCGCCACGCGGTCGCCCGCAGATCGAACCGGGATCCGTTCAACTCGACGTTCGGGAATTCCCAGAGATGCGCATTGACGACACCCGCGGGCCTTTGGCGGACAAGGAAGCGTCCCTGCCGTTCGACCACAAACGCAACAAAGTGGCGCGCCTGTGTTCTGGCGCGGCTTCCGAGATTAGGCAATTCCCCGGCGCGGTTCTCACGAAAGGCAACGCAGAGCTTTTTCACCGGACAAATTTCGCACCGCGGATTTCGTGGCGTACAAACCAGCGCGCCGAGTTCCATCAACGACTGGTTCAAGTTTGAACAAGCAGGAGATGACGCGAGGAGTCTCTGGCTTGAAAGGGAAATAGAATGAGACTCCTTACGTCGTCTCCTGCAAATGACTGGCGAAGAGGCGGCGTGCTGGACGAATTCTTTCGCCAATCGCCAGAGTTGTGCGTTCGCTTCCTTCTTCTTCGGGTTCTTGTCGATGCCAACAACTCTCGTCAGCACGCGAATGACATTGCCGTCGAGTATCGGCGTGGGCTGGTTGAATGCGATGCTGCAGATGGCGCCGGCGGTGTAGCGACCGATACCGGGGAGAGCGAGGACGTCATCAAAGGATTCCGGAAATTTTCTGGCGTGGCGTTCCTCGATGAGTTGCGCCGCCTTTTGCAGGTTCCGGACGCGGGTGTAGTAACCAAGCCCTTCCCAGAGCTTGTGGATTTTTTCCGAACTGGCCGTTGCCAGGGCCTGGATCGTCGGCAGTTCGCGCATCCAGCATTCCCAATAGGGCAAAACGGTTTTGACCTGGGTTTGCTGAAGCATGATTTCCGAAACCCAGATGGCGTACGGGTCGCGCGTCCGGCGCCAGGGAAGTTCCCGGGCGTTTTTGGAATACCAGCAGAGCAGGGCGCGGACGAGACGGGCAATGGTGGGGCTGCGGTCTTTGGCTTTTGATGTGTCGATGCGCGGCATGTGGATGGTTTGATAATGGCGGCAACAGGGCGTGAACGCCGCAAAAAACTTTATGTTCTTTGCGCTCCTTCGCAGCTATGGTGGGCGGGGTGAAACCGCTGTCGTCCTACACCTGCAAGCTGACCGATCCGCAGGCCGCCGCGCTCGAGGCGCTCCTGCGGACGCAGAACTTCAAGTTTCGCGAGGTGCCCTATGCGCGGTTTGCCGCGGAGAAAGACAAGACCAACCTGGTGTTTTACGAAAGCGGCAAGCTGGTGGTGCAGGGGAAGGGCACCCGGGAGTTCATCGAATTCGTGCTCGAGCCGGAAATATTGAAGGAGGCGCGGCTGGGTTACGAAGCCGTGTTGAACCCGGAATTGCTGATGCCCCGGCTCGGGGTGGACGAAAGCGGCAAGGGCGATTTTTTCGGGCCGCTGTGCGTGGCCGGTGTCTATGTGAATGAAGCAGTGGTGAACGCGTGGAAGGATTCCGGCATTCGGGATTCCAAGAATATTTCGAGCGACAGGAAGATCAAGGAACTGGCGGAGCTGATCCGGAAAACGCCCGGCTGCGTGACAACCGTGGTGTCGATCGGCAACGAGGCCTACAACCGGCTTTACCAGAAAATGCGGAGCGTCAACACGCTGCTCGCCTGGGGCCACGCCCGGGTGATCGAGAATCTCATGGGCCAGAAGCATCGGATGAATCCGACGCCGGTGCGGGCGATCAGCGACCAGTTTGCGTCGAACAAGGAAACCGTCGCCAAAGCGTTGATGCCGCTGGGCAGGGAAATTGAACTGGTCCAGAAGCACAGGGCGGAGGAAGACCTGGCCGTGGCCGCCGCTTCCATTCTCGCCCGGCAGGAGTTTGTGACGCGGCTGGCGGGATTGGGGCGCGAGTTTGAGATGGAACTGCCGCGCGGCGCTTCGGCCGCGGTGGACGCCGCCGCGAAGGAATTCATTGCCAGATACGGGCCCGAGGGCCTGCCGAAGGCAGCCAAGATGCACTTCCGGACGGCGTTGCGGGCGCAGGGATTGCCGGAACCGCCCAAGACACCATGGCGGCGGACCATCGCGGTCAAGAACGAGGGCGGGAGCTGACCGTTCAACCAGCCTGTCGAGCCGCGACGTTCACAGGCGGCTTCTCCAGCGTCTCAGGAGTCGCGGCAGTTCCGGTGGTCGTGGTGGCGGTGGCCGGTTCGGCATCGCCGGTTGATTCCGCGTGTGTCTCCGGCAGGGTGATCAGGAATGTGGCTCCCTGGCCGGGGGTGCTCTCGGCGGAGATGGAACCGCCGTGCCGTTGCGCGATTTTGCGGCACAGAGAAAGGCCGATGCCCGAGCCTTCATACTCGCTCCGGTTGTGCAGGCGCTGGAACACCTCGAAAATGCGCTCGCGAAACTTCTCCTCGAAGCCGATGCCGTTATCCTGCACCCGAATCCGCCACGTTGCATGGCCGCCCGCGCCGTCGTCGTCGAATAATTCCGTTTTGCCCATGAGATCCGCTTGCACCTTGATGAGAGGCGCGACTTCCGGCTTGTGGAACTTGAGGGCGTTGCCGATCAGGTTCTGGAACAACTGGCGCATCTGGGTGGGGTCGGCGTGAATCGTTGGCAGGGAGCCGACTTCCACATTGCCGTGGACCTGCTCGATGCGCACATCGAGGTCGGACAGCACCTCGGACACAAGCGTGTTGAGGTTCACGGGTGTGCAGGGTTTGGCCTGGGTGGTGACGCGAGACAACGCCAACAGATCGTTGATGAGTGTGCTCATGCGTTTGGCGGCGTCCCTCATGCGGGTCAGGTAATCAATGCCTTCGGGACCGAGTTGCGTCTCGCATTTGTCGCGCAGGCGTTCGCCGAAAGCCGTCACCTTGCGCAACGGCTCCTGCAGATCGTGCGATACGCTGTAAGCAAATTCCTGGAGCTCGCGCGTCCTTGATCTCACCTCGTTTTCCACGTCTTCGACATGCCGCCGGACCCGGTTCGTCAGGTTCCATTTCTCCGTCAGCGCGAGGGCCAACTGCAGCACTTCTATTGTGTCAAAGGGTTTTTTGAGGATCAGCAACTGGTCGGAGTGCCCCAGTTTCCTGATGATCTTGTCCCACGGATAATCCGAATAGGCGGTGCAGATCACAACTTGAAGGTTGCGATCCTGCGCCCAGATCCGCTCGACCGTCTCGATGCCATCCCAGCCGGGTGGCATCCGCATGTCCACAAAAGCGGTGGCGTATGGCCGCGCCGCCTTCAATGCATCCAGCACCATCGCGTAGCCTTTCTGGCCCTGCGTGGCGCAGTCCACCTCGAATGCGACTTTCCGCGCCGGCTCCGCATCGCCACCGAACAGAGCCGTTTCCAGGTGTTCCAGCCGGCCGCGCTCCTCCTGGCCCGAGAGAACACTCCTGAAGTCGTTGTGAATGGACTCGTTATCGTCTATGACCAGGATGCGTCTGTTTTTGCTCATGATTCAGTCGGAACCGTCTCCGTCACTACATCGGAGGATTGGGCAAACGGGTTTAGTTTCTTTTCAAGCTTTCCCATGCGGCTCTTCCCACCAACCAACAATTCCGCCTTGCGGCTGCCCTGAGCCCGGCCAATGCGCCGCGAATGCGTCGTCCAGTTCAGAGTCAATCGACGGGGTTGAGACTTGAAGCGGCAGGAACCTGTGGGTTGGGACCCTCAGGGCTGATTCATGAATGTGGCGATATCGGGGTGGGGACGGGGTGGTCCCCGCGATCTCTTGGGTTTTTGTAACCTCAGTGGGGACGAGGCCGTCCCCTATCCTCATGAACTGGCCCAGTAGGCCTCGGAAACGGGCCGAAAAAAAATTGACAAACCCGTTGACAGGGTTTTGCTTGTTCCGTATTTTGCTGGCAGTCATTGGACAGTAAACAGACCAAAAATCGTTAGCCCCTTAGCTTTACGCGAATCGAAGGGCGGGGGTAATGGTGTTTTGTCGCTTTTTGGCATCAGGTTGGATTTCGGACTTGGCCGGCGCCCATGTAGCTCAGTTGGCAGAGCGCGTCCTTGGTAAGGACGAGGTCACCAGTTCAACCCTGGTCATGGGCTCCATAATAGATAGACAGACAGAAAGAGTCAGCGAGCAGTGAAGTTGTAAAAAACCAGACACACAACATCAGGAGATAGAGCAATGGCAAAAGAGCAATTTCAACGGACGAAGCCGCACGTAAACGTCGGCACCATCGGGCACATCGATCACGGCAAATCGACTTTGACTGCGGCGATTGTCGAGGTTCAGTCCAAGAAAGGTCTGGCGACACCGATTTCGTACGCGGACATCACCAAGGGCGGCACTGTGCGTGATGAAACCAAGACGGTGACGATCGCCGTTTCACACGTGGAGTATCAGAGCGACAAGCGCCATTACGCTCACATCGATTGTCCCGGCCATGCTGATTTCGTGAAGAACATGATTACGGGCGCGGCCCAGATGGACGGAGCGATACTGGTGGTGGACGCCTCGGAAGGTCCGATGCCGCAGACTCGCGAGCACATTCTTCTTGCCCGCCAGGTGGGTGTGCCGGCCGTTGTTGTTTTCCTGAACAAGGTGGACCTGGTGGACGACAAGGAATTGCTGGATCTGGTCGAGATGGAAGTGCGCGACCTGCTCAACAAGTACCAGTTTCCCGGGGACAAGACACCCATCATTCGTGGCAGCGCCAAGAAGGCGCTGGCGAACGATCCCGAAGGGGCGAAGTCCATTCAGGAATTGCTGGATGCGGTCGATTCGTTCATTCCCTTGCCCCCGCGCGAAGTGGACAAGCCGTTCCTGATGTGCATCGAGGACGTGTTCAACATTGAAGGCCGTGGCACGGTTGTGACCGGCCGCGTGGAGCGTGGAATGTTGAAGCGCATGGACGACGTCGAAATCGTCGGCTTGAAGGATACTCGCAAGACCGTCGCCACGGACATTGAAATGTTCCGCAAGCTGCTGGATTCGGCGAACGCCGGCGACAACGTCGGGGTGCTGCTTCGCGGCACGAAGAAGGAAGAGGTCGAGCGCGGGATGGTTTTGGCCAAGCCGGGCAGCATCACTCCGCACACCCATTTCAAGGCGGAGGTGTACGTGCTGTCGAAGGAGGAAGGCGGCCGCCATACGCCGTTCTTCACGAACTATCGTCCGCAGTTTTACTTTCGCACCACCGACGTGACGGGCACGGTTGCCTTGCCGCAGGGGGTGGAAATGGTGATGCCGGGCGACAATGTTTCCGTCGAGGTGACGGTGATCGCGCCGGTGGCCATGGAGCGGGGCCAGCGGTTCGCCATTCGCGAGGGCGGCCGCACGATCGGCGCCGGCCGCGTCACGGACATAATCGCATAACTGTCGGCGAGAGATCCGGGAGCGCGGAGAGCAGAGAATCGCCGCCTCCCTTTTTGGTCGGTCGGAATGCGGTTGCTCGACGGCAAGTAGGGCGTTAGCTCAATTGGTAGAGTAGCGGTCTCCAAAACCGTCGGTTGGGGGTTCGAGTCCCTCACGCCCTGCCAGCCCAGCCGGAGAGGTGGCAGAGTGGTCTATTGCGGCGGTCTTGAAAACCGCTTCGGCTTAACCGCCGACGGGGGTTCGAATCCCTCCCTCTCCGCCAGAGCCTGTGAATAATTTAACAAAACTTTTGATTTGGGCGGTGGTGGTCGGGGTGGTCTTCGCCATTTTATGGTGGAAAGGCTATCTCCTGCAGGTTTCCAATTACGTCCAGGGGACCCGCGAGGAATTGCGCAAATGCACCTGGCCGACCTGGGACGAACTGAAAGGTTCGACAGTGCTCATTACCGTGGCGATCGTGCTGTTGGGCGCGTTTATTGTCACCGCGGATTACATTTTTTATTACGTGATGTTGTGGATCTCGAAGGTGTAAGGCAACTGATCATGCGAAGCCAGTGGTTTGTCATTCATACGCTCTCCGGCCAGGAGCAGAAGGTCAAGGANNTGGCCGGGCTACGTTTTTGTGGACATGACCCTGCTCGACGAGGACAACCGCATCATCGAAAAGCCCTGGTATTTCGTCAAGGAAACCCAGGGCGTCATCGGGTTCGTCGGCGGGGAGCCTCCGACGCCGACGCCGGCGGAAGAGGTCGAGTCCATCAAGGCCCAGATCTCCGCCTCGGAGGAGACGGAGCGGCCCAAGGTCAGTTTTGATGTCGGCGAAACGGTGAAGATCAATAACGGCCCGTTCCTCAATTTCAGCGGCGTCATCGAGGAAGTCGAGCCGGAGCGCGGCAAATTGAAGGTCACGGTCAACATTTTCGGGCGCAACACGCCCGTCGAACTGGAGTATTGGCAGGTGGAGAAAGCGTGAGTGCGTTGAAGCGTTCAACGATTTAACGAATCGAAGACAATGGCTAAGAAAATAACAGGAATCATCAAGTTGCAGATCCCGGCGGGACAGGCCAACCCGGCCCCCCCCGTCGGCCCGTCCCTCGGCCAGCATGGCGTCAATATCATGGGTTTCTGCAAGGAATTCAACGCGGTCACGAAAGCCGATGCGGGCCTGATCATCCCCGTGGTCATCACGGTGTATCAGGACAAATCGTTCACGTTCATCACGAAGTCGCCGCCGGCCTCCGTGCTGCTCAAGAAAGCCGCCGGCATCACCGCCGGTTCCAAGGAGCCCAACAAGGAAAAGGTGGGGAAGGTGACGCGCAAGCAGGTGATGGACATCGTCAAATTGAAAATAAAGGACCTGAATGCGACCTCCGAAGAGGCCGCGTTCCGGGTCGTCGCCGGCACAGCCCGCAGCATGGGCATCGAAGTCGTCGGATAAAAGCGTCAGTTGCCGCGCGCCCGGTCGCACGACACATTAAAAAACAATCGCGGGAGAGCCGAAAGCTCGCTGGCACCGCAACGAAAACCGAATGCCTAGCAAACGATACAAAAAAGCGCTGGAACTGGTGGATAAGAAGAAACAATATCCGCTCAAGTCCGCCGTCGAAGTCATCGCCAAGTTTCCGAAGGCCAAGTTCAACGAAACCCTGGATCTGGCGTTTCGCCTCGGCGTGGATCCGAAGCAATCCGACCAGATGGTGCGCGGGACCGTCCCGCTTCCGCACGGCAGCGGCAAGACGGTGCGCGTCCTCGTCTTTGCCAGGAGCGGCCCGACAGCCGACGCGGCCAGGACGGCCGGTGCGGAATACGTCGGCTTCGAGGACATGATCAAGAAATGCCAGGAAGGATGGTCCGATTTCGACGTTGCGATCGCCACGCCGGAAGCGATGGCGGAAGTTCGCAAGCTCGGCAAGGTGCTCGGTCCGCGCGGACTGATGCCCAATCCCAAAACGGGCACCGTCACGGAGGACACGGCCAAAGCCGTGAAGGAAGTCAAAGCCGGTCGCGTCGAGTTCAAGATCGACAAGGCGGCCAACATCCACGTGCCCATCGGCAAAGCGTCGTTCAGCGCGACTCAGATCGAGGAAAATGCCCGCGCGGTCATCGAGGCCATTGTCAAAGCCCGGCCGCACAGCGCCAAGGGCACCTACATTCACACGTGCACCCTCTCGGCGACGATGAGCCCGCCGGTGTCCGTGGACGTGAAGGAATTCGCGGCGCACTGACGGGAACGATGCAAGGAATTAACGATCCAGCGATTTAACGAACCAAGATCATGCGCGCCGAAAAGCAAAGTTTGACCAAAGATTACGTGGGACGGCTCAACGCCTCGCCGTTCTTCATTGTGGTAGATTACAAGGGCCTGAAAGTGGGGCACATGACCGAACTCCGCAGGCGCCTGAACAAGGCCGGCGCGGAAGTGCACGTGGTCAAGAATTCCATCTTCCGCATCGCGGCCAAGGAAGCCGGGGTCGGCGACCTGGACGGCACCCTGACGGGCCAGCTCGCCGTGGTCACCGGGCAGAGGGACATTTCCACCGCGGCCAAGGTCGTGAAAACATTCGGCGCCGAGTTCGACCGGCTGAAGGTCAGGTTCGGCTACCTGAACAACCAGCGCCTGGCGGACACGGAGATCATGACCCTGGCGGATCTGCCGTCGATGGAGGCCTTGCGCTCCAAGCTGCTCGGGGTGTTGAACGCGCCGGCGACGAAACTGGTCAGATTACTCAATACGCCGGCCAGCCAGATGGCGCGCGTGCTTCAGGCGCGCGTGGAGAAGGGCTGAATTTTCGGATTTCCTCCCCGGTGAAGCCGGCGCGGAGGGAAACACACAAACAACAACGTAAATCGTCGGTTTGCAGGCTGTGAACTGAAACCATCCGCGGCTGCGGATGACGACGAGACGAAATGAAAGGTACTATGGCGCTGGATAAAGCAAAAATCGTGGACGAACTGAGCAATGCGACGGTCATTGAGATCGCCGATCTCGTGAAAGAACTGGAATCCAAGTGGGGCGTCACCGCCGCCGCGCCCGTTGCAGTGGCCGCCGCCGCCGCTGCCGCCGCCGCCCCTGCCGCCGCCAAGGATACATTCGACGTCATCCTGACCGGCGTGCAGGCGGACAAGAAAATCGCCGTCATCAAGGCCGTCCGGGAAGTGAAGGCCGGCCTCGGGCTCGCGGAAGCCAAAGCCCTGGTGGAAGGCGCTCCGAAACCGATCCTGGAGGGAGCCAACAAGGCCGATTCGGATGCGGCCAAGAAGAAACTGGAAGAAGCGGGCGGCAAAGTGGAAGTCAAGTGATCGGCGAATGATTTGGGGCGGCGGCCTCCCGCCGTGGCGGGACCGCCGCCCCGCTTCGCCTATTAAACCTGAAGATTTGGAATTCATTAGATTAGCGTATAAAATGACAGCGATGCCGCCGTGGGCGGCTTGAGAACCGGCAAGTCTATCCTGGACACAGGGTGCTTGCCTTATGTCGTTTAGCAGAAACAAACGGACCGGCGAATCGGCCGGTCACTGTGAAAAGGTCAAAATGCCAGCTCGCGTTACAGAACGAATCAACTTCGGTAAAATCCGTGAGATCATCGCTCCGCCGAACCTGATTGAATTGCAGACGAATTCCTACCGGGAATTCCTCCAGGCGGACCTGGCTCCATCCCGGCGAAAGAACCTCGGGTTGCAGGCCGTGTTCACCGAGGTCTTCCCCATCGAGAGCTACGATGGGAAATGCGTGCTCGATTTCCACTCCTACGAGATCGGCGAGCCGAAGTTGGACTGGCTGGAATGCCTGCGCGAGGGTCTGACCTACGGCGCTCCCCTTTACGTCACCTTCCTGCTGAAGGAGGAAAAGGGCGCGAAGGAGGAGAAGGTTTTCATGGGCGAACTCCCGCTCATGACGCCTCAGGGCACGTTCGTGATCAACGGCGCCGAGCGCGTCATCGTGAGCCAGTTGCACCGCTCGCCCGGGCTGGCGTTCGAGGCAACGCAGCATCCCAACGGCAAGACGCTCCATTCCTTCCGCATCATTCCCGACCGCGGCTCCTGGTACGAAGCCCAGTTCGACACGGGCGACCTGCTCTATGTGTATCTCGATCGCAAGAAGCGCCGCCGGAAATTTTTGACCACGACCTTTTTCAGGGCGCTGAGTTTTCTGGACGCCGAAGGCAAGGACGGCAAGCCCAAGGACGCCGACAAGAACCGGGGTTCGGACGAGGAAATCCTGAGGCTCTTTTACGACCTCGAAGAGATGACCGTCAAGGAAGCGGAGAAGCGGGACGATCTCCCGAACAAGGTTCTCATTGAGGACGCCGTGGACCAGGAAAAGGGCCTGGTCGTGGCGCGCGCCTTCGAGCCGCTATCCAAGGCCGTCGTCAAGCAAATTGCCGAGCTGGGCGTCAGCCGGATCAAGGTGGTGGACACGACCGCCGACGACGGGATCGTCATCAAATGCATGAAGAAGGATCCCGCGAAGAACGAGGAGGAGGCGCTCAAGGATATTTATCGCCGGCTTCGTCCGGGCGATCCGCCGACCGCCGCGAACGCGCGCGCGCTGATCAAACGGCTGTTCTTCGACGCCAAGCGGTATGACCTGGGCCGCGTCGGCCGCTATAAAATCAACCAGAAGCTCGGCATCAAGGGCGGCGACTCGCGCATCCTGACCAAACAGGATCTGGTGGCCGCGACCAAGTACCTGCTTCGACTCAAGAAGGGCGAGGGGACCCTGGACGACATCGACCACCTCGGCAGTCGCCGGGTGCGCACGGTGGGCGAACTGCTCGCCAACCAATGCCGCGTCGGCCTCGCCCGCACCGAGCGCCTTGTCAAAGAGCGCATGACGCTCTTCGATCAGGGCGTCGAAGCCATGTCCCCGCAGAAGCTCATCAATCCCAAGGCGCTCTCGGCGGTCATTCGCGATTTCTTCGGCCGCAGCCAGCTCTCGCAGTTCATGGACCAGATCAATCCGCTGGCCGAGCTGACCCACAAACGCCGCCTGTCCGCGCTCGGGCCCGGCGGCCTGTCACGCGACCGCGCGGGGTTCGAAGTCCGCGACGTCCATCCGTCCCACTACGGCCGCATTTGCCCGGTGGAAACCCCCGAAGGACCGAACATCGGCCTCATCGCGTCGCTGGCCACCTTCGCGCGGATCAACGATTTCGGGTTCCTCGAGACCCCTTATCGCAAGGTCGAAAACGGCAAGGTCACCGAAAAAATTGAATATCTGACGGCCGACCGCGAGGAAGCGTATTTCATCGCCCAGGCCAATTCGCCGATGGACGACAAGGGCCGATTCACGCAGGACCGCGTGGTCTGCCGCGGCAAGGGCGATTTCGTGGACCTGGAGCCGGCGCGCATCGATTACATGGATGTCTCGCCGAAGCAGCTCGTTTCGGTAGCCGCCAGCCTGATTCCGTTCCTCGAACACGACGACGCCAACCGCGCGTTGATGGGATCGAACATGCAGCGGCAGGCGGTGCCGCTGCTCGTGACCGAGGCGCCGTTCGTGGCGACCAATCTGGAAGAGCGGGTTGCCCGCGACTCCCGCGCCGTCATCGTCGCCGAGGAAGGCGGCAAAGTGGCTTCTGTCACCGGCTGCCAGATCGTCATCACCCCTGACGGCAAGCTGTCCGAGGGCAAGAAGAGAATCAAGACCGATACCGAAAGGGGCGTTTTCGTCTATCCGGTCCGCAAATTCATGCGGTCCAATGCCGCGACCTGTATCAACCAGAAAATCCTGGTGAAAAAGGGCGAAACGGTCAAGAAAGGCCAGGTCATCGCGGACGGTCCATGCACCCGCGACGGCGAACTGGCGCTCGGACGCAACGTGCTCGTCGCGTTCATGCCCTGGAACGGGTATAACTTCGAGGACGCCATCCTCATCAGCGAGCGCATCGTGAAGGATGACGTTTTCACCTCGATCCACATCGATGAATTCGAGGTCAGCGCCCGCGATACCAAGCTTGGACCCGAGGAAATCACGCGCGACATCCCGAATCTGGGCGATGAAGCGCTCAAGAACCTTGGTACCGACGGCGTGATCCGCGTCGGCGCCGAAGTGAAACCGGGCGACATCCTGGTTGGCAAAATCACCCCGAAATCGGAAACCGAGCTCGCGCCGGAAGAGCGCCTGCTGCGCGCCATCTTCGGCGAGAAGGCCGCCGACGTCAAAGACACCTCGCTCAAGGTCCCGTCCGGCACCTATGGCATCGTGATGGACGTCAAAGTCTCCTCCAAGAAGGAGTCGGATCGCGAAAAAGTAACCCTTTCCGAGGAGAAGAAACAGGCAAAGCAGGTCGAAGAGGAATATAAAAAGAAGACCGACGAACTGCGCGACCAGTTGACCGAGGCGTTGAGCAACATCCTGCTGGGTGAAAAAATCCCGCTCGACGTGGTGAACAGCGAGACCGGGGAAATCATCATTCCCGCGAACCGCAAGATCACCAAGACACTCCTGCGCAAACTGGCGATGGTCTATGACCGCATCGAGATCGATCCGTCCCCGATCCGCAACAAGATCAACGAAATCATCGGCAGCTTCAAAAAGAAGTTTGACGACCTGCAGATGCAGTACGACGAGGAGCTCGAACGCGCCGAAGCCGGCGAGGGCGTGGACAGCGGCATCGTCAAATCGGTCAAGGTTTACATCGCCTCGAAGCGCAAATTATCCGTCGGTGACAAGATGGCCGGCCGTCACGGGAACAAGGGCGTGGTCGCCAAGATCGTCGCCGAAGAGGACATGCCGTTCCTCGCGGACGGAACGCCGGTGGACATCGTGTTGAATCCGCTGGGCGTGCCCTCGCGCATGAACGTCGGCCAGGTGCTGGAAACGCACCTGGGCTGGGCCGCCCAACTCCTGGGATTGAGGTTCGCCACGCCCGTGTTCGACGGGATCAAGGAAAAGGACATTCGCGGTTATCTGCGGCAGGCTGAACTGCCGGATAACGGGAAAACGCATCTATTCGATGGCCGCAGCGGCGAGAAGTTCGACCAGGAGGTGGTGGTGGGCTACATCTACATGATGAAGCTCGGCCATCTTGTGGCGGACAAAATTCATGCCCGCGCGGTCGGTCCGTATTCACTCGTCACCCAGCAACCCCTGGGTGGAAAGGCGCAATACGGCGGCCAGCGCTTCGGCGAAATGGAGGTGTGGGCCATGGAAGCCTACGGCGCCGCCTATACACTGCAGGAACTGCTCACCGTCAAATCCGACGATGTGCAGGGCCGCACGCGAATTTACGAAAGCATCGTCAAGGGCGATAACAGCCTGGAAGCCGGCATCCCCGAATCCTTCAACGTGCTCGTCAAGGAAATGCAATCCCTTGGCCTGGACGTCAAGGTCGGTTATTCCAACCCGGTCGATCAGGCGGCCGCCGAACCGGGGGCAGCCCTGGCGGCGGTCTAACGAGGGGATTTCAGCGCGGGAGAACACGCTAGAATTGAAACCGTATGATTAGCTCAAAAGAAAGCGCCCGGGAGTTGCTCGGGCTGGACAAGGTCAACCTGGTGGAGTACGTCGCGATTTCCGTCGCGTCGCCCGACGCCATTCGTTCCTGGTCCAAGGGGGAGGTTAAGAACCCCGAGACCATCAATTACCGCACATTCAAGCCCGAAAAAGGCGGCCTGTTCTGTGAACGCATCTTTGGCCCGGTCAAGGATTGGGAATGCTCCTGCGGCAAGTACAAGCGGATCAAGCATCGCGGCGTCGTTTGTGACCGTTGCGGCGTCGAGGTGACACTCGCCCGGGTGCGCCGCGAGCGCATGGGCCACATCGAACTGGCCGTGCCGGTCTGCCATATCTGGTTCTTCAAATGCATGCCCTCCCGCATCGGCCTCGTGCTCGACATGACGGCCCGCAACCTCGAGCGCGTCATTTACTACGAGGATTACATGGTGATCGATCCGGGCTCGACGCCGCTGAAACAAAATCAACTGCTCAGCGAACACGAGTACCGGGAGGCGCGCGAAACCTATGGCAATGACGCGTTCACGGCGAAGATGGGCGCCGAGGCGGTGCGCGACGCGCTCGCCAAGGTGGACCTCTTAAAGCAGATCGAGATGCTGCAACAGGCCATGACCGAAACCAAGAGCAAGCAAATCCGCAAGAAGATCGCCAAGCGGATCAAGCTGCTCCAGGGATTCCAGCAATCCAAGAGCCGCCCGGAGTGGATGATTCTCATCGTGCTCCCGGTCATCCCGCCGGATCTCCGGCCTCTCGTCCCGCTCGAGGGCGGGCGGTTCGCAACCTCCGACCTGAACGATTTGTACCGGCGGGTGATCAACCGGAACAACCGCCTGAAGAACCTTCTCCAGCTCAAAACGCCGGAGGTCATCATCCGCAACGAAAAGCGCATGTTGCAGGAAGCCGTGGACGCGTTGTTCGACAACGGCCGCCACGGCCGCGCCGTCACCGGCGCCGGCAATCGCTCGCTCAAATCCCTCAGCGATATGCTCAAGGGCAAAAGCGGCCGCTTCCGCCAGAACCTGCTCGGCAAACGCGTCGATTACTCGGGCCGTTCCGTGATCGTCATCGGCCCGGAATTGAAGCTGCATCAATGCGGCCTGCCCAAGAAGATGGCGCTCGTCCTGTTCGAGCCGTTCATCATCCGCCGCCTGAAAGAGCTCGGCTACGTGCATACCGTCCGATCGGCCAAGAAAATGATCGAGCGGCAGACGACCGAGGTGTGGGATATTCTCGAGGAAGTCACCAAGGGCCATCCCGTGATGCTCAACCGCGCCCCGACCCTGCACCGCCTGTCGGTCCAGGCATTCGAGCCCCAACTCATCGAAGGCGAGGCGATCCGCATCCATCCCCTGGTCTGCACCGCTTATAACGCGGACTTCGACGGGGACCAGATGGCGGTTCACGTGCCGCTGTCGGTCGAGGCGCAGTTGGAAGCGCGACTGCTCATGATGGCGCAAAACAACATCTTCAGCCCGTCCAGCGGCAAACCCATCATCACGCCCACGCAGGATATCACGCTCGGCTGCTATTACCTCACCGCCGAACCCCGGACACCCGCGCCGAGCGATTCGAGGACGCTCAAGCTGCTCGGCTCGAAATCGGAAGTCATTTTCGCCTACGACGATGGCGCCATCACCACGCACGAGCGCATCCGCCTGGCCAATCCCGATTTCGGCAAACAGACCGTGTTGGGCGATGCGAACAAGAAAATCATCGAAACCACCGTCGGTCGGGTTCTCTTCAGTGAAATCTGGCCGCTGGAGCTGGGTTTTCCCAACAAACCGGTCAAGAAGTCCGAACTCGGCGATTTGATCTGGCGCTGTTACAAGGTCTGCGGCCACGAAAAGACCGTCGTGATGCTCGACAAACTCAAGGAACTCGGGTTCCGCGAAGCCACCAAGGCCGGTGTGTCCATCGGCATTGACGACATGATCATCCCGGTCGAGAAGGACCAGGAAATCGATGCCGCCCAGAAGCAGATCAAGGAAGTCGAAAAGCAATATCGCAAGGGTGTCATCACCCCCGGCGAACGCTACAACAAGATCATCGACATCTGGACCCATTGCACGGACCAGATATCCAACGTCATGTTTCGCACCCTGGAAAAGAACCAGGGCAAGAAGGAATACAACCCTGTCTTTCTCATGGTGGATTCAGGGGCGCGCGGCAACCGCCAGCAGGTGCGCCAGCTCGCCGGCGTGCGCGGCCTCATGGCCAAACCGTCGGGCGACATCATCGAGAAGCCCATTCTGTCGAATTTCCGCGAGGGCCTCACGGTGCTCGAATACTTCATCTCGACACACGGCGCCCGCAAAGGTCTTGCCGACACCGCGCTGAAAACCGCCGATTCCGGTTACATGACCCGCAAACTGGTGGACGTCGCGCAAGACGTGATCATCCGCGAGCGGGATTGCGGCACGACCAACGGGATCTGGGTCCAGGCCATCTACGAAGGTGAGGACGAAGTCGTCAAGCTCAGCGAGCGGCTCGTGGGCCGGTACTCGTGCGACGACGTGGTGAACCCGCAGAACCCGAAGGAGGTGCTGGTGCGGGCGAATGACGAAATTGACGAGATCAAAGCCAAGCAGATCGACGCAGCCGGCGTGGAGAAGGTCAAGATCCGCTCGGTGCTGACGTGCGAAAGCAAACACGGTGTCTGCATGTATTGTTACGGCCGCAACCTGGCGACCGGCCTGCTGGTCAAGCTGGGCGAAGCCACCGGCATCATCGCCGCCCAGTCCATCGGCGAACCCGGCACGCAGTTGACCATGCGCACCTTCCACATCGGCGGCACCGCGTCGCAGATCTTCAAGGTGCCCCAGATCAAGGCCAAGTTCGACGGCGTCATCCAATACAACGACCTGCGCCTCGTGAAACTCGAGGACGGGAACAACATCGTGCTGAACAAGAACGGCTCGGTTTCCATCCTCGGCGAAGACGGTCGCGAACTGGAAAACCACAACGTCGTGATCGGCGCGGTCATCTCCGTCCTGGACGGGGCCAGAATCAAGAAGGGCGAGACGTTCGTGCAATGGGACCCCTACAACGTCCCGATTCTCTC
This sequence comes from Limisphaerales bacterium, assembly GCA_003159675.1. Classification (GTDB taxonomy): domain Bacteria; phylum Verrucomicrobiota; class Verrucomicrobiia; order Limisphaerales; family BOG-1460; genus BOG-1460. The sequence continues at coordinate 18,233 of PLQC01000159.1, forward strand.
CGAGAAAGCGGGCAAGGTGAAGTTCCACGATATCATCGAGGGCGTCACCATGAAGCAGGAAGTGGACGAGCAGACCCAGCAGGAAGCGATGGTCGTGATCGAACACAAGGAGGATCTGCACCCGCAGATCATCATCATGGATGACAGCGGGGAAGTGGCCGCCAACTACCCGATCCCCTCCGCCGCCCACATCGTCGTGAATGAAGGCGAAAAGATTGTCGCCGGCACATTGATGGCCAAAACGCCCCGCAAGACGTCGAAGACCAAGGACATTACCGGCGGTCTGCCGCGCGTTGCGGAATTGTTCGAAGCGCGCCGTCCGAAGGATGCCTCCGAGATTTCCAAGATCGACGGCGTCGTGGATTTCGGAACGAGCGTGCGCGGCAAGCGCTGCATCGTCATCAAAGACCCGCAGACCGGCGTGGAAGAGGAACACCTCATCGCCATCGGCAAACATGTGATCGTTTTCAAGGGCGACTACGTCAAGAAGGGGCAGCAGTTGACCGAAGGACCGATTGATCCGCACGAAATCCTCGACATCTGCGGTCCGCAGGAGTTGCAGGAGCATCTCGTGAACGAGGTGCAGGAAGTGTATCGCCTGCAGGGCGTGACGATCAACGACAAGCACATCGAAATCATCGTCCGCCAGATGCTGCGCAAAGTGCGCATCACCGAGCCGGGCGACACGACGTTTCTCTGGGGCGAACAGGTGGACAAGCTCGATTTCGAGGAGGAAAATCTGCGCGTCGAAAAAATGGGCGGCAAGCCGGCCGAAGCGCAGCCGGTCCTCCTGGGCATCACCAAGGCGTCGCTCGAAACCGAAAGTTTCCTCAGCGCCGCTTCGTTCCAGGACACGACCCGGGTGCTGACGGAGGCGGCCACGCGCGCCAAGGTGGATTACCTGCGCGGGTTCAAGGAAAACGTGATCATGGGGCACATCATCCCCGCGGGTACGGGCTTCGACTATCACCGCAAGGCGCAGCTCAAACCCCTGGTCGAACTGCCGGAAGAACCCGAGCCCGAAGATCCGGCGGCGTCGGCGCCGGCGGTCAATCCGCTGGTGGGCTGAGATCACCGCACGCTATTCAGGAAGGGGCCGGCTTTTGCCGGCCCTTTTCATTGGTGCAATGCCGGCGCGAGCCCGGCAACAGGGAGAACTCCGGGACTCCGGGGAATCGAAAGTGGAGAGTTGTGGGGGAGCTGGACTTTGTTATAGTGGCGGCAACCCATGAACCAAGCCACCGAAAACCTGCTGCTGGTGCTTTCCACGCCCGGCCTTTACTGCCTCATGGTATTGCTGGGCCGCTGGCTGAAACGCAAGAAGGGCGTGCGCCTGGGCTGGCTCTACCACCTGTTTTCGCTGGCGCTGGCGGTGTACCTCCCGGCCTCGATCCTCGAGGTCAATTGGGCGTTCATGCCGCACCTGGCGGCGGCGACATTTCTTTTGGGCTGCGTGTTCCTGATGGCCCTCATGGATCGTTACCTTTGGGAATGGTACTTCCGGGATCGGAATCACGTGGAGGTTCCCAAATTCCTGACGGAAGTGGCCCGGTTGGCCATCCTGATTATCGCGATTTTCCTCGTGTTGGAATTCGGCTACCACCAATCCATCCGCGGCCTCCTGGTGGCGCCCGGGATCGCCGTCATCATCATCGGCCTGGCGATGCAGGACTCGGTCGGGAACATCATCGCCGGGCTCACCTTGCAGATGGGCAGGCCGTTCGAGCACGGGGACTGGCTGCTCGTTGACAGCCGCCATGCCGAGGTCATCGAGGTCAACTGGCGCGCCACGCGCCTCCGAATGATCGATGACATCGTCATCGAAATTCCGCACCGGCAGATGGCGGCCCAGACGATCGTCAATCTGAGCCGTCCGACGCGCCGTCATGCCACGCGGATTTCCCTGGGCATCGACTGTGCCGCGCCACCCACGCGGGTGAAGGACGTTCTATTGCATGCGACCTCCAATGCCAAAGGGGTGGCGCCCGAGCCCAAGCCCAAGGTCTATTTGAAGAATTTCGGCGACTCCAGCATCGAATACGAAATCAAATTCTGGATCGAAGACTACTCGAAGCATTTTGAGGTCAGCGATTCCGTCCGCACCAACGTGTGGTACAGCCTCCAGCGTCACGGGATCCAAATTCCGTTTCCAACCCGCACTGTGCACGTCGAGCGCCCGGCGCGCAACAAATCGCAGGAGGTGCAGATCCGGGCGCGTGTCATCCTGCGCCATCAACCGCTGTTCAAGTGCCTCACCGACGATCAACTCGACGCGCTGTTGCCGCGAGGCCGGCTGGCGCATTTCGGCCGGGGCGAGAAGCTGATCCAGCAGGGTGAGAATGGAGACTCGATGTTCATACTGGTGGAGGGGGAGGCGAACGTGGTTGTGGACCGAAACGGGGTTCAGGCGCACGTGGCTTCCCTGGCTTCGGGCGATTGCTTCGGTGAAATGTCGCTGCTGACCGGCGAGCGGCGGAGCGCGACCGTGGTCGCCAACAGCGATTGCGAAGTGGTGGAGATCGGCAAGTCGATCCTGGCCGCCAAGCTCAAAGAGAACCCGGAATTGCTCGCCAAACTCAGCGAGATGCTCGCACGGCGGCAATTGGAAACGGACGGAATACTGGCGGCGCACGCGCAAACCAGCGTCCTCAAAGCCAAACAGACCGAGTACCAGGCCTCGTTTCTCGATAAACTGCGCAAGTGTTTCGAGCTGTAAGCCCCCGGAATGCAGCGCCTCCACCCGCGGCACCCCCCGCTTGCGCAGCCGCGCCCGGTCGGGCAGTAATCCATAAAATTAGAGCCCATAAAATCCGTGGCCGCCGGTGGCTCCGGCTGCCGAATGGGAGTAAATTTACCCAGGCTGGAATCGGCTGGAACAGGAACCAGGCCAAGCCGGCGAGCCGCTGCGGAAATCAGAGACGGAGGCGTTATGAAAGCGCTTCGATTCTTCCTTGCGAAAGAGCAAGGAAGAGTGCGCTCTTTTCCGCCGTCTGGGTCCGGCGGCCAAAACCCACGCAGGAGGCGATCATGAACACACCCGTCGGAGTCGAACGCTGCTTCAGTTTCATCAACTGTCAGTTGCAACCACCGGCCACCGCGAAACCGGGTCGCGAACCCCGCCACGCTGCGCGCGCCGTCACGATATCGCGGCAGTCCGGCTGCGGAGCCCGGATCATCGCCGAGATGCTCAGCCGCTATCTTCAAAGTCACTCGATTCCCGGGGCGCCGCCCTGGACGATTTTCGACCGGAACCTCGTGGAAACCGTTTTGGCGGACCATCAGTTGCCCGTGCGCCTGGCCCGGTTCATGCCCGAGGACCGCGTCCGTGAAGTGGACGATATCCTGGATGAACTCTTTGGCTTGCATCCCCCGACATGGACGCTGATCCAACAAACGTCCGAAACCGTCCGACGCCTGATCGAGTTGGGCCACGTCATCATCCTCGGACGAGGCGCCAACATCATCGCCGCCCGCACGCCGCATGTTGTGCACGTCCGGCTGGTCAGCTCGCTCGAATGCCGCATCGAGCGGAGGATGGACTTTGAAAGTCTCGAAAGAAAGGAAGCGGCGGCCCGGATTCGGGAGGAAGACCTTGGCCGCGAAAGGTATCTTAAAAAGCACTTCGACAAGGATATCAACGATCCTCTGCTTTATCATCTCATGATCAACACTGATGCAGTGTTGCCCGAGGCCGCGGCGCAGATCATTGGCGAGCTGGCGCTCCGCGGCGTCCCCGTCCCCGCAGCGCGCACCACATAATTCTTGGGCAAACACTCCCGCTTGTGGCTTAATCCCGATGTGCCGCCACACCGGAGCTATCAACCATTGTATTCGCGGAAGCCGCCGCGAGCCCGGATCTATTGGATCCTGATCGTCCTGGCCCTTTCCGGTTTGATGTGGCTCTGGAGGGACTCGGGAAGGCGCCCGGGACGCAAGACGCCATCGGGCGTGTCGGGGAAGACCGCCCAGTCGAATGCTGGTGGGTTGCGTCCGGCCGCGGCCGCCCATCGGACCCCGACTGCCATGGAAACGGCTGGAATCGTGGAGGCCTCGGGAGGAACCTGTCCGCGCCCCGTGCAGACTGTGTTCGAAGCGCAGGTTGCGTTGGAGCGACAGGAGATTTCCCCGGGTTCGATCGACGGCCGGCTTGGGCCGCAAACCCGGTCGGCCATCCTGGCCTTCCAGCGGAAGGAGAACCTTCCCGACACCGGTGAATTGGATTTGGATACAAAGCTCCGGTTGATCCTGTCCGCGCCGCCGCTCGGCAGCTACACCGTTACCTCGAACGATCTGGCGCGGCTGCAGCCGCTCGGCAAGACGTGGCTGGCCAAGTCACAGCAGACGGCGCTGGATTATGAGACCCTCCTTGAGCTGGTCGCGGAAAAGAGCCATGCACACCCCGCTTTGATCCGCCGTCTGAACCCCGACGTGGATTGGACGAACCTTGTTGCCGGCTCCGTCCTGCGGGTTGTGGATGTCGTTTCCGCCGACCCGCCGGCCAAGGCGGCGTTTGCCAGAATCAGTCTTTCCGACAAGATCCTGGAAGTGTTTGATGCCTCGACCAATTTGCTTGACCATTTCCCCTGCAGCATTGCCCAGCACGTGGAGAAGCGCCCGGTGGGGGAATTGCACGTGGAGGTCATCGCCCCCAACCCGAACTACACCTTCGACCCGGACGTTTTTCCCGAATCGGAGGAGGCGCGGCAATTGCAGGCAAAACTGGTCCTGCCGCCCGGCCCGAACAATCCGGTCGGCACGGTATGGATCGGACTCGACAAGCCGGGTTACGGCATTCATGGCACTCCGAATCCTGAAATGGTGGGGCGCACCGAATCGCACGGCTGTTTCCGGCTGGCGAACTGGAACGCGGAGTTTCTGCTCAAGCTGGTTTGGATCGGGATGCCGGTTTATGTGGAGCCGTGAGAGACACAAGCCCGAAGGCCGAAAGCCGAGACCCGAAAGGAATCCGAAACCCGAAGGCCGAACCTATAGCCACCCCAGCGGAGTGGCAGCCCATCGGATCAAGCCATTCTCGGATTTCGGGTTTCGGCCTTCTTTCGG
>PLQC01000176.1 GCA_003159675.1 Limisphaerales bacterium
TATCAGCAAGCCCTCACCATCAAACCCGATAAGCACGAAGCGGCGTACAACTGGGGACTTGCGCTGGCTAACGAAGCACAGGCTGTGGCCGCGAGCGATTTGCCTGCAGCCCGCGCCCTGTGGCAGCGGGCGGGCGAAAAGTATCAGCAAGCCCTCACCATCAAACCCGATAAGCACGAAGCGGCCCTCAACTGGGGAGTTGTGCTGGCGAATGAAGCACAGGCCTTGGCCGCGAGCGATCTGGCTGCAGCCCGCGGCCTGTGGCAGCAGGCGGGCGAAAAGTACCAGCAAGCCCTCACCATCAAACCCGATAAGTATGATGCGGCCCTCAACTGGGGAGTTGCGCTGGCTAACGAAGCACAGGCCATGGCCGCGAGCGATTTGCCTGCAGCCCGCGCCCTGTGGCAGCAGGCGGGCGAGAAGTACCAGCAAGCCCTCACCATCAAACCGGATGATGAATCAGCGCACTTCGGTAGTGCTGGTGTCTGGGCTCTCCTTGGCCAGGTTCAGGAATGTTGTAGCTCATTGGCCAGGTGGAGAAAGTGCAAGCTTGATGCGAAGAGATCAGACTTGGATGCAAGTCCGGACTTTGACAGTGTCAGAAACATTCCGGAATTTCAAGCTTTTCGTGAGTCGCTTCCTGAATAATCAGAAGCACCGCGAAGTGCCTTCCACAAGCAGCACGCTAAGCCGCTCTGCGTGGACGCTTGCTTGGACGGCCTTGGGGAACCCCAGTCGCAGGTAAGGGGACACGAGGCCCCCGACGGGCGGTTGCCAAGTCAGCAAATCAGTATAATTACGGATACCCTATCCGTGAAAAAGTCCGGCCGCGGCGGCTTGCTTTATCAGCGTCGGAAGGTATTAATAGAAGCTGTCAGCCAAGACTTAAAGACGCGAAAACCTAAATAAGGCGGATATCATGGCATGGATAGGGCGGAGATTACGGATTTTGAGGGTGAGCGTGGAGATTGCGGGATCAGTGTGAGGGCTCCGTAAAAAATATATCTCCGGTAATGGCTCCCGGGGAACGAATTAGACCATCGGGCGGGAAAAATTTTCGCGCCTGCAAGTGCGGAGCTTTTTACTCGACCGGACGAATGTATGCAATTGACGAGATGGATTATGTATCAAATCATGGCGTGTTTCCTGCGAAGTGAATTCTCTTCTCCAGCTTGATCAACCGCATTCCCAGGAAGGGTCCTGTCCCAGTGGAGGCAGGATTCCCCTCTCGAAGCGTGTTCTGGATATCTGTCTGGTCCTGGTATCGCTCCCCCTGCTGGTTCCTGTGGCGGTGGTCATTGGGCCGTTCATACGGATCGTTTCCCCGGGTCCGATTTTGTTCAAGCAGGAGCGCGTGGGCTTTCTGGGCAAAAGATTCCTGTGCTTCAAGTTTCGAACCATGAGGGTGGGAGCCGACACCTCCGTCCACCAGGGGCATTTGAAGAGGTTGATCCATTCCAACGCGCCCATGGTAAAAATGGACGCGCACGGTGATCCGCGGGTGATTCCTCTGGGATCCTTGCTTCGCGCCTCGGGACTGGACGAGCTGCCCCAGGTGATCAACGTGTTCAGGGGAGAGATGAGCCTTGTCGGGCCGCGGCCGTGTTTGCCTTACGAGTTCGAAGCCTATCTTCCGTGGCAGCGGGAGCGATTCAACACCCTGCCCGGTCTGACGGGACTCTGGCAGGTCAGCGGAAAGAACAGAACCACTTTCGTCGAGATGATCCGGTTGGACATCGATTACGTGAGGAGCAGGACGTTGCGACTGGATCTCGATATCATTTTCAGAACCATCCCTGCGTTGTTCACGCAAATGAACGACGCCAGAAAAAGAAGGAAGTCATTCGCGTCAACGGCGCAGACACCGGCGGTCGTCCCGGCGCAGTCTTCCAAACACCATCCCGAGGCGAAACCCGGTTTGACCGCCGTCATCGATACGCGGCGGGATGCCTGAGCGCAGGAGAAACGTCATAAGACAAGAAATCATGCAGCGGGCTGGACATGCATTCCATTTGCTGCTTTCATTGAAAGAGTAGGATCAGATCATGGCCGACAGAGAACATAGCAACCAGCCGGAAGGGCTGAAACTGGGCGACATCTATTTCGTTCTTTTCCGCCAGAAGTGGCTGATCCTTTTCTTTTGCGTGGTGGGCGCGGGCGCGGGCCTGTGGATGCTGGCGGCCAATCCGCCGGCCTACCAGTCCCAAGCCGAGCTCTTTATCCGCTACGTGGTGCAAGGCAAGTCCCTGAGCGCGCCCGGGAACGAACAGAACACGAGGCCGTTGAGCGACCAGGAACAAAGCATCATCAACACGGAGGTCCAGATTCTGAAGAGCTTCGATCTGGCGCATCAGGTGGTTGAAGCGGTTGGAGCGGAAAGAATCCTGGCCGCGGTGGATGGGGGAGGCACCAACCTGGACCGGGCTGCCCATGTGGTGATGAAAAACCTCACCATTGACGCGACCAAAGGCAGTGTCATCCCGCTGACCTTTGAGCATCCTGACAAGGAGATCGCCCAGGAAGTGCTGAACAAGGTCATTCATATCTATTACACAAAGCACGCGGAAGCCCATCAGTCCGTGGGGGTTTTTGGAGATTTTCTGCAGGAAGAAACCAAGCGCCTGCAAGATCAACTGGCCGACACGGAACGACAGTTGAGAGGTGCAAAACGCCAGGCCGGCATTGATTCGCCCGGCCTGACCTCCGTCAATGACGCCAAGACGGCCTATGGTGATCAGCTTTCGAAGATTCGGATGGACCTCTTTAATGCCGAAGCCGAATTGGCGGGGCATCAGGCCGTTCTGGATCAGGCGACCAACGCTCCGGATGTCGTTGCAACAGCGACCAACATCGCCCCGCAATTGGCGCCGGATGTCATTCGTGCATATAGAAGCGTTTGCGTCCGGCTCGACGGGTTCACAAGGAGAGAGCAGGAACTTCAATTCTCCTTCAAAGACGGCAGCGACCTGGTGAAGGAGGTTCAGCAATTGATTGTCGAAAACGAAGAGCTCAAGAAGAAGATGGAGCGGGACTACCCTCAGTTGACAACACTGGGAATTGTCCTGGCCGGGTCGCTGGATCAGCCGGCGGTCAATCTCGCGGCCCTGGCTGCCGAAGCGACACAGGCAAGGTCTCTGAAAACGAAGATCAATGTTCTGAAATCCCAATTCCATGAAGTGCAGGCCGAGGCGGGGAAGCTCGACGAGATGGAAGGGACCATCGTTGACCTGCAACGAAAGAAGGACATCGAGGATGCCGATCTCAGGTACTTTTCGTCAAACCTGGAACAGGCGAACATCGACGAAGCATTGGGGACCGGAAAGGCTCCGAACATTGGCGTCATCGACCCGCCCACCCCGCCGGTGAGGGCGCGCTCGAAGTCTTTTATGAAGAGATTTGCGATGATCACCGCGGGTCCAATCGCGGCGGGATTCGCGCTGGCGTTCCTGATTGAGTTGTTCCTCGATACATCCGTGAAGCGGCCTTCAGACGTGAAGAAGAAGCTGCGGATGCGGCTGTTCATTTCCATTCCGGAGATGAAGAAGAATGGACGCCAGCCGACCGCCAGGGTGAGCGGGAAGGATGCATTGCTTTTAAAGGACTCCAGGCGCGGCGGTGGGGAATCGCCAACTAAAAACGGCCGGGTGGAGGTCGCCGTTTGGGAAGCGACCGACCCGTTGCGTCGTTTTTATGAGGGGTTGCGAGACCGGTTGATCGTTCACTTTGAGGTGACCAAACTTGTGCACAAACCGAAGCTGGTGGCGGTGACCAGTTGCGGCCAGGGGGCAGGTGTCACGAGGGTGGCTGCGGGTCTGGCCGCATCGCTTTCGGAGACGGGAGACGGGAAGGTGCTGTTCGTGGATATGAATACGGAGCAGCCGGGAGCCTCACAGCTATTCTACAAGGGAAAACCCGGTTGCGGTTTGGAAGACGCCCTGGAAGCGGAGACGAAGGAGAGCGCGCTGGTCCAGGAAAATCTTTATGTCGCCTCCCAATCCGGGCCCGACAACAATCTTCCGCGCGTTTTGCCCAAGCGGTTCGCGCAATTGCTGCCCAAATTCAGGGCCAGCGATTACGATTACATCATTTTCGACATGCCCCCGGTGAGTCAGACCACCGTGACGCCCCGTTTGGCGGGACTGATGGACATGGTGCTGCTCGTGGTCGAATCGGAGAAGACCAAGGCGGAGGTCGTCCAACATGCGAGCTCGCTGCTTGCGGAATCGCAAGCCAACGTGGGTGTGGTGCTCAACAAGACCAAGACGTACGTTCCCGCCATGTTGCATCAGGAACTTTTGGACGAAGGCTGACACGGGGACGGGGAAACAGCATGGGCCAACCTCAGATCCGAACATCCGGGATCGTGGATGTCACGTTCGGCGAACGCGTCAGCGTCGTTCAACCCGTGAACCTTTACGGCTGCACGATCGGGGACGACTGCTTCATCGGGCCCTTTGTCGAAATCCAGCGAGGCGTGGTGATCGGCAAGCGATGCCGGATTCAGTCCCATGCATTCCTGTGCGAATTGGTTGCGATAGGCGACGACTGTTTTATTTCGCACGGAGCGATGTTCATCAACGATCTGTTTGCGACCGGCGGCCCTGCGAAAGGGCGCCCCGACCTCTGGCGATCCACCCGCATTGGCAGTCACGTCAGCGTCGGAACCAACGCGACGATTCTGCCGGTGGTGATTTGCGATCATGTGGTGATTGGCGCCGGCGCGGTGGTGACGAAGGACATCAAGGAATCCGGGATCTATGCCGGCAATCCGGCACGGCTGATGCGCCGCATTGGAGCCCAGAGCCGTTGACAAACTGATCCCGGAAGAGGCAGGAGCGGGCTGGCGTCTGTCGGAGTCGGACTTCCTTTCGGGCGTCGGCGTAAATCAGGAATTGCTTGGCGAAAGACGAACAACCAGAGGCTTCCGAGCTCCCGTCAAAGCGTTTGGGGAACAGGCGCATTTGCATGATCACGCACTCGTTCTACGAGCGTGACAACCGGGTGCTTCGCTACGCCGAGACGCTCGCGCAGAGAGGGGACACGGTTGAAGTCTTTGCGCTGAGGGGGACCGTTGATGTTCTCAGGGAGGAGATCGTCGATGGTGTCCGGGTTTTCAGAATTCAGGATCGATTCGGGAAAAGGGAGAACTCGAAGCTATCATTCCTGCTTCCGTTGTTGCGGTTTTTGGTGACATCCTCCTGGCAGGTGACGCGCCGCCATCGCCGTCAGAGGTATGACCTCGTCCATGTTCACAATATCCCGGACTTCCTGGTGTTTTCGGCCTGGTATCCAAAACTGACGGGTGCCGCGATCATTCTCGACATCCACGACATCGTCCCCGAGTTCTTTTCAAGCAAGTTTGGCGTCTCACCGCGCTCCGGCTTGGTTCGGGTTCTGAAGTGGGTGGAACGTCTGTCAGCGTTGTTCGCGGACCATGTCATTCTGGCCAGCCATCTCTGGCTGGAGAAATACACGTCCCGGTCGGCCTCCAAGAGCAAATGCTCTGTTTTTGTGAACTCGGTGGATTCGCGGATTTTTCGCCCCAGTCGGCGAGTGAAATCCGACAGGAACCCGGTGATCATGTTTCCCGGCGGCCTGCAGTGGCATCAAGGGCTGGACATAGCGATCCGTGCGATTGCAAAGTTGCGCCGCAAGCTGCCGGAGGCCGAGTTTCACATTTATGGCGACGGCAACATGAAGCCGCAGTTGGTTTCCTTGACGGAAGAGTTGGGGCTGAGCGGGAGCGTCCGGTTCTTCAAGCCAATGCGCATCCAGGAGATCGCGCGCGTGATGGCGGAGGCGGACCTGGGGGTGGTTCCGAAGCGGGCGGATTCGTTTGGCAACGAGGCTTACAGCACCAAGATCATGGAGTTCATGTCGCTCGGTGTGCCGGTTGTTGTTTCCGACACAAAGATCGACAGGTTCTATTTTGATGATTCAGTCGTTCGGTTTTTCGAATCGGGAAACTCTGATGCTCTCGCGGAAGCGATGTGCGACGTGCTCTGTGACGACAAATTGCGCAACCGACTGGTTCGCAATGCCTCCGAGTATGTTGCCAATAACAGTTGGGAAGTCCGCAAGGCCGATTATATCCGTTTAGTGGACGGTCTCTGCCCGCGAGACCGCCAGAGTGCCCCGGCCACAATCTGAGGGGGCGGGACCTCATTCCCCCTTTTTCCATGTCCCTTCTTCGCCTTGACCGCTTGCTCAGCTTGCATCTATTTCGTCCGATCCAACGTGCGGGCTTCGGTGGCCGGACATTCGGAATCCCGATCTTGATGTATCACAGTATTTCGGAAGATGAAGGGAGTGGCGTCGCGGATTACTACAGGACGAACACGAGTCCGGCCGTGTTTGAGAGGCAGATGCGCTTTCTCCGAGATGAAGGCTTCCATTCCGTGGATCTTGATCAGGCCCTGCGGCTGCTGGAGAACCAAGCGGCTCCCGAAATGAAGGCGTTTGTGATCACCTTCGACGACGGCTTCCGTGACTTTTACACCTCGGCGTTTCCAATTCTAAACAAATACGGATTCACCGCCACGATGTATGTTCTCACGGGCTTCATTGGGGATGGCAGGAAGTCATTCAAAGGAAGAGAGTGCTTGATCTGGTCGGAAGTGCGCGAGCTGCGGAGGCAAGGCATTCAGTTTGGCTCGCATAGCGTCAGCCATCCTGTTCTCTACGAGCTTTCTTGGAAAGAAATCGAGAGCGAGTTGACCTGTTCGAAAACAGAGGTCGAGGGCCAGTTGAAGGAAGAAGTGACAAGCTTTGCGTACCCCTACGCGTTTCCCCAACAAGACCGGAGGTTTATCGAAGGATTCATGGAATTAGCTCGCGCTTCAGGCTATCGGAATTGTGTCACTACCATCATTGGCCGGGTGAAACCGGGTGCCAACCAATTTTGCTTGAAGCGGCTGCCGGCAAATGATTGCGATGACACGGCCCTGCTGGCTGCAAAACTGCAGGGTGCCTACGACTGGCTCGCCTCACCACAGACGTTGATCAAGAATCTGAAGATGTGTCTCCGTGGATCCAAGAAGAGGGACCCTGGGCCAGCTCAAACCGCCCAGCGCCGCCCCGAAGCTCCTGTGAGCTCACGGAGGAACGATGGTTGAGGCACCACGATCCCAAGTTGTTGTCTCGGTCATCATCGTCAGTTGGAATGCCAGAGACTACTTGACACAATGCCTTGAATCGCTCACGAGAGAGGTGTGTCGGTATCCCATGGAAATCATTGTCGTGGACAATGCTTCCACGGACGGATCGGCTGAAATGGTCGAGGCCCGTTTCCCGAAGGTGCGTCTTGTCTGCAACGGCAACAATCTTGGCTTTGCAAAAGCCAACAATGTGGGAATTTCCAAAAGTTCGGGCCGCTACTTATGCCTGATAAACTCGGATGTGAAGGTTCTTAAAGACTGCATCACGCGGTTGGTGGAGGAGTGCGAGCGACGACCGGGCGTGGGAATGGTCGGACCGCGTGTGATTGCGGGAGACGGGACAATGCAGCGTTCTTGCCGAGGCTTCCCCACTCTCTGGAACATGCTCTGTCGAGCGCTGGCGTTGGATTCTGTGTTTCGGACATGCCGTCTCTTCACGGGCCATACGCTTGCTCACTGGGCGCAGGATTCCACCCGGCCAGTGGACATACTCAGCGGGTGCTTCTGGTTGGTTCGGCGTGAGGCGCTTGCCGAAGTCGGGTTGCTCGACGAATCGTTTTTCATATATGGGGAGGATATGGACTGGTGCAAGCGATTTTGGACCCACCGTTGGGAATTGCTCTTCGTTCCCGAAGCACAGGCGGTGCATTATGGCGGCGCCAGTTCATCCAATGCACCCGTCCGATTTTATATCGAAATGCAACGGGCCGATTTACAGTACTGGAAGAAACACCATTCTCGCCTCGCGGCAGGGTGTTTTTTCCTGATCTCCTGTCTGCGTCTGGTGCTGCGTGTGATTGGCTACTCCTTCGCTCTTCTGCTCGGCACGCCAGCGCGCAAGGTCTATTGCTTTAAAGTAAAACGAAGCCTTGCATGTTTGAAATGGATGTTCTCAGGGCGGCAGCCCCATACGGATCTCCCCAACGCGGCTGCGTGAGCGTCTGCGAGTTTGTCAGGCGCCCGTGAAATGCAAACGACCGCTCAAGTTCGCGCAGTGAAGCTTCCCGCCTACGTGCTGGTCACACCAGTGCGGAACGAGGAGGGGACGATTCCAATCACGATTGAGTCGGTGATCAGTCAAACCATTCTGCCAAAGGAATGGATAATCGTTAGCGATGGTTCCACGGATCGCACGGATGAAATTGTGCGGCGTCACAGTGCACAGCATGCTTTTATACGGCTGATGCGATTGGAGGGGAGTCACACCCCCAACTTTGCGTCCGTCGTCCATGCAATCGAAGCGGGCTGCGGGGCTCTTTTGTCAGCCGATTACGAATACATCGGGTTGTTGGATGCCGATGTCCGATTCGCTGGCGATTATTACCAGCAATTAATCGGGAAGTTCTCTGATAGTCCGAAACTCGGCTTGGCGGGAGGGTGGGTGAAGGATCTGGTCAAGGGGAAACTTCAGGGCGGAAGGCTAAACCCGAAGGAGGTTGCAGGTGCGACACAGTTCTTCCATCGGAGCTGCTTTGAATCGCTGGGAGGATTAATTGCCATACCCGAGGGAGGCTGGGATGCAATCACATGCGTGCGCGCGAGAATGCACGGGTACGAAACACGCACGTTTCCGGATGTAATCATGGAGCATTTGAAGCCTCGCAATTCAATCTATGGGAGCTCGATCCGTCGGAAATGGCAAATGGGCGCCCGTGATTATGCTTTGGGCAGCCATCCGATGTTCGAGACGTTGAAATGCCTTGGCCGAATCGCGGAACAACCCCTTTTTCTCGGAGCGCTGGCGAGGCTCGCAGGGTACGTCAGGCGCAGTCTTCAAGGGCGTCAGGTGCTCCTGCCGCCAGAACTTGTGCGCTTCATTCGTGATGAGCAGATGGCTCGCGTGGTTGCGTTAGGCGGAATGATCTCGAGCCGTGTGCGCTCCTCAAGGGGAGCACAAGAGAACAACTCATGAAGGCAGCACATGACTCCCGGCGGCGGGGGATGAACGGCATTAAGGATCGAAGCTCCGGCCTGGACTTTCCTGAATGACGAGAATTGCACAAAAACTGTTGGCGCTGAAGGGAATTCACTGGCTTGCCACACGATTCGGCGGGAGCAAACTCAGCGGCATGAGTTTCGATGAAAAGTTCAGGCGTAAAGACTGGGACTTCACTGGTGAATCACCGGACCTGGTGGAGTTGGTGGAGAAACACTCTTCGAAAGGACATCTCCTCCTGATGGGCTGTGGGACGGCGCCCATTGTGAGCGCATTGAATCCAGACTCATACGACAGTCTCCTTGGGGTTGATCTATCCACGGAGGCGGTTTCCATTGCCAGCCAACGGGCCAATGAGAGAATTCGGTTTGAGGTCGGCGACATGAACCGCCACCGATTTTCTCGGGACTACAATGTGATCCTGTTTTCCGAGTCGTTGTACTACGTCCACTGGTTCAAGCGGAAGAAGCTGCTGGGGCGAATGCAGCAGCACCTTGCTCCCGGGGGACGCATCATTGTTACGATCGCAGATCCGAAACGCTACTCCAACATACTGTCCATGGTTCGTAGGAATTTCACTGTGGATGTGGACCGTCCCATCAGGAGTTCGGAACGGCATGTCTTGGTCTTCTCTTGATTATCGCCGGTGGTTGAAGGTGCATGGAATGAGCAAACACCGGGAAGGACGCCATATGCACGAGGCAGCATTGGAAGTTCAATTTCCTGCAACACATTAACTTTAGTAGAACCCAGTGGAAGAAGCATCTATAAATCCGTTGGCGCTTTTGTTCCTCGTGGCGATGTGCCTCGTGGTTCTATGCGCCAGTCGCCACATTGCGGTGTGCGCGGTGTTGGTGACGGCCGCGTTCATACCCCTTGGACAACAATTCGTCTTTGCTGGGCTGCACCTATATTTTCTCCGGATTCTGATACTGGCGGGCGTCTGCCGCTTGCTGACCCGCCATGAGGCACGCGGATACAAACTCGAAACAGTCGATAAACTCTTCGTCGCCTGGGCGATGACGGGGATGATTTGCGGCATACTGCGTGGACCGAGCGCCGAGACCTTCGGAGCTGTTTACGACTCGCTTGGCGTTTACTTTCTCATTCGCATTCTGACCCGGGATGCCACCGACATACTGGCTCATTTGAAAACCCTGGTAGTTGTGTCTGTTGCAATGGCATTTTGCATGGCCTGGGAAACCCTTTCCCATCACAACGTGTTTCATGTGCTTGGTGGCGTTCCGGAGATTGCGAGCGAACGGTACGAGCGATTCCGTGCGCAAGGCCCATTCCGTCACGCCATCCTCGCGGGTACTTTCGGCGCAACCCTTTTCCCGTTAATGATTGGCCTTTGGTTTAACGGGGGCCGTTTCAAGCGCCTCGCCATCGCGGGAGCTGTTTCGAGTCTTGTGATTACGGTCTCGTCGGCTTCCAGCGGTCCATTGATGAGTCTTCTGACCTCGGTGTTGGGTATGGGCCTCTGGTCGATGCGGATGCGCATGCACGTTGTGCGGAGGTCGATTTTGTTTTTGTTTATTGCCCTGGCTCTGTTGATGAATGCGCCCGTCTGGTATCTGATAGGCCGGGTTAGTGAATTGACCGGTGGCACCGGTTGGTACCGATCGTTCCTGATTGAGCAGGCGATCAAGCATTTTGGAGAGTGGTGGCTGATTGGGAGTTCGCACACTGCGCATTGGTCTCCGTGGCAGAGCAACATACTTGCCTTCGACCGGGGTCAGATGGACATCACGAATCACTACATCGTGCAAGGCTTAAATGGGGGCGTATTGATGCTGAGTTTGTTCCTGGCCATCATTGTGAACGAATTGCGGATTGTCGGACGCACCGTTCGGGCTCGCGTGGAACTACCCATCCACGAGAGATTGGTTTGGGGATTCGGAGTCGCTTTGGTTTCCCACTGCATGGCGTTTATCTCGGTCTCCTATTTTGACCAAATCAGAGTTTTCTGGTTCTGGTTGCTGGCGGTCATCCCGGCTCTGCCTCTAGTTGCTGGCAGCCTGTCCAATCCGGTGCCGTCGAACGAGCCGGGGCCATCCGTCCTAGGAGCGCCTGATCAACTCGCAATGCCTTGACCATGCAAATAGCAATGCACATCGTGCGATCTGCAGTTCCCGAGCAAGCGTGGCACGCAGGCTCCCTTCCAAGTCATTGAATTCTCCTTGCATCTCGGACTTGGTACGGCACCCGCTTAAAGCGTGCGTGCTGGGTTCAGTCGAGAGACGGAGGATGCTCCGATAGGCTGCGGGTGCGGTCGCCAGCGTGCGGAAAAGATATGAGATTAACGTTAAACGGGATTTTGTGGGGTTCAACTATTCGCAGAAACCCAGCGGCCTCGATGCGGCATCTGTTTCAATTCGCGACAGCAGGAAAGAGGAACTGGACAATGAACGGTGCCGGTGCTGGTCTGAAACTGGCTCTCTGGATCGTGTTAAGTGCCCGGTCTCAGGCCGCAACGTGGTACGTGGACAGCGCGGCTACTGGGGCGCACAATGGAACCTCGTGGTCTAACGCCTGGACATCGTTCTCTCAGATCAGTGGCGTCTCCGCTGGCGACACGGTGAACATCAGCGGTGGGACCAGTGGGAGCAGCGAGACTTACTCCATCGGAGGATCGTTCCCTTTCGTGAACGGAGTGAACAACAGCAGCAGGACCGTCTATCAGATTGGACAGGACTCGGCGCACGATGGAACCGCCATTTTAAATCTCGGAGGCAATGATATTATCGGAGGAAGTATCTACAACATAACCCTGAGTGGCAACGCAAACAGCGATGGTCTCAGGCACTTTGCCTGCACAAATTACGGTTCGATTGCGAATCAGTGGAGCAATGGGTCGGTGAGCAACGCGCAGATTACTTATTGCACATTCTCGGGAAGCAGCGCAGGGGTGTTTACTTTCCACAATCTTGATAACCTAGAGTTTGACCACAACTTCATTTACAAGACTCCATACACTGCTGACTCAAGTTTGTTTAATGGGGTGTTCTCATATCAGAACGCGATCTCACGTAGCTTTGGATGGAATAAAGTTCATCACAACGAAATTCACCTACCAAGAGCGGCAGCTAACTCTGATATGGGGGATGATTGCTTCAGCAGCATGGTTGCAATCGACTACTACAACAACACCATAATTTCTTATTACACTAACACATATCCCGGAGATTCAACCGCGCAGCACCAGGACGGAGTGCAGTCTCAGTGGAGTGACCATTGCAGGATTTACAACAACATATTTGATAACCTTGAGAACTCCGACATCTTCCCGGAAGGAATAGGCACTTATAGTCATCGGTATCTGCAAATCTTCAACAACATCATGATGTGTGATAGCAGCAGTCTTGCCGGTTCTCCGATGCGCGGAATTGATGGCGTGGGCAATACGGGTTCGGGATCAATCTTTACAAACGTAGTCGTTGCCAATAACCTCCTTGTGAATCTTGGCACATCAACCAGCGGCGCTGCATATGGTATAAGACTTCAGGGGTATCCCAGCTCAAGTTTTGCAAATGGAAACTACACAGGAACAATCTGCGCCAACAATATCATTGTAGATGCCTACTGCGGATATGCTCTCAATCCCGAGGTCACTAGCGTCGGCAACTTCTCGGACACTGATGGGACGGTGAATGCCACAAACTTTGTGAGTTATACCGCTTTTGCAGGGACCAATAACAACTTCAACCTGACAGCCAACTCCATGTTCCGGAACGCTGGAACCAATCTAACTGCTTTCGGCATTACCACCGACATTGCGGGAGACCCGAGGCCGGCGACAGGCAACTGGGACGTTGGTCCGTATCAATATACAAGCGGCGGAGGGTCGAACGGCAGCAACCTTCTGCTCTCGGTCTCGCGCGGTTCCTATGACTTCGGCTCCTCATCGACGAACTTGTCGATAACGAACAGGTTCCTCTTTGCACTGAGCAACCCGGGCAGCTCACGCATCATTGGCACGTCCAGTGTGGCGGCGCCGTTCTCCATCGTGTTCGGCAACACCTACAGTCTGAGCCAGAGCCAAACGCAGTTAGTCAGTGTCTGCTTCAGCCCCTCTGTCATCAGTAATTACACAAGAACCGTTACATTCAGTGTCGCGGGCGGCGCCGGAACAAACGTGACGGTCACCGGCAGGGGGAGCGCGCCGTCCCAAGTGCCAAGCCCGCAGATGCTGTCTGTCAAACCATCTCCGTAGCAACCGGAACGGCGAGCATGTCTCCTGAATGCCGCTGGACAAACGGGCTCACCCAGACAGAACTCTAAACAGCGTCACCGTTTTGCATTCTGTGACAGGGTGGAAGACGCCTCATCGCCAGAACAACTCCACCAAGCGCCATGAACCCACCTGGCCTGTTTGAGACCAGCGGCCGCAGGCTTCGCCTCCTGGTCGCCATCGCTAGTTATGGCGAGAAGAATCTGCGATTGCTGAAGGAGGTCATTCAATTGTATCGGAACATGGCTTTCGACGTCGATATCGTGGTGGTCTCCGAAGCGCTGAAGTCGCTTGAAAGCGGTGTTAGGGTTGTGGTGGGTCTCCCATCCAAGAACCCGTGGAGCCTGCCATTCGCGCATAAGGCAATTTTTGGGGAGGAGGCGGACCGGTACGATCTTTTTGTTTATTCCGAAGACGACATATGCGTGACCGAGGCCAATATTAATGCGTTCCTGAAGGCAACGCCGCAACTAAAGACCGACGAAATTGCCGGCTTTCTTAGGTACGAGGTGGATCAGTGTGGACGGCGGTTTCTCGATGAGCCATGGGGACACTACCATTGGAAACCGCAGTCGGTGGCGCAGCGCGGTACTTATACGGTGGCCGAATTCACGAATGAACATTCAGGATTTTACATTCTGACACAATCGCAGTTGAAGTGTGCTGTTGCTTCCGGAGGGTTTCTTCGGGGGCCGTGCTCTGGACGCTATGGCTTACCGGAAACGGCTGCGACAGATCCCTATACGAACTGCGGATTCCGAAAAGTGATTTGCATTTCCGCTCTGGAGGATTTTCTCATCCACCATGCCTCGAACCGCTATGTGGACGGACTGCCGGTCTCGTTTGAAGCGTTCAAGTTGCAGACCGAAAGGCTGCTGGCAATCCGCGATGGCCTCCACCCGGCGAGTACGCTTGGCGTCTTCGAGTCCACATTCCTGACCGGGTGGTGGTCCAAAAGCTACTACGAGAAGCCTAGCGAGGAGCTGTTGGCCTCGATTCCGGATGGTGCACGGAACATCCTTTCGATTGGGTGCGGTTGGGGCGCTACGGAAATGATCCTGAGGGAACGTGGGGCAGAGATATCAGTTTTGCCACTCGATTCGGTCATTGGAGGAGTAGCGGAGAAGCCGGGGATTGAAGTGATCCATGGGACATGGGAAGAGGGCGTCAGCCGACTGAACGGGAGGAAATTTGATTGCGTTCTCATGACGAACTTGATCCATCTATTTCCAAACCCGGAGCAGGTTTTGGGGAAATGCGCCCAGTTTATCCGTGAAGGAGGGAGCCTAGTGCTGAGCGGCCCCAATTTCAATCGTGTCCATTGGAGGATTAAACGCACCTGCGGGATCGGCGAATTCCGGAAACTACGAGATTTTGGGTCAAGCGGGATCAGCGTCTGCGGCCCCGCCACACTGGCTCGGCCTCTCCGGGAGGCGGGCTTGCGAACTGCCGAGGTAAAGTGGGTCGATCACTTGATTCATCGGCGCATCCCCGCTGGTGAAGGGTTGCGCCTCGGCAGCCTGACAGGCAGAGATTGGATTTTACTGGCCGAGCGGGCATGACTCTATCGGAAAGCGTATGCGAAAAGTTAGCGTGATCATGCCGTGTTTCAACCAGGCGCGATTTCTGGAGGATTCGGTGGGTGCCATTCTTCGGCAGAGTCACGCGGATTTGGAGCTTATGATTGTCGATGATTGCTCATCGGACAATTCATGGGATATAATACGCCGCCTTGCGGACGGCGATTCGAGGATCCGTCCCATCCGGCATGAACGGAACCTGGGCGCATCGCGGTCGCGGAACGACGGTCTTCGCGCCGCCACGGGCGATTTCATCGGCTTCTGCGACGCGGACGACGTCTGGGAGCCAATGAAACTGGAGATTCAGATTGGTCAGTTGCGGAACAATCCGAACTACGACGTTGTGTATTGCGACACAACGATAGTTGACGAGCGAGGATTACTCACGGGACGGCGCTTCAGCGACCGATTTCGGCCGCCGAGATCTCCGTCCGGCTCCCTGTTCCGGAAGCTGATCCGTCGCAACTTCATAAACATGCAGAGTGTCGTGATGCGCAGGGAATGCCTGCAGGTCGCGGGTTATTTTGATGAAGGCATTAAATGGGTCGAAGACTGGTGGTACTGGGTCCGGCTTTCACGTCAATGTCGTTTCTTGTATTCCAATGAACCTCTGGCGAGATACCGGGTGCACAGTCGCAGCACGAACGTGGTACAGAAACGGGGCTACCACGTGAACCGGTTCAGGGTCTTAACCCGCATTCTGCAGGGCTATCCAGATCTTCCGCTGTGCGCGAAAGCCGATGTCATCTTCAATATGGGAGCGGCTCTTTGCGAATTGGGGAAATACCGCTTCGGCCGCCGTTTATACTGGCAAGCAGTTCAGTTGTCCATTGCCGATGTCCGGGCTGTCGTGACGTGCTGCAGAGCATTCCGTCGCTTGATACTGCACACAGGGTCTTGCAGTCCTGGTCGAGTGTTCCCACAACTTGTAGTTTAGACGTTTAAATTGATTCTCAAATGACCCTTTTGAGTAACCAATTGGAAGCAGAATAGAATGAAGGAATTCGGCGGCGACGAAATTAAAGACCTTGAAAGTGACTGGACGACCTCGACGTCAGGTCACTTCCGGATTTCAGTTGTGGTAGCCACGTTCAACCGGCGCCACTCCCTGAGCGGGCTTCTGGAATCGCTGTCGAAGCAGACGCTTTCCTCCACTTCTTTCGAACTTATAATCGTCAGTGACGGTTCCACCGACGGGACTGTGGAAATGGTTCGAGAACTCAAATTGCGGTGGAAGGACCTAACCTTAGTGGAGGTCAATCGGCTCGGACCGGGTGGCGCTCGTAATGCCGGATGCCGAATGGCTCGGGGCCGATATTTGGCGTTCACGGATGACGATTGCTTGGCGGCTCCGGACTGGCTTGAACAACTCTGTGGGGCTTTTGAGCGCACCGGGGCCGTGGCTGTGCAAGGCCTGACAACCACGGACCGGATGGCGCGCACTCCATTGACTCATCAGATGGAGATACTTTCCCCGATGCTGACGTCATTACCGACTTGCAATGCAGGCTATCGCAGAGACGTATTCAATGCCGTCGGCGGGTTCGACGAATCATTTAGGTATGCTCATGACGAAGATGCGGATTTGGCTTGGCGTGCCGAGGAAATAGGAAAGATCGTTTTTGCGCCGGAGGTGCAGGTCCAGCATCCACCCCGCCGCGATCGGTTCTGGAAGCGAGCGGGCTGGCTCCGAGGGCTTGAAAGTGAATTCTTACTATTCCACAAGAACCCGGACAAATACCACAAATATGTGAGCCCGTCACCATGGTGGACCATTTACTGGAATGTTTTTGTGATTGGCCAAATTGACTGGGTGAAGTCATCCTGTAGATACTTGGTCAAGCCCTTCAGGCCAGACTATTTCCTTGTCGGTATGGGGTTGCTGCTCGCACGATGGTTCAACCTGGTGCGATATTTTCCCGACTACCTGAAGGCTCAGAGGTTTTACTCTTCGGAGGTTGCTGCACGCCGCGTCAAGGCACATTCACCGGCCACTTCACCGTGACATTCATGGCGTCCGGATCATCGGTCTCCATTATCGTGAGCGCGCGCAACCGCGGGGCCAGTTTGCAGGAGACACTCGGTACGCTGGGGAGACTCCAAGTTTCGCCTGGATGGAAGGCTGAACTGGTTTTGGTGGACAATGGTTCAACGGACGATACGGCGAAGATCGCACAGAGTGCCAAATTTCCAAATGTTGAAGTGGTATACGTGCATGAGCCGAAGCCCGGAAAGAGGAATGCCCTCAACACGGGATTGGTTCGGGCAAAAGGGGATATTCTTTTGTTCACGGATGACGATGTGTCTGTCCCCGAGGACTGGGTGGATCGGAGATGCTGGGGCCGCTTCTCGAAGGCCGGTGCGATGTGGTGGTTGGCCCGATCGCGCTGGCCGAGAACCTGTTCAGACCCTGGATTTCTGTCGGCTACAAAGGTTTTCTGGCAGTGTTTGATTTCGAGTCCGGTCCGCTCGAAATGGTGGGCGCCAACGCGGGGTTTCGACGATCCGTGCTGGAGCGCGTGCCTGCCTTCGATCCTGAATTGGGACCTGGAGCATTGGGTCTTGGGGAAGACACTTTGTTCGGATGGCAACCCGAGGCGGCTGGATTCAAAATGAGCCTCGCAGAGGGAGCGCCGTCGTTCATCAGCCGGACCCCTCCCGTTTGCTGCGCAGGTCGTGGCTTGGTTCCGCCCGCAGCCTTGGCCGTTCACGAGCCTACCTCCATTACCACTGGAAACATGAGGACATCCAGGTCCCGTTTGTGAAATGGATGTGGATGGCGACCAAATAGCGGTTGCGGAGGCTGCTGCAGCCTCCGCAGTCGCTCGACAGCGAAGGGTGTCCGCCATGGGAGCTGAGCTATGTGTGGTATATGGAGATGTATAGGCAGTTTTGTGTGGAACGCCGAAGACCCCGAAACTATGCGAGGCGCGGGTTGACAAACCTCGTTCATTAGCCGCCACGCGCGATGATAGAGTGATTGCCGAGAGTGACTTCCCTTTCAAGGTAGGGCCGCGCTGCTGCGCGGGCTGGACGCGGAGCACCGCGTCCCTACCCAATCAGCTCCAACGCGAGGACGAACTGCGGCCGCGATCTTTGAAACGTGGGGGAACGCAAGCCCACGGTGGCGGGTGCAGGGCATGAAATCTGCGGACCAAGCCGGAGCGATTCAGTTGATCTGGGGAGCGCACGCCTCTGGCGTGCCGGTTGCCGCGTCGCGCCGCGACCCTCGCCATTCTGACTTTCGTTCGGAAATGCGACAGTTTGTAGAAATTCAGATATAAGAAAGCCGACGGCGCGACGCCGTCGGCAGCACGCGGGACGCGTGCGCTCCCCAGAAGGGTACGAAATGTGCGGGTTAAGGCCGATTTGTGACGGATCAAACACATATAAAACGAGACGAGATTGTCGTGGCCGTTCCCATTGCGGCTGCGGCCGGCGTTCAGGAGGCCAGTCCGCGGGACAGGGCATTCTTGAAAATCCATGCCGACGAGATCAAGGGGAGATCGGTGCGCGGCGGATTGGTCACCGTGACGGCGCAAGGGCTGAAATTTGTCTTGAATACGGGATCATCGATGATTCTGGCCCGGCTGTTGACTCACGAGGATTTTGGCCTGATGGGAATGGTTGTTGTCGTGACGGGATTCTTGAGCTTGTTCAGCGACCTCGGACTCAGCATGGCGACGATCCAGCGTGATGTGATTACACACGCACAGATTTCCACTCTTTTCTGGATCAACGTGGCTGTGGGCGCCACGCTTGCGCTTCTGGTCTCGGCGCTGGCTCCGGTGTTGGTGGTGTTTTATCATGAGCCTCGTTTGTTTTGGATGACCATTGCATTGGCCACGACGTTTCTGATCGGCAGTTTCGGGGCGCAACACTCCGCGCTCTTGATGCGCAGCATGAGGTTTACAGCGCGGGCCAAAATCGAGATCGCGGCACTCGTCGTCAGCGTCGTCGTGGGTGTGAGCATGGCGGCGCTGGGCTGCGCCTACTGGTCGCTGGTGGGGATGACAATCAGCGGAGGGCTCGTGGGTGTTGCCGGCTTATGGCTTGCCGTGCGATGGTTTCCGGGGCTGCCGCGCCGCGGCTGCGGGCTCCGGTCCATGTTCCATTTCGGGGGAACCGTGACACTGAATAACCTGGTGATGTACATCGGTTACAACGCGGAGAAAATTCTCCTGGGCCGCTATTCCGGAGCAGACGTGTTGGGATTGTATGGGAGGGGCTATTCGCTCGTCAATTTGCCGACGACACAGTTGCATGCGGCGATGTTCAACGTAGCATTCCCGGCGCTCTCCCGGCTTCAGTCCGATCCTCCGCGCCTACGCAATGCTTTTCTGAAGGCTTACTCGATGGTCTTGTCCATGACCATTCCGGCTACGATCGCCTGTGTGCTGTTTGCCGAAGAGGTTGTCCGAATTGTGCTCGGGCCGAAATGGCTCGGGGCGATCCCGATTTTCAGGTTGCTGGCGCCGACGGTTCTGGTGTTTGGTTTGATCAATCCCTTTGGCTGGTTCCTCACCGCCGGCGGCTGGGTCGTGCGGAGCCTCAAGATCGCCCTGCTCATCGCGCCGTCTGTGATCCTCGGAATCGCGCTGGGTCTCCGCTATGGGCCTCCGAATGGGGTGGGGGTTGCCATGGGCTACTCAACCGTGATGATGCTCCTGGCTTTTCCGGTCATCGCCTGGTCCAAACACGGAACCGGCATCACGTGGGGAAGTTTGTGGAACGCGATGAAGCAGCCGGTTCTTTCGGGTCTGGTCGCCGCCGCGGCTGGTCTGGCTTTCAAGGTCGCACTTGGCGGCAAGCTGCCGGCGTTTGTATGCGTGACCCTGGGGCTCGGTGTGACGTTTGGGGTGTATGCATGGATGCTCCTGATCGTGATGGGCCAAAAGCCGATCTATGCAGATTTGCTGAGGCAAGTGTTTGAACGGTTTCGCGCGAAAAAGGAAGGGGACAAATCTGCTTAAAACCCATCTCACAAATGCTTTCCGGTGGGGCGAGGCTACTGACGAGCCGGGATTATTCTGAAGACAGACGGCTCGCGCCTTCGCGGCGGCGAGAGCCGCTACGGCGGCGCAGGCGCGGGGACGCTCGCCCCACCTTGACCATGACTATTCCAAGATTAAGCATCGGCGTCCCGGTTTACAACGGACAGGACTACCTGCGGTTCGCATTGGACTCCATTGTGCGGCAGGATTACACCGATTTTGAACTCATCATTTCGGACAACGCTTCCACGGACGCCACCCAGGAGATCTGCCGTGGGTACGCCGCAAAGGATGGCCGCATTCGCTATTATCGGAACGCAACCAACATCGGCGCCAGCGGCAACTATAATCGCGTGTTTGAGCTGGCGCGCGGCGCATTCTTCAAATGGGCGGCCCATGATGATGTTCATCTGCCGGGATGCCTGAAGCGGTGCGTCGAGGTCTTTGACCAGGCGCCTCCCAACGTCGCGCTGGTTGCTCCAGCGTCGGAAATCATTGACGAACATGGGAACACAACGGTGATATCTGTCGAATGCCTGGACACGAGATACCCGCGTGCTCATCAGCGTCTTGCGAACGTGCTGCAGCGGGTGTTTTGGGCGCCGGCGCAGTTCGGATTGTTTCGCTTCGAGACCCTGAGAAAGACGCGGTTGATCGATCCATTCTTTGCCTCGGACAACGTGTTGCTGGCCGAAATCGCCATGTTGGGAGAGATCTGGGAAATCCCTGAGGTGTTGTTTCAGCGAAGGCTTCATCCGGGCGTTTCCACCAACGTCAACAGGAACTGGCGCGAGCTTCAGGTTTGGTTTGCTCCCTCGCAAAGGGGTCTTAAGAGGTTCATCCCTCCCCCAATTCGACTCGGGTTAGAGTTCATGCAATCCATCGCCCGGATGCCGCTGCCGGCCCGGGAGCGCTTGTTATGCTACAAGGCCGTGTTCTGCGTCTGGTATCCGAGGCAAGGGCGCCGATTCGTCCAAGATTGCCGGAACAAGATCGCGATCAGGACCAGGATGAAGAAGGCTTTGGGAAGGGTTGCAGAATGAACGAACAGCTCAGACTTAAAGTCGGCGAGTGGGTGGAAATACGAAGCAAGGAGGAAATCCTGGCGACACTGGACAGGAACGGTCAACTGGAGGGGATGCCGTTCATGCCGCAGATGTTCCAGTATTGCGGCAAACGGCTTCGGGTTTACAAGCGCGCACACAAGACCTGTGACACGGTCTATCCCATTCGCGGGCGCCGGCTGTCGAACGGCGTGCATCTGGAGACTCGGTGTGACGGCCAGGCTTACGGAGGATGCCAGGCCAGTTGCCTGATCTTTTGGAAGGAAGCCTGGATGAAGCGGGTCGATGGCGGAAGGGCAGGGCGGCGTGGGGGGGGGGACGGGATGTCGCAACAGGGCGGCGCCGAAGCACGCGGCGGTTGCAGCGAACAGGACGTCTTGGCGGGGACCCGCCAACCCGGGCAACAGAATGAGCCGGATCCCGCGTACCGTTGCCAGGCGACCCAACTGCCAGAAGCGACGACGGCGCTGAACTGGTGGGATTTCCGGCAGTACATCGAGGATTACCTCTCCGGAAATGTCGGCATCTGGACGATTCTGAAAGGCTCGGTTTATTCGAGCTACTACGGTGTCTGCGCCAGACGTGTGAGGTTGCGTCGGCTCATGGGACGGCTCTACGACACGTTCCGCCCGCTTTGGCGCGGTACGCTTTTCCCAAGAAGCAGCGGCACCCTGCCGGCCGGCATACCGACGCCGAGCTGCGATCTCAGCCTGCAGCCGGGCGAGCTGGTACGGGTGAAATCGCACCGGGAAATCCTCCGGACGCTGAATACAGAGAACAAGAACAGGGGTCTGTTTTTCGACGCCGAGATGGTGCCGTACTGCGGCGGCACCTATCGCGTGTTGAAGCGGGTGGATCGGATACTCGATGAGAAAACGGGAAAGATGGTTCGCTTCAAGAAGCAGGCCGTCATCCTGGAAGGAGTGATCTGCCAGTCCCGTTACAGCGACTGCAGGATGTTTTGTCCACGGGGAATTTATTCGTATTGGCGCGAAATATGGCTGGAACGGATTTCGGCGGCTCCCGCTGAGCAGCAGAAAAGAGCTTAAACCACGGAGTTGCCGCGACGGGCGCGAGCACGGCGGGTGGACACGGATTAAAACGGATAAAAATATATCCGCGAATTTCACGAATTTCCGCGAATTGGAACCAAGACAAGTTCATTCGCGAACATTCCCGTAATTAGCGGATGAATTCTCTTTTCTACATTCGTGGTTTAAGCTGAGTGGAGACGGCTAAGCGGGAACGATTCACTTGAAAAGAAGGAAAACCGCAGATGAACGCAGATGAACGCAGATCGGAAGCCTGTCTGAACCGTCTCCCGATGTCTCAACAAACCGTGAGCGCCTCAAACGTCATGGGACTTGGTATTTGCTGTGTAAAATCTGTGCCCATCTGCGTCCATCTGTGGTTTCGATCTGCCTCGTTTCGTATGATGCATCATACACAAGTACGGTGAGAAATCTCCTCGTCACACTTGCCGACAGGAATTTCCTGGACCAGGCGAAGCAGCTTTTTTCCAGCGTGTACTGGAATACCGGCTGGCAAGGAGATTATATGCTTCTGGCACATGAGGTGCCCGCGCATGAGCTTCAGTGGTTCCGGGAAAAGGGCATACTCACGAGGGACGCAACGCCTCTGT
Source organism: Limisphaerales bacterium (assembly GCA_003159675.1). Taxonomy (GTDB): domain Bacteria; phylum Verrucomicrobiota; class Verrucomicrobiia; order Limisphaerales; family BOG-1460; genus BOG-1460. The sequence continues at coordinate 22,608 of PLQC01000176.1, forward strand.
TCGCGACAGCTTTTGAAAGCGAACGGCTCCTTTATCCGGTCACAGTCACCAGCAAGCTCCATGTGTTTTCGGTGGATTTTAAGAAATGGGATTCCGTCATCTTCGTGGATGCGGACTGCATCGTCCGATATCCGCTGGATGCCCTCACGAGGACAAAGCGTTTTTCAGCGGCTCGTGACTGGCTGGGTTCCGCATCTTTGGAGTTTCAAACAAAGAAACCGGCGGACATGGCCGGCTCGGAATACTCGGAGAAATTCAGTGGCTACAATCTGGTGGCAACGGTGTTCAACACAGGACTCTTCGCGTTTAATACCAGCATCCTGGATGAGAACACCCTCCCGGAGCTGGAGAGCATCTGCCGCAAATACCACAATTTGGGCCGGTTCCCCGAGCAATTGTGGATGAACCTGTATTTCTACAAGCGATGGCGGGAGCTGCCCCTGGAATACAACCTGTTTGCGTCCTATTTGCAGAAGAAACGGAATGTGCCCAAAGAGGATATCGATGGTGTGGTGCTGCATTTCCCCAGGTTCGGGGACGAGAAAGGTCTGAGATGTTGGGACAAGGACAATGAATTTTATGAGGAGTGGAAGGGCAACCTGGACCGGGCCGAACTTATCGACTTGAAGAATATTCCGAAACCCAATAAAAGATGGCCCGGCGCGAGGCATCTGCTGTCAGGGATTTGGAAATTGAGATTCGCGTTGCGCAAGGATTACCTGGGTTTTTACAGGAACAAACTCAGACTACGGACGCGCCTCCGGGGCGTCCTGGGCGCCCCGGTACGGGTTGTTCATCCGGTGTAGGCGCAATCTTTGGCTCCGGTGATCCTGAAGTCCGGATCACGGCGGCAAGTTGCCGCCGAGAACAGCCAACTTGGCTGTTCCACCCGGAGTCAACTGAATCGCTGGCGTAGGGATCCGGGGTCATGAACAATAAAACGAAAAGAAAGCAAACATGCGCATTTGTGTAACGGGCAGTGATGGATATCTTGGATCATTATTGACCGCGGAGTTGCTCCGGCGCGGCCACGAGGTCATCGGTTTGGACACCGGGTATTACAAGGAAGGAACGCTGTACCGCTCGGGGTCGATGGCACCGTTAACGATTGCCAAGGATCTGCGCAAGGTGGAAGCGGCGGACATCCAGGGCGTGGATGCCGTGGTGCACATGGCCGAGTTGTCCAACGATCCGCTGGGACAGTTGGCCCCTAACATCACGTATGACATCAACCACGCCGGGTCGGTCAGGCTCGCGGAGATGGCCCGCGAAGCCGGCGTGAAGCGATTCGTGTACATGTCCTCGTGCAGCGTGTATGGAGTGGCCGAAGGGGATTATGTGAGCGAACAATCACCGGTGAACCCTCAAACCGCGTACGCCATCTGCAAGACGCGCGTAGAGCATGATGTGAAACCACTGGCGAACGCCAGTTTCTCGCCCACCTTCATGAGAAACGCCACCGCTTACGGCGCATCGCCTCACATGCGGTTTGACATCGTGCTGAACAACTTGGCCGGTCTCGCGTGGACGACAAAAGAGATCAAGATGACCAGCGACGGCACGCCCTGGCGCCCGCTCGTTCACGGTCTGGACATCGCCCGCGCCATAATGTGCGTTCTGGAAGCTCCACGCGAAGCGATCCATGGCGAGACCTTCAATGTTGGCGACACCTCGAACAACTACCGGGTGAAGGAAATTGCGGAAATCGTGGCGGCCGCGTTTCCGGGCTGCCGCCTCTCCTTCGGCGATCCAAGTCAGGACAACCGCAGCTACCGGGTGAACTTCGACAAGATTCACAAGCATTTGCCGGACTTCAAGTGCGCCTGGGATGCGAAACGCGGGGCGAAGCAGCTTTACGACCTGTTCAAAAGAATCGATATGCCTGCGGAAGTCTTCCAACACCGCACGTTTACCCGGCTCAAACAGCTCGAGTACCTGATTCGCACCAGGCAGATCGACGAGAAGTTCTTTTGGACGGAATAGTCCGCGTTCCGATGTTGATCGGTCAGGGCGACCCGATTTGGATTCACATGAAAACGTTGAGCCTTATCGTTCCGGTGTATAACGAGGAGGAAACTCTCCCATTCACCCACGAGCGCCTGGTGGCGCTGTCGAAAGCGCCCGGCATGTCCGTCAGGCTGCAGATTGTTTATGTGGACGACGGCAGCAAAGATGGGGGTCCTATGATCCTGGAACGGCTCGCGCTTGCGGTGTCCGAGCGGGTGGAAATCCGGGTCGTGCATTTCGCGCGAAATTTCGGACACTCGGCGGCCGTGACCGCGGGATTGGCCGAAAGCACGGGCGACATGATCGGCATCATCGACGCCGACCTGCAAGATCCTCCGGAGCTGATTCCCGAGATGGTTGCTTTGATCGAGCAGGGTTGGGATGTGGTTTACGGCCAGCGGACCGCGCGCCGCGGCGAAACCATCTTTAAGCGTTTTACCGCGTGGTCGTTCTACCGGATCCTGGATGTGCTCACCGGCGTCAAGATACCTCGTGACACGGGAGATTTTCGGGTGATCACCCGCGAGGTGCGCGATGCATTGCTGGAGTGCCACGACCAGGAGCCATTCCTTCGCGGTCTCGTGGCTTGGGTCGGATTTCAACAGAAGGCGCTCCCTTATGTGCGGGATGCGCGGCGCTACGGAATCACAAAATATCCCTTCCGCAAGATGCTGAGGTTCGCGAGCAATGCGGTCTTGAGTTTCAGTTCGGCGCCGTTGCGGGTGGCGATTCACCTCGGGGTGGTGGGATTGGTTTTGAGCCTGCTGATCGGGGCTTGGGCGCTGTGGACAAAACTGTCCGGCAGGGCCGTCAGCGGCTGGACGTCGATGCTGGACGGAATGCTGGTGGGACAGTCTTTCATTCTTCTCTGCATCGGATTCATCGGATCCTACACGAGCCGGATTTACACGCAGGTGCAAGGGCGCCCCCGCTATATCGTGAGGCAACGCAAAGACTGGCCAAACCGCTAGAACTCATCTCATAAACCCAGAAAAGGTGGGGCGAGCGTCCCCGCGCCTGCGCCGCCGTAGCGGCTCTCGCCGCGTTGACGCGCCGTCACAGCGGGTCGTCGCCGCGGAGGCGCGAGCCTTCTGTTTTCACAGAAAGGCAGGCTCGTCAGGAGCCTCGCCCCACCGGACACGATTTGTGAGATGGCTGCTAGAGGCCAACTCACCCAAGTCGTAGGAGACGAGGTAACGAGTCTCAAATCTCAAAACCGCTTGACAAACCTGTGAATAAAACCGGTTGCCTTAAAATCGGAGGGATCATTGTCTGCGTCCTCCTGCTGAACATCGTTTGGTTCCATTACGTGCGGAGCGAACACACGATCTATTCCTGGGACTATGACGGTTATTGGGCCATTTGCGGAAGACTCGAGCGCACGTGTGCGACTGCTCCGGTGCAGTTCGTCCGTGATGTGCTGGGATCCATTCGGAACGATGAATACACTGCCGAACCTGTGGTGCCGGCGGCCATCGCGATCTCGTTGGGCGAGAACCTGCACCTGTTCTCTTTCTCGCGCGCCGCTTACGTCATGGCCAACGGCAATTTCTATCTGGTGCCGGCCTTGCTGCTCCTGATCTGGCTGGTTTCCGCCCTGCGCACTTCCCGGTTCAGTCCCGGCGTCGATGCGATCCCGGCCTCCGCGTGGCTGGCCGGCGCCCTGATGGCCCTGCTCACGCCCGCACTATGGCTCCCGCTGTACCGCGGATATCCCGATGGCGGCGGCCTGGTTTTTTGTTTCCTGATAACGGCATTGTTTGTCCGCTGGCGTCAGCAACGGCGCCGGGCACTCGATCATCTGCTCACATGGTCAGCGATCGTGATATTGCTGGTCGGACTCGTCTTTTTCCGGCGTTGGTACTTGTACTGGATCATCTGGTTTTGGATCGCTTCCGGGTTGGTTTGTCTCTGGGACGCCTGGGAGGAGTGGCGGCGCGGATCACGAGGGTGGGGGATGCTCCGCAACACAGCCGAGCTGTGCGGCGGCGCCCTCGCGTTCGGCGCATTAATGTTTGCGGTTTCGCCCCATTTTGTTCGCGAACTGGTGTCCTACAACTATGCCGACCGGTATTCGGTGTTCCACGTGTCGAAATCCTTCGGACAGTTCCTTGCCAGCACGTTTTCGGCTCCCGGCGTGGTCGGTATTTTGCTTTTCGTCGGCGGGCTCGCGTATGGATTTTTCAAACGCGATCTTCGGAAGTTCGCCGTCTTTCAGATCGTTCAACTGGTTGGAGTCGTGATTCATTTCGGGCGAACCCAGGATTTCGGCCCGCATCACCACTATCTCCTGCTCGCGCTGATGCTGCCGCTGGCCACGCTGTTTGTCGCCGAGTTGCTCCGGAGCTTTGGATGGATTACGGCCGCGTGCCTGCTCCCGATCGGGCTCCTGGGTTACACGCTGTCATTCACATCGCTGTTGCACGGTGCGTCGCGGGTGTTGCTGCCTCTCACCGGCGCCGTGGACGGCGCACCACTGCGCCGGGGAGACATCGCTGAATGGCGGCGCCTGGGCACAACCATGGACGAGATCCTCAGCGCGCGGGGACAAGGCATGATCTACGTGCTGGGCAACAGCCTCACGATCAATTCCTCGGACTTTCTCTCGATCGGCCGCTCGCTGAATGAAGGGTTCATCACCCCGAAGTTCGTCTATTATTCGCACGACATTGACAAGCGTGACGGCTTTCCGGTTGATCTGCTGCGAGCAAGATACGTGATCGTCGCCGACCCCGTTCAAGTCCAGTTCGACCCGGCGGAACAGCAGGTCGTCGCCGCGCCGGAGCGTGAGTTTCTGGAGGGCTCGGGCATCGCCGGCGCATTTGAGAAGTTGCCTTGCCAGTTTCTCCTGGACGGAGGGGTGAAGGTGTACATTTACCAGAAAACTCGGGAGATCAGTTCGCAGGAACTTCGGCAGCTTTGCGACGAGTTGCGAAAAGCCCACCCGGATCGACCCTATATTTACGAGCCTCCCGCCGGAGTCATGTGAAGGCGATGGGACGGTAACCGTTGTTCGAAATTCTTAATGGTTATTATGTTGACAATTAGGATGTTGCATTGCGCGGGTTTGCGTGCTATCGAACTGGATGCACCATCAGTCTCACCTGTGCCTTTTGGCGGCCGGCATGGTTTCCGTCGCCATGCACACGCCGGGAAACGCGGCGCCGGCCTATCCGCTGAAGAGCAGCGCCAATGGCCGTTTTCTGGTCGATCAGAACAACACCCCGACCTTGATCACGGGCGATTCTCCCCATGCGTTGATGGTGAATCTGTCGGAAGCGGATGCCGTGACGTTTTTAGCGGACCGCGAAGCGTATGGGTTCAACACGGTCTGCATTTATCTGCTGTGCGGCGCGGCGACCGGCGGCCGGACGAATTGCAGCACGATTGACGGAATGCTGCCCTTCACGAACACACTCCCGTCCAAGAGTTCGTATGATCTTTCCACCCCGAACGAGGCGTATTTCGCCCACGTGGATCGCATCGTGAATCTGGCGGCGCAAGAGGGGCTTCAAGTCATGCTCGATCCCGCCGAAACGAGCGGTTTTCTGACGACACTGCTGGACAATGGCACCGCCAGATGCCGCGCTTACGGCCAGTATCTGGGCAATCGCTATCAGAACTTCCCCAACATCCTTTGGTATAACGGGAATGATTTTCAAAACTGGGCGAACACAAATGACGATGCCGTTGTGCGGGCCGTGGCGCTGGGGATCCAGGACAAGGACACGAACCATATTCACACCATCGAATTGGACTATTACACGAGCGACTCCCTGGATGACCCTTCGTGGGGGCCCATCATCAGCCTGAACGCCGCCTACAGCTACTATCCGAGCTACGCGCAGGTGCTGGAGGCCAATACCGATTCGAGTTCCACGCCAGTTTTCCTGGCTGAAGCCAACTACGAATTCGAGAACCTTTCGGGTCCGCTCACCACGGCGCCGATTCTCCGCAAGCAGGAGTATTGGACGCTGTTGAGCGGGGCAGCCGGGCAACTGTATGGCAACCACTATACGTGGCAGTTTGCAAGCGGCTGGCAAACCAACCTGGATACCCCGGGCGCGGTCCAGATCAGCTATCTCAAGGCGCTGTTCGAACCGCGAGCCTGGTACAACCTGGCTCAGGACACGAATCATCTGGTGGTGACTGCCGGGTATGGGACCTTTGCGACCAATGGAACTGTAGATGCCAATGACTATGCGACGGCGGCCCGCACAGCCGATGGGACTCTGGTGATGGTGTACCTGCCGGCCCTCCGGACGCTGACCGTGGACATGTCGAAGCTGAGCGGCCCTGCTGTGGCGCAGTGGTATGATCCGGCCGGCGGGAGTTACGTTCAGATTTCGGGTTCACCGTTCACCAACAGCGGCGTGAGGAACTTCACACCGCCCGGCAAAAACAGCGACGGAGATGGGGGCTGGGTTCTGCTGTTGGAGACTCTCAGCACCCCGACACCGACTGTGTTGAGTTTCACATCGGCCGGCCCGGGCACCAACGGCTTTGTTGTGAGTTTCAACACGCTGCCAGGGTTGAAATATGAGCTCCAGGCCGTCAGCAATTCGTTGAGCGGCGCTTGGTTTCCGCTGGTGACAAACATACTCGGAACCGGCGGACCGGTTCAGATCACCGACACCAACACGCTCGGTCGGATTGGGTGGTTCTACCGCGTGAAGACTGGAACATGAAACGATTGCAGAGAATCCCAGCATGGAAATGCGTGAGCAACCGGCCGCAACTGTGCCGGCTGGCTGCAGGCGCGATGCTCTGTTTGTTCGTGGCCGCCCAAGCGGCCGCCGGTCCGGCGTATCCGTTGAAACAGAGCCCGAACGGACGTTATCTGGTCGATCAGAAGAATGTCCCCTTCATGATCGTGGGTGATTCCCCTCAGGCGATGGTGGTGAACATCAGCGAAGCTGACGCGGCGGTGTTTTTCGCCAATCGAAACGCCCGTGGTTTCAATACCATGTGCATTGATGCGATCTGCAACCCCTACACCGCAGGGCGCACCAACGCCAGCACCATGAGCGGCATACTACCCTTCACGAACTACATCCCGTCGACCGGTTTCTACGATCTAACCACGCCGAATGAAGTTTATTTCGCGCGCGTGGATCAAATCCTCACTCTCGCGGCGAAGCAGGGGCTGCAAGTGATGCTCGACCCGATTGAGACGGGCGGTTGGCTGACGACGATGCTTGCCAATGGCACCGGCAACTGCCGGGCATACGGCCAGTACCTGGGCGACCGCTATAAGAATTTCCCCAATATCATCTGGTTTAGCGGCAACGATTTTCAGACGTGGACCACGGCAAGCGACGACGCAGTGGTGACGTCCGTCGCGCTTGGGATTAAGGACAGGGATACGAACCACATTCACACGATTGAATTGAATTACCAGGTCAGCAGCTCGTTGGACGACCCCAACTGGGCGCCGATCATCGGGCTCAATGCGGCTTATACCTACTTTCCGACGTATGCGGAGGTGCTCCATGCCTACAACCAGTCGAGTTCCATGCCCGTGTTCATGACGGAGGCGAACTATGAATTCGAAGATCTTCTGCACAACCTGGGCACGTTGACGCCGCAGATTCTGCGGCAGCAGGAATATTGGACGATGTTGAGCGGGGCAGCCGGGCAGCTCTATGGCAACCACTACACGTGGCAGTTCACAAACGGCTGGCAGAGTCACCTCGATACACCGGGTGCGTTCCAAATGGGCCACCTGAAGACACTCTTTCAGTCCCGTGCCTGGTATAATCTGATTCCGGACACGAATCACACGGTGCTGACTGCCGGGTACGGGACCTTCGCGACCAATGGTCCTGTCAATGCCAACGACTATGCGACCGCGGCATACACGCCGGATGGGACGCTGGTGATGGCGTACTTGCCTACCCTGCGACCGGTCACCGTGGACATGTCGAATTTCAGCGGACTGGCAACCGCGCAGTGGTATGATCCGGTCAACGGGACTTATCTTCCGAGTAAGGGAGCGCCGTTCACCAACAGCGGCACGCGCACTTTCACGCCGCCGGGCAACAATATCGGAGGAGGCAGCGACTGGGTCCTGGTGCTGGCCTCACCTCCTGTGCCAGGAACCTACAAAGGTCTGTTCTCTGAAACGAATCAGGTCCGACAACAGCAGAGCTCAGGGTCCATCACGACGTCTGTAACCTCGAAGGGCAAGTACACCGGCCGTCTCCAGATGGGGACCGACACCTACAGCTTCGCAGGCGCGCTGAGCCCGGAGGGGCACGTCACAAACACCATTCCCCGAACCAAAACGGGTCCGCTGACGCTGGATCTTGGTTTCGGGACCGGCGATGAATCCGATGAAATCATCGGGCAAATCACGAATAGCAATTGGGTGGCGATGCTGAGGGGAGATCGCGCCGTGTTCAACGCGAAGACCAACCCCGCTCCCTACACAAACCGGTTCACCTTGTTCATCGCCGGGCAGCCCGGAGATCCCTCGGTGCCGGCCGGGGACGGATTTGGCATCCTGCGGCTGAACGCCGATGGAACAGGGACCTTTGCCGGAACCCTCGCCAGCGGCACGCCAGTGAGCCAGGGCGTTTCAGTGTCGAAAGATGGCCTGTGGCCGCTCTATGTTCCGCTTTTTGCGGGCACTGGTTCGCTCTGGGGCTGGCTCGCGTTTACCAATGATACCGAGAGCGACATCGATGGAATGCCCGCATGGATCAAACCGGCCAATGCGCTGTCGCGGTATTTCCCGGTTGGCTTTACCAACGACTTCCAGGTGTTCGGTTCGGTTTATGTGAGGCCCGAGCGTCCCACGAACCATATCCTGGACCTGACGAACGCTTCCGTGGAGTTTAGCGGCGGCAATCTTGTTGCGGATTTCACCAATGACGTGGCGCTCGGATTGAACAGCCAGGTCACCAACCTGAGCGGCAGCAACCGGTTTTCGATGAGCTTCTCGCTCTCTACTGGCACCTTTAGAGGCCATGCGGCGGATCCCGTTTCGGGCAAGACGTATGCCTTCGCCGGCGCAGTACTGCAAAAAATGATCGAAGGCCACGGGTTTCTCCTCGGAACTAACCAAAGTAGCCGGGTTGTCATTAGTCCGTAAAAGTTCCGCATAAGTAGCCTTGATTCGTTCGGTAGCCAACAATAAAATTACACATAGATGGGATCTGGGCTACAGCGGGATGGTTTGGCGTCAGAGGACAGAATTACCCTGTTCAGATACGCCGCCGACCCTGGAGGCAGACCACACTTATTCAGAACGGCCCATGAAAGGTTTCGTCATCAATCGAGGTTGCAGTCGGGAAGGCTCGCCGAACTCCGGCGTCTGGCTTCCTCTGCTCCTGTTGTCGGCGATGATGGTGAACGTTGCCGGCGCCCCCGTTTATCCATTGAAACAGAGCGCAAGCGGACGTTTTCTGGTCGATCAAAGCAATACGCCCTGCATGATCGTCGGCGATTCTCCCCAGGCCCTGGTCGTGAACATCAGCGAAGCGGACGCTGCCGAGTACTTCACCAATCGAAATGCCCGCGGTTTTAATTCCTTGTGGATCGACCTACTCTGCACGACGTACACGGGAGGGCGCACCAACGGCAGCACGATCGACGGCACGCTGCCCTTCACAGGCACGATCTCCGGGACCGGCTACTACGATCTATCCACGACGAACGAGGCGTATTTTGCGCACGTGGACCGCATCCTCAACCTGGCGGCGCAGCAAGGATTGCAGGTCATGCTGGACCCGATCGAAACGGGTGGCTGGCTGACGACGATGCTTGCGAACGGTCCCGCCAATTGCCGTGCTTACGGGCAATATCTGGGCGACCGCTATAAGAATGTCCCCAACATCATCTGGTTCCACGGCAACGATTATCAGGGCTGGCAGGATCCCAACAACGACGCGGTGGTCACGGCCGTGGCGCTTGGGATCAAGGACAGGGATACGAACCACATTCACACGATTGAATTGAATTACCAGGTCAGCAGCTCGTTGGACGACCCCAACTGGGCGCCGATCATCGGGCTCAATGCGGCTTATACCTACTTTCCGACGTATGCGGAGGTGCTCCATGCCTACAACCAGTCGGGTTCCATGCCCGTGTTCATGGCGGAGGCCAACTATGAATTTGAAGATCTTCTGCAAAACCTGGGCACCTTGACGCCGCAGATTCTGCGGCTGCAGGAATATTGGACGATGTTGAGCGGAGCGGGCGGGCAACTGTATGGCAACCACTACACGTGGCAGTTTGCAAGCGGTTGGCAGACCAACCTGGATACACCGGGTGCGATCCAGATGGGATACCTCAAGACGCTGTTCGGGTCGCGCGCCTGGTATAACCTGATTCCGGACAGGAATCACACGGTGCTGACCGCCGGGTATGGGACCTTCGCGACCAATGGTCCTGTCAACGCCAATGACTATGCGACGGCGGCACGCACCGCCGACGGGGCGCTCGTGATGGCGTACATGCCGACCCTTCGAACCTTCACCGTGGACATGTCGCAGTTGAGCGGTTCCGCGACGGCACGGTGGTATGATCCCGCAAGCGGGGATTATGTTCAGATCTCCGGTTCGCCGTTGACCAACAGCGGCACGCGCACTTTCACGCCGCCGGGCAACAACATCGGAGGAGGCAGCGACTGGGTATTGGTCCTGGAGACAAACCCCCCGACAGGCCCTCTCGATCCATCGTTTCCATCGTTTGTTCAGCAGAACTATGCAACGCCGCAGACACCGCAAACGCAGGTGTCGGCCTCCTATACCACCCCGCAAATCGCCGGCAATGCGAATATTGTCGCCATCGGCTGGATCGATGGCACGGCCAGCATCAGCACGGTCGTGGACTCGACAGGCAACACGTACCAGGCCGCAGTGCCCGCCCAACGAGGCACTGGCATCAGCCAGGCCATTTACTATGCATCAAACATCAAAGGCGGCAGCAACACCGTCACGGTGACGTTCAACCAGCCTGCCAGCTACGTCGATTTGCGCGTCGTTGAATACTCGGGACTCAGTCCAGTCAATCCCTTCGATGCCGGAGCATCGGCTGCGGGAAACAGTTCGGCCCCGAACAGCGGACCTGTGACGATCCAAGGCCCCAACGAACTCATTTTCGGCGCGGGCGTGACTTCCAACCTTTACACGGCCGCCGGCGCCGGTTTCACGCTGCGCGTCATCACCTCTCCCACAGGTGACATTGCCGAGGACGAGCTCGCGGCCTCCCCAGGCACGTACAAAGCGACCGCGACACTCAACGGTTCCGGCGCCTGGCTGATGCAGGCGGCGGCGTTCAAACCGGCGGCCACGATCCCCGATGCTCCGCAGCTGCGCATTTTTCTGACCGGCTTCACGCTTCAACAATGTTCGACCCTGGCATCAACGAATTGGACTACGGCGACCAACGCGGTTCAGATGGCCAGGAACCAGTACCAGGCTGCCGTCTCGCCGCTGGCCGCCCACCAGTATTTTCGTTTGGAATCCCCTTATGGCGCGGCGCCGCCCGCACTGCACATCTCGATCACCGCCTCGAATGCCGCAGCCGTGACATGGCCTGTGACGGGAGTGGTGGCATGGCCGGCAAGCGCCACGGGATTTTCGCTGCAACATAATTCGAATCTTGGGACGACGAATTGGGTCGGTGTCACGAACGCGGCCTGGACGGTCGGGAGCGAACGCTGGGTATTTGTTTCGCCGCTGGCAGGCCAGCAGTTCTACCGTCTGAGGCTCTTCATCCCGCCCGCGACCCCGCTGTTGCAGATCGCCCTGACCTCCACGAACACGGCCGTGGTGGTGTGGACGACGAACTTACCGGGCTTCACGCTGCAACAGAATTCGGATCTGACCACCACCAACTGGGTAAACGCGACAAACGTGAGCCAGGTTGTCGGCAACGAAAACCAGGTCACCATTTCGCCGCTGGTCGGTCAGCGGTTTTATCGTCTGAAGCATCCTTGATTCGCCCCATGATATTCACAAAAACAGAGCTCGACGGAGCCTACCTGGTGGATTTGGAACGACGGGAAGATTCCCGTGGGTTTTTTGCCCGGACTTTTTGCGTTCGCGAGTTTGAAGAGCAGGGTCTCGAGTCTGAGTTTGTGCAATGCAGCATTTCGCTGAACCGCCAGCGGGGCACAGTGCGAGGATTGCATTACCAACTCCCCCCGGCTTGCGAGGCCAAATTGGTGCGGTGCACGGCGGGTGCGGTCCATGACGTTATCGTTGATCTCCGGCCGGACTCGCCAACCTATCTGCATCACATCGCGGTGGAACTCACCGCCCGGAACCGGCGCGCGCTGTACGTGCCGGAAATGTTCGCCCACGGCTTCCAGGTTCTTGAGGACGAGACGGAAGTGTTCTACCATATCGGCGCGTTTTATGCCCCGGAGCAGTCCACCGGAATCCGTTACAACGACCCGAAACTCGGAATCCACTGGCCGCTACCCGTGACCGCGATATCCGTAAAGGACCGGAGCTGGCCACTATTTAGTTGAGTGGGGCGTGATAGTATGTAATGATGTCCATAAGGGGCCGCAAGTTACCAATTGCGCCGCCAGAATAGCAGAGTAGTACTATGCACAAATCATGTTCAGGCATCCCCAAGTGGATCGCCAAGCGATTTTTAATCCTGATTCTCGCCGCCTTGGCGTCAGGCTGGATATCGGGACCGGTTGCGGCTCAAACCAGCAACCTGGTATTCTCGTCCGTAACGAACTCGGGGTCGAACCTGATCGTGAGCGGCTCAGGCGGCTTGGCGGGGGCGGGGTATTATTTGATGGGGTCCACGAACCTGGGGGTGCCACCGCTGGCCTCGTGGAGCACGATCTCGACCAACGTATTTGCGGCCAACGGCCAATTCACGGACAGCATTCCCATCGACCCGACGATTCCGCAGGACTTCTTCATCATCTCGGCGGCGACCTCGGTGCCGGACACGCAGCCACCGTCGGCGCCGTCCGGCCTGACCGCCGCGGCCATCAGCAGCAGCCAGATCAATCTCAACTGGATCGCCTCGACGGACAATGTTGGCGTCACCAGTTATCTCCTGGAGCGAAGCCAGGGGGTGGGCCAGACGAATTTTGCGCAAATCGCCACGCCGGCGGCGACGAATTACAACAACTCCGGCCTGGCCGCGGCCAGCACCTACAATTACCGGGTGCGAGCGACCGATGCGGCCGGAAACTTGAGCGGCTACTCGGCTGTGGCCAGCGCGACGACCTCCAATGCACCGGCTTTGGCCTACCCCATCCTTGCGTACGGTTTCAATGCCGGATCCGGAACGACTGTCACGGACGCATCGCCCAACGCCATCACCGGCAGCATCAGCGGGGCCAGCTGGACGACCAGCGGGCGCTATGGGGATGCCCTCTCCTATAACGGGACGACCAGTTACGTCAACGTCGGCAACCCGACTCCGCTCAAATTGACCGGGAGCATGACCTTGGAAGCGTGGGTGATGGCGACCGGCGTTC
>PLQC01000015.1 GCA_003159675.1 Limisphaerales bacterium
AGGTGAGGCAAGCTCGAAACTAACGGAAGTGCGCCCCTTGCGTATAGTGTGGGTAGTTTTGCCGTCCCCCCGGAGACGCGAGCGGTAGAATTCAACTTGTCCCTGAAATGTCCGGGAAATGGGGGATAATCCCATTATGAAGAGTGCAACCCTCGATGACCGAAGGCGCCTGGTGATGCCTCCCGGGTTTCCGCCAAACTCGGCGGTGACGATTCAACAGCTCGATAGGGACACTTTGATCGTCAAAATGCACCGGGACAAAAAAAACTACAAAGTCGTTCTGATCCCAGCCATTGATCGGCTGACGGATGACCCGGAATTCGACGCCCTCCAAGAAAAGATCGCCCAACACACTTCCAAGCACCTGCCTCCATTCCGGGAATGAAGCAGTTCGACATCTTTTCCTGGCAACCAGCCGGCTGGCCTGAGCCTCACCCGTGCGTGATCGTGTCGCATCCGGACCGGGCGGACCGAAAGACACCGGTGGAAGTCATCATGTGCTCAAGGAAACGGGCCACGCGGAAGGCTGAGCCGGACGAAATCATCCTGGATGAAACGGATGGCCTGGATTGGCCGAGCATCTGCAAGTGCGATTTGATTCACTCCGTATCCCGCCACGACCTCAAACAGTCCCGGGGAGCGGTCGCTGAGCTTAGAAGGGCACCCCTTGTCCGCACATTGATCGCCGCGCATGGCTGGGGCGCCGTGCTCTAAAACACCCGTTCGGCTAAACTCGGCCCCGGATTCCCTGTTGAACGCCAGGAAATGGCCCCTCGGGAGCTTTGCAGCCTTGTCCATGTCCGCCCAGTAGGGGCGGATGGCGTCCATGTGCGTCTCCAGAATCACTTTTTCTCGCTGTCACTGCCGCGCAGGATGCTGACGGTACAAATCACGATCGCAATCGCGATCACCAGGATGAAGAGATGCAGTGCGCCAGTGCCGTGGCCGAATCCGCCGTGGAATCCGAACCAGGGATGGCAGTGGCGGAGGACGATGAAATATGGTAAAGCCGCGGGGCAATTGCAGCGGGAATCGGTGAAAACCGTGAGTTGTAAGGCCCGTGATTACTGCGCAAATAAAGGGCGAGAATGGATTTCCTCAAGACTTTTTCCGAGAAAACGTCAAAAACACCCGATCAAAGAAAGGCAGACCGGCGACACTATCGGAAGTGCGCCGGTTTAAGCAGCAGTCAACTCGCGGACGTGGCTGATGTCGCGTTTGCCAACGGGTGACAGAGCCTGGTTAAAAACTGACTTTTACCAATTGGCCTGAGATCGAACCCTTAATGCTTGTGACCGTATTGGTTCCACTCACCAACACCACCAAACTCGATCCCCTGACAGCCTTTTCGGCCGCAGTGAGTGTCAGAGTGGCCGTGACGGAGTTGGATTTGAATATGCCATTGACGTTGAAATTGAAGGCGGGTTGCCCTGAATTCAGAGTCACGATTGCCGTCCCCGTCACCTTTTTGCCCGTTGTCGTCAGGTCGTTCAAGGCCAGGGTCCAGGAACCATCTCCAGGGAAAATAGAGCTCAATGCCTCACTAAGGGTTTCATGGTTTGAGATAATACCTTTGCCGGAGGCGGCCGCAGTATTTCTTTCCACACCCGTAAGAGTCAGCGCCGTATCGTTAAAATGAAAGTTCAGTTTTTGTGATGCTTCCACAAGGCGGGTCTTGCCAAGCACCAGAGTCTTGCCGTGCACGCCGAAAGTCAGAAGTACATGCCCCTTTCCATTATTTGAAGTGATCGTGCCAGTCACTTTGGAGGTTCCACTGAAACTGGCATCGGCTCCATCCACCGTGAGAGTGACCGGGGTGTCGATTCCGGCACCGGAGAAGGCGCCTGCGCCGTTTTGTGAAAACGTGACAGGGAAACCAACGCTCACCGTGTTCCTGGGGTTTGACACTGAAAACTGCACGGTCTCACTACCTCCGACATCCCAGACGTCGTTGGTGGTAACGGAGACAGTGACAGAACCGGACGGCTGCGCCTGAGCCAACTGCGGCAAGGACACCGAGGCACAGGTTCCAATGATCATACTCGCTAAAATGTTGTCCATCATTCTCATAGTTCAAGTCGTTCTTTGATTGTGATAATACTTCCAATGCTGAAAATGCAGGAACACCTGCATCATTGCAACCTTTATTTATTCTAGATTATGTCGAGTATTAGGCCTGCGTCAAGCCCATAAGATCACTTTTTGTGAATTAAAATCACCCACCCCCAACCCGGAAACGTCATGGCTGAATTGAACGAAGAAGCGGTGAAGGCGTCAGAAGGCTTGAAATTGCTCAGCTATCACTTTATCTTCAATGCTCTTGGACTAATCTCCGTCGATCCATGAAATCAAAACAGGATATCTTGGCTTTTCTGAAATGGGTTATCGTTCCGCTGCTTTTTGGCGGGTTACAGGCATGCAGGCTCGCACCACCATCTCCGCAATCCGTCTCTCCGGCTATTTCACACACAAACGCCTCGGAGCCGACAGCAAGCAGGGAGGTCGCCCCGCCTGCGATCACTCCGAGCATCGGGACGATTTCGACAAACACCCTCTCACACATAGAAGCCCCGGAGCCGGCAGCAAGCGGGCAGGTTACCCCACCTGCGATCACTCCGAGCACCGGGACGACTTCGGCAAACACGATACCTGCGGCCAGTGTCGCGGCAGACACGGGGGTTGATCCACAGGAAATCAAAGATCCACAGGAGTTCAAAAACAGGCTCACACAACTGGAAGAGAAAGAGCGCGAAAACCACACCTTGGTGCTGGAAGGTCAGCGCAAAACGATCTGCTGGTGGTTCGTCTTCCTGGCTGTGCTGACTGCCGTACTGGTAGTCTTTGGCGCGCTTGTTCCGTTCTTGAGGGGCCGCAAAGACAAGGAACTGATCCAGCAAATGCTGACAGAAGCGCGTGCAGCCGTTCACATCATTAAAGAACACCATGCAGCCGCAGGCCGGACAGTTGAGGAAATCAAACATCAATTGGACGAGGCCAGGAAGATTGCAGAGAATTTCAGAAGCGACGAAGTCACGGGCGGTGTTGATGTCCAGAAAACCAAGGAAGCCGTGGCAGCCATCCAGCAAGACCCGGAAGCAGACTTCAAACTCAAACTACGCGCTGAGGCAATCGCTGCCAGTCAGGAT
This sequence comes from Limisphaerales bacterium, assembly GCA_003159675.1. Lineage (GTDB taxonomy): Bacteria > Verrucomicrobiota > Verrucomicrobiia > Limisphaerales > BOG-1460 > BOG-1460. The sequence goes on from PLQC01000015.1 coordinate 3,147, forward strand.
GGTAAGGCAGAGAAGGCCTATGCGCTTTGGCATGCCCTCGCCGAACTCGATCCCGACGATTCCAGTGCTCAATTCAACACCGGGCATTGGGCGCACTGCCTTGGTGAAAAATCACGAGGTGGCGATGGACTGGGCCGGCTAAGGCAGGCATGCCGGCATTATCAGCAAGCCCTCACCATCAAACCCGATAAGCACGAAGCGGCCTACAACTGGGGACTTGCGCTGGCTAATGAAGCACAGGCCCTGGCCGCGAGCGATGTGGCTGTAGCCCGCACCCTGTGGCAGCAGGCGGGCGAAAAGTATCAGCAAGCCCTTGCCATCAAAGCTGATATGCACGAGGCGGCCCTCA
>PLQC01000069.1:0-17536 GCA_003159675.1 Limisphaerales bacterium
TGCCGTGACAGGGCAGCGCTCTAAACCAATTGAGCTACGCCCCCGCATTGGGGCACGAGAACGTAAGAAAACGGGCCGCGGGCGTCAAGCCGAAGCCCGAAAAAGAAATTCGGGCAGCAGACGCCAAGGAGGTGGGGGTGGGGAACCCCGCTGAAGAAACGTACTGCCACCCGAACAATTCAAATTTTATTGCCCGCCCCGGTTTTGTCAACTGGTTATCGCGTTAATTCTGCATTCGACCGCTGAATGACGACCATCGGCTTCATCAGTTCCCTGGGCGTTCTGGGCGTTCTGGCGTTGCAAACGGGCGCGCGGCTCCTTACATTGGCTTGCCCCGCGTCAACCCGGCGCCGGCGAAGCCATGGCCGAATACAAAGTAAAATTCGAGGTTTTTGAAGGCCCGCTCGATCTGCTCCTCTACCTCATCCGGAAGGAGGAAGTGGACATTTACGAAGTCAACCTCACCCGCCTCGCCACCCAGTTCATCGAATACATCGATACAATGCGGACGCTGGATCTCGAGGTTGCGGGCGAGTTCCTCGTCATGGCGGCGACGCTGGTGCATATCAAGAGCCGCGAACTGCTGCCGGTCGATCAGCAGGCGCAGGTGGAAGACGAGGAGGAAGGGGACGACCCGCGGTGGGAACTCATCCGGCAGCTCGTGGAATACAAAAAGTTCAAGGACGCCGCCGCCCAGTTGCAGGGGCTCGAAGAGCAGCAGGAAAACGTCTTCCCGCGCCGGCCTGGCAGGCTGGAACTCGACCCGGACACGCCGCCACCCCGCCCGCAGGTGTCCCTCTTCGATCTTGTGAACGCCGTCAACGCGGTGTTGCACCGCCTCGGCGGACGGGAGGACGCGGGTGAGATTTTCGAGGACAAATGGACCGTCAGCGAAAAGATCGAGCACCTGATGCGTCTGGTCGCGGATCGGGCGCCCTTGAAGTTTTCCGAATTGTTTGAAGGCGCGAGCAGCCGTTCGGAGGTCGTCTGCACGTTTTTGGCCCTGCTGGAACTGATCCGAATGAAGCAGCTCGTCTGTTCCCAGTCCGAAGCGTTCGGCGAAATCGAGGTCAGCCGCGCGCCTGCCACCGCCGCCGCCATGCCGGCGGCCGAGACCGCCCCCGCTGAAACCAGTCCGCAATCACAACTCGAAAACCCCCAATCTGTTTAGCATGGAGCTGAAATTCATTCTGGAATCGCTGTTGTTTTCCGCGCAAAAGCCGCTGAGCGTAGCGGAGCTTCGAGAAGTGCTGGCCGGCGCCGGGGCAGAGGAGGATTCCGACGCCGCGGTCAAGGCGTTCAAGAAAGTCAAGGAAAGCGAGCTGGCCGCCGCGCTCGAGCAACTGGCAAAGGACCACGAGCAGGCCCAGCGCAGTTACCGCCTGGTCTGCGTCTCCGGCGCCTGGCAGTTCGTCACCCAACCGGAATACGCGCCTTGGCTCCGCGCGCTGGTCGGGGTGAAAGGCCGCCCGCCCCGCCTCTCGCAACCCGCGCTCGAAACGCTGGCGATCATCGCCTACCGGCAGCCGGTCACCCGCGCCGAAATCGAGCAGATCCGCGGCGTGAACGTGGACGGCGTCATGCAAACGCTCCTGGAACGCGGCCTGGTCGAGCAGGTCGGCCGCGCGGAAGTGGTCGGCCGCCCGATGACATACGGCACGACCGGACTGTTTCTGGAATATTTCGGCCTGCGCAGCCTGGAAGGCCTGCCGGCGGCGGATGAATTGAGAAAAATCGTCCTCGAACGACCTCCGGCGCCCGTCACCCTGGATCCCGGGCTGGCCACCGCGCCGCCGGAGCAACTGCAATTGAACGAGGAGGGCGAAATGCAGAAGGCGGAAAGCGGAACAGGCGAGCGCGCCGAAGGAGGACAGTCTGAGGCAACAGCGGAGAAAGGCCGCCAACGGACTTAATTCTGCATTTTTCATTCTGCCTTCTGCCTTTACTGTGAACATACCCGAACATCGCAAGGCCATCGACCGGCTGGACGCGTACGTCGTCAAGCTGCTCAACGAACGCACGAAACACGTCCTGGCGATTGGCGAGATCAAGCGCAAGGCCGGCGAGGAAATCTACGCGCCGCACCGCGAGCGGGCCGTCCTGCACCGCGTCCGCAAGGTGAACGAAGGGCCGATGACGAACGAATCGCTGGATGCGATTTACAGGGAAATCATGTCCAGCGCGCTGTCGCTGGAAAAATCGCTGGCCATCGCCTATCTCGGACCGGAGGCCACCTTCACGCATCAGGCCGCGATCCGGCGGTTTGGCTCGAGCCTCCGATACTCGCCCCAGAAAAGCATTGCCGACGTCTTCGCGGAGGTCAGCAAGCACCGCGCGGATTATGGCGTGGTGCCCGTCGAGAATACCACCGAGGGCGTCGTCACACACACGCTCGACATGTTCATGGACAGCGACCTGAAAATTGTGGCGCAGATCATTTTGCCCGTTCAACAGTGCCTGCTCAGCAACTCGCGCCGCTCGCAGATCAAAAAGCTCTTCGCCCACCCGCAGTCGCTCGCGCAATGCCGCGGCTGGATCCAAAACAATCTGCCGCGCGTCGAAATTCTCGAAACCTCCTCGAACGCCCGCTCCGCCGAGCTGGCGGCAAAGGAAAGAAACACGGGCGCCGTCGCCGGTCTCCTGGCCGCCGAGAAATACGGCCTGTCGGTGCTCGAGCAGGACATCCAGGACAATGCCGCGAACGCCACGCGCTTTCTGGTGCTTGGGCGCCAGTGCAGCCCTCCCACCGGCAACGACCGGACGAGCCTCATGGTGAGCATCATGGACAAAGTCGGCGCGCTCCACCATGCGCTCGCCGCCTTCCGTCGCAGCCGCATCAACCTCACAAAAATCGAGTCGCGCCCCAGCAAACGCAAGGCCTGGGAATATTTCTTTTTCATCGATTGCGACGGCCACCAGCTCGACCGCAAGGTCGCCAAGACGATCGGGTTGCTCGAGCAGGAGTGCAGCTTTGTCAAAGTGCTCGGGTCGTATCCAAAGGCCGAATAGCGCCGTCCTGGGAAGCTCAATCGTTGCGCGCGGCTCGCGGTCTTTTGCGGTCGGCCAAAAAGCGGGATTGAATTGAACCTCCGTACCCCGCATCCTCAACGCCGTGAGTCATCTCGCCCATGCCCGCAAAGTGTTTGATATCGAACTGGCCGCGCTGAAAGCCGTGCGCGCTCAGCTCGACGGCGCCTTCGAGCGCGCGGTCGAGGCCGTCGTTGAAACGCTCGGTCGGCGCGGCAAAATCGTCACTGTCGGCATCGGCAAATCGGGGAACATCGGCCGGAAAATATCCGCCACGCTCACCAGCACGGGCTCGACCAGCGTTGTCCTCAACAGCGTGGACGCGCTGCACGGCGACCTGGGCATCGTCAACGACGGCGATTTGATTCTGGCGCTCAGTTACTCCGGTGAATCCGAGGAGTTGCTCAACCTGTTGCCGGCCTTCAAGCGGTTTCTGGTCAGGATCATCGCCATGACCGGCAATCCCAAATCAACCCTGGCGCTCCACAGCGACGTCGTGTTGAACGTTCGCGTGCCCAAGGAAGCCTGTCCGTTCAATCTTGCCCCCACCGCCAGCACGACGGCCATGCTGGTCATGGGCGACGCCCTCGCCATGACGGTGCTGCAGGCGCGCGGCTTCAAGAAAAGCGACTTCGCCCGGTATCATCCCTCGGGCGCGATCGGACGCGCGATGCTGCTGCGCGTGGGGGACATCATGCGCGCCGGCGAACGCAATGCCGTCGCGCGCGAGGATCTGAAGGTCAGGGAAGCGCTGCCGCTGATGACGAGCGCCAAATCCGGCAGCCTGAGCGTGGTCAACGCGCGCGGCAAACTCGTCGGCGTGTTCACCGACGGCGATTTCCGCCGACGCATGTCCGCCGACGCCGATATTCTTTCGCGCCCCCTCAAGAGCGTGATGACGAGAAACCCGGTCGCCGTCCGCGCCGACGCGCTCGCCGTGGAAGCCCTCAAGATTTTCAACGAACGCAACATCGACGATTTGATCGTGGTGAACGCGAAGCGCGAGCCGGTGGGCCTTGTGGATTCGCAGGATTTGCCCAAGCTGAAAATCATGTAACGCCGCCTGTTCAAAAGCGATCTGCTCGGGGCACATGCTGAGGGAAAGAACTTGTTATGCCATCATCAAAAACGTACGGAGTTCTCTCCGGGATCACCCTGGCCGCATTGACCTTGAACTTGAAAGCACAACCGACAAACGCCCCCCTCCCGCAGGAACGGATGCCATTTCAAACGCGTCTCACCAGGACGGTTTCTTTGAATTATCTGCTGTATCTTCCCAGGAATTACCAGGCCTCCGGCGCGAAACATTGGCCGATGATCCTTTTCCTGCATGGCGCCGGCGAACGCGGCGCCGATCTCGCCCTCGTCGCGAAACACGGGCCGCCAAAGCTCGTGGCGCAGAAGCAGGAGTTTCCATTTGTCATTGTCTCTCCGCAATGCGCGGCCAGCCAACGGTGGGACGACGAAGCGTTGCTCGCGTTGCTGGACCACGTTCTTTCCAAATACAAGGTGGATGCCACGCGGATTTATCTGACCGGCCTGAGCATGGGCGGCTACGGCGCCTGGAGCCTGGCCGTCAATCATCCGGAACGGTTCGCCGCCGCGGCGCCCATCTGCGGCGGAGGCAATGGGATCGACGTGCTGCTGGCGGAGGGGAGCAGAAAGCGGGCGCTCCAATCGCTGCCGATCTGGGCGTTTCACGGGGCCAAGGACCCGATCGTGCCGGTCCAGGAGTCCCAGCGGATGATGGCCGCGATCAAGAGAGCCGGCTGCACCAACGTGCAACTGACGATTTACCCGGAGGCGGAGCACGATGCCTTTACCCAGACTTACAACAACCCAAAACTCTACGAGTGGTTCCTGGAGCATCAGCGCGAATAGGGAAGTTTGCCCGCCCTGCACAAATGGCATTTTCGACACTTCCGGAGCGCGTCGTTTGCGCCGCTTCATCGCCCGGATGCTGGGAGGTCGATCATTTCGTCTCGGTCCGGTCGGTCCCTAAAAGGGTAGCACGGGCCACTGGCCTGTGCCGTCCGGCGACCCGCCGGACGGAACGGAAATGGGCGTCCGACTCGAAATTCAGGCCAGAGTGTCGTCAGTCGTCCAGCTCTTCCGGTCGGCGACTCGCCGACCGGAACGGACGAGTCGCCCGTTCCACCCATTTTTCACACAGGCTCTGAAGGCCACGCGCCGGAGGCAGGGCGCGAACACGCCGTACGGCGCCGCGTGCGCCGTCGTTCCATCGCAGCGCTCCGGCGAAGGGGTTTTTTGGCAGTGTGATGATGACCACTCCGGCGAGAATGATCGCCGCCGCCAGAAACACGCGCGCATTCAGCTCCTCGCCCAGCAGCATTCTGCCCAGGAAAAGCGCGATCACCGGATTGACATAGGCATACGTCGCCACGTGCGCCGGCTTGCTCACTTTCAATATCCAAACGTAGGCGCTGAAGCCGATCCAGGATCCAAACACGATCAGGTAAAGCAACGCGATTGCGGATTGCATCGAGACAGCATCCGCGTGGGCGCCCTTGAATTCCCCGGCCGGGAGGGCGAGCAGCAGGAGCGTGGCGCCGCCGCAGAGCATTTGGAGGGCGGCCGTCATCCAGGGTGATTGCCCATTCGAGTTGTGCTTGGAGAAGAGCGAGCCGGCAGCCCAGGAAATGCCCGCCAGGATCAGGGCCGAGACGCCCCAGGCATTGAGCGGGGCGCCGTGCGCCGCCGCGCCGCGCGGCGAGACGAGCAATACCACGCCTCCGAAACCAACAAGAATTCCGAGGAGCGTCCGCGTATGGGGTTTCGGACCGCCGGGTCTCAGCCAGTCCATCAGCGCAAACCAGGCCGGGGTCAGGCCGATCAGCAGCGCCGTGAGCCCCGACGGCACGGTTTGCTCGGCCCAAACCACCAGGCCATTGCCGCTCACCAGCAACAAAAAGCCGCTGATCCATGCGTTTCGCCAGTGCGCCTTTCCCGGCGGCGGGGCGCCGCGAAGGCGGAGCACCGCGAAGAGCACCCCGCCGGCAACCAGAAACCGGCAGCCCGCCATGAGAAAGGGTGGCAGCGTCTCAATGGCCACACGCATCGCCAGGTAAGTCGAGCCCCAGACGACATACACGCTGGCGAACGCCCCGAGCACCAGGGCGCGCGGCGGCGGCGACGCGGACGCTTCTGTGTTGTTGCAATCGTTGTCCATTGTTACGGCAAATCAAACCATTGCATTCACGCTCATTGCCCTTCGCGACCCGCCCGTTGCAAACCCGGGCTGGAAAGCAAAAAGGCCGCCCGAGATCTGCGGCGGGTTTCGGAAAGAGCGACTCTGGCTACCTCGTTCTCGAATTCCACCCGCTCGCGGACGTCCGCACGACGGAGCGCTTCGGCCAGCGAACGGCATTCGCCGCCGCGCGGTGGAGCGCGATCGCCGGATGCGACATGGCGGAATTCAGGGACATGGCGCGCAGAAACTGCCTCATGAGTTGACGGGTGTCAAATGGCTTGGCGCCCTTGTCGCGGGAGCGAATTAGGTGTCTGCGGTGGAAACGAGGGGCCGCACCCATACCGGACCGCGGCTGTGTCCGCNNCGAGGACCAGCCGCAGCACGATGGGAACGGGGGAAGGCCGGGGGATAGTCCCACGGCGCGGAGGCAGTACCTGGGCGCAGCGACTAGTGCTTCGCACACAGTCGCGGCCCGTACGCCTGCGGATCGCAGTTGCGGCGAAATCCCCGATGGTGCGCTACTCCAGCCCGCACGCCAGCTTCGCGCGCTTCAACACCTTTTGGGCCAGCGTGCGCGCCCGGGAGGCGCCCTCGCGCAACACCTGCCGGACGTAACCTGGATTGGCCGCCAGCTCCGCGCGTTTCCGGCGCGCTTCGGCGAAGCAGGCCCAGTACTGCTCGAAGAGCGCCTTCTTCAAGTCGCCGTAGCCCAGCCCGCCGGCGCGCAGCCGATCCTCCAGATCCTTCGCCACGGCGGGCGGAGCCACAAGTTTCAGGAGTTCGATGGCGAGGTTCTTTTCCGCATCGGGCTTCGGCTCCTGCGGCGTGCGACTGTCCATGAGGATGCTCATCACTTTTTTCCGCAGGACCTTTTCGTCACCGAAAATCTCGATGGTGTTGCCGTAACTCTTGCTCATCTTCTGTCCGTCGGTGCCGGAGACGACGGCGACCTCGTCACGGATCAGCGGTTCGGGAATCACGAACGTCTCGCCATAGGCCTCGTTGAACTTGGCCGCGATGTCGCGGGTCATTTCGACGTGCTGCTTCTGGTCGCGGCCGACCGGCACGACGTTCGAGTCGTAAATCAAAATGTCCGCCGCCATCAGCACCGGATAGGCGAACAGTCCGTGATTCGGCGAAATGCCCTTCGCGATCTTGTCTTTGTAACTGTGGGCGCGTTCGAGCAGGCCCATCGGCGTCACCGTGGTGAGCAGCCAGCTCAACTCGGTGACTTCCGGCACATCGGATTGGCGGAAGAAGACCGATTTGGCCGGGTCGAGTCCGCATGCGAGGAAATCGAGCGCGACATCGAGTGTGTTCTTGCGGCGTTCCGCCGCGTCGAACAGCGACGTCATCGAGTGGTAATTGGCGATGAAATAGAAGGCGTCGCCCTTCTCCTGCAATTCGATCGCGGGTTTCATCATCCCGAAATAGTTTCCGACGTGCAGCGCGCCGGAGGGCTGGATGCCGGAGAGAATTCGCATGACGCAATGATAGAGAAATATCCTGAAACCAGGAAAGCAGGAAAATGGAGCGAATTTGCAGGGCGTTGCGGCCTCAACGTCTTGACAGAGTTCCGCCCTTGACCTCCCACTGCTGCAATTCCCCGCCGATCTCCCGGGGCCAGTTTTTCTCCGTGGCCGTCATGAAGACCTGGCCGCCGGTCCGCCGCGCCTGCTCCAGCACCGGCAACAATCCGCTCCGGCGTTTCGCGTCCAGTTCGCCCATCACGTCGTCGATCAGCAGCACCGGCGCGGAACCGTGGAGCCCGGCCAGATATTCCGCCTGCGCCGTCTTCAACGCAATCGCCAGGGTGCGCTTCTGCCCTTCGCTGCCGAAATCCGCGGCGGCCCGGTTGTTCAGCAGCAGTTGCAAATCGTCCCGATGCGGACCGATCAGCGTCGCGCGGCAGGCGCGTTCGCGCCGGTGGGACTGGGCGAGTTCCACGGCGAAATCCTTCCGGACGCTCGGGAGGTATTCGATGCGCAGTTCCTCGGCATCGTGGGAGATGCGGCGGCAGGCGAGGCGCGCCAGCGGCGACAATTTGGGCACGAGCTCGTGCCGCAGGCGTATGATTTCGTCGCCGGCGCCGACCAGTTCGCGCGTGAAACTATCGAGGGCGGCTTCATCGGGGATCGGGCGCTTGAGCAGCGCGTTTCGCGAACGCAACGCGCGCGCGTACCGCTGCAGCAGCGGCAGGTAGGCGGGATACGTTTGCGACAGCAGCAGATCGACAAACCGGCGCCGGATGCGGGCGGTGCCCTTGACCAGTTGCAGGTCCTCCGTGCAAAACACCACCGTGCGCAACGCCCCGAGGTAATCGGCCAGCTTCCGAACCGGCCGGCCGTCCAGGCTCAGACTGCGCTCCTGCGGGGACCAATAGATTTTGATCTCATGCTCGCCCTGGCCGACGACAGTGCCGCCGGTGAAATAGCCCTTCTGGCCGTGCCGGACCATCTGCGCGCCGCCGACGCCGCGAAACGAGCGGAGCGTGGCCATGAGATAAATTGCCTCGAGAATATTCGTCTTGCCCTGTGCGTTCTCGCCGAGCAGCAGATGAAACCCCGGCGAAAAAATCGCATCCATCCGCGCGTAGTTGCGGAAGTCCCGGAGTCGCAGACGGGCCAGATGCACGCACTGAAAATGCCGGGAGGGAGCCGCGGCGGCGAGGCTTTTTCCCAAAGCCTCGCATTCTCTGGGTGGAACGGGCGACCCGCNNTTCCGTCCGGCGGGTCGCCGGACGGAACAGGCCACTGGCCCGTTCCACCCATTCCCGCATTTTCGGATTTCGTTTGCCACCGGCCATGACATCCTGCCGGGATGGACGAGCGAAACGAGACGGCGGCCTCAAAACGGCGATACAAATGGCCGTGGTTTGTGCTGGGGGCGATGCTGCTGGGCCTCGCGTTGGCCGTTCTTTGGATGAGCGTCGCCGTGCGCCGCGCCCGGGATTGGCGCGATTCCAACAGCCCTCCTCCAATGAATGGGTCAAACCCGCGGTGACCCGGTCCCCGTCCGGGGTCGTCAATCAGGGTTGGACGGAGGCCTGTTTGGATTCGCCTTCCCAGCCGCCGCCCAGGGCCTTGATCAGCGCAACCTCGGCGACAAGGCGTTCTCCACGGAGCTGGACTACCGTGCGTTCGTTCGCCAGCGCGGCGCTTTGTGCTGTGGCCACTTCGAGGTAGGTCACCAATCCTGCTTTGTAACGGTTGTTGGCGATGTCGAGCGTCCGGCTGGCCGCCGTGAAGGCGGCGCTTTCAGCATTCAACTCCTGCGTGAGGAGGCGTTGCGCCGCCAGTTGGTCTTCAACTTCCTCGAAGGCGACCAGCACGATCTGGCGGTAATTTGCGACCGCCTCGTCGTAGGCCGCATGGGCGGACGCGAGCTGGGCGCGATTCCGGCCGCCGGTGAACAGCGGGAGATTCAACGACGGGCCGATCGCCCAAAGACGGCTCGGCCAGTCAAACAAGGTGCCGGCGTTGATGGACTCAAACCCACCCATGCCGTTGAACACGATCTCCGGATAGAACGCGGTCCGGGCCACGCCGACGTCGGCGTTGGCGGCGGCCATGCGGCGCTCGGCGGCGGAAATGTCCGGACGCCGCTCCAGCAATCGGCTCGGCAGGCCGGCGGGCAGGGATGGAACCGCGTTGGTAATGGACGCCGTGGCGGCGATTTGGAAGCCGGTTGCCGGACGGCCACACAGAGTGGCGAGCCCGTGCAGCAGGTTCGCCTGTTGCAGATCGATCGCCGGCAATTCCGCCTCCGTGGTGCGAAGCTGCGTTTCCGCTTCCGACACATCGAGGTCGGAGACGATCCCGCCCTTCCGCCGATTTTGCGTCAGTTCGAGCGAATGGCGGTAGGCTTGCACGGTGTCCGCCACCAGGGACCGCTCGGCCTCCAGCGCCCGCAAGAGGAAATAGTCGGCGGCCACCTCGGCCTGGAGAGCCAGCTTCACGGATTCCAGGTCCTCTGCGGCTGCGGAAAACCTCGCCCGGGCGGACTCGGTCTGGCGTCGGACCCGGCCCCAGAGGTCGAGTTCCCAGCTCAGATCGAGCGGGACCATGTAGGTGTTATACGTGTAGGCCGCGCCGGCGACCTGGCCCAACTGCGGCGCGTTGACGCTCGTTCGCTGGCGAACGAGATTCGGCTGTGCGGAAATCTGCGGGAAAAAATCGGCGCGGGCGATCCCAACCTGCGCGCGGGCCAGTTCGAATCGCGCCGCCGCGGCGGCGAGATCCTGGTTGTCCCCCTCCGCCAGCGTTTCAAGGCGGTTGAGCTCCGCGTCGCCGAAAACTCCCCACCAGGCGCCGCGCGGCAGTTGGGCGGACGGTTCGGCGGCCTTCCACTCCATCCGGTTGGTTGCGGATCCCTGGTCGCCGAAGGCCCCGGGCACCGGCCTGGATTTCAGGGCCTCCGGCCTGTGGTAATCCGGTCCGACCGCGCAACCCGCCAGAACGGCGAAGCCGGACGCAAGGAGGATGACGCATGGCCTCATTTCTCCGCGATGGTTTTCAGCGGCTCCGCGATGTGCACCGCCACGCCGTCCGTGAGAGAGTCGGCGGGGTTGAGAATCACCCGATCGTTTGCTGTGACGCCTTCGACCACTTCAACCGATTGTCCGAAATCGCGTCCCAGCGTGATGGTGCGCATTTTGACCTTGCCGTCGTCTCCGACGATGCCGACCTGCATGCCTTTCGAGCCGAAGAGCAGCGTGTTTGCCGGGAGCGTCAGCGCGGGCGCTCCAACCGTGTCGGTGAACCGCACCTGGGCGTAACTGCCCGCGAGAATTTCGCCGCGTGAATTGTCCACCTCCAGTTCCGTGAGCAGCGTTCGGGAGTTCGGTTCCATCGCGCCTGCAGTGTTGACGACCTTTGCCTCAAACTTGCGCCCCGGCAGCTCGTTGAGGGAGAGGTCGGCCTTCTGCCCGGTCTTGACCGCCTGGGACATCGACTGGGGCACGCGAACGTAAACGCGCAAGGGGCTGGTCTGGGCCAGCCGGAACAGCTCGCGGCTGTTCCCGGCGGTGATGAGCTGGCCGACGTCGGTGTTGCGCTCGGTGATGGTGCCGGCGAACGGGGCGGTGACACGCGCGAAACCTTTCAAATCCTCGAGCCGCTCCACGTTGGCGCGCGCCGCCTCGACCACCGCGGATTTCAGCTTGAGGTCGGCGAGCTTTTCAGCCGTTTCCTGTTCGCTGACGCTGGCGGTCTTGAGCAGGTCGGTCCAGCGCGAGGCGGTGATTCCTGCCAGATCGAGCGCGGCGTTGTCCTCCGCCAGTTCCGCCTTGGACTGGGCAAGTTGCTGGTCGAGTTCCGGCGTTTCTATCTCGGCCAGGAGCTGCCCCGGTTCGACATGATCGCCAATGTCCACCAGCCATCGTTTTAAATAGCCGCTGGCGCGCGCGTAAATCGGCGCCTCCACGTAGGCGGCAATCTCCGCCGGCAACGGGACGCCGAGCGACGAATTGCCCGGCGCCGGCGACACGACAACCACCGTGGAAACAGCCAGCGCGCGCGTTTCAGCCTCGAGCACGTGCCGGGCGTGCAGCCGGGGCAGAAAACCGGCCAGCAGTCCGATCACGATGAGGGCGGCCGCCACGAGGGCGAAGCGCCCGAAGCGCGCGGGAGGCCGCCCGGGCGGCGACGTTGGTGCCGGCCCGGCCGGCGCGGGTGCTGAGGATGGAGGAGTATTCATATCATGGAATGGCCGCGTCAGGAGTCGCGAGCGCCGCCGCGGCGGAAGCGTCATCCGCTCCCTTCCGCGCTCGAATACGATCATGGAGGAAACTGAAAACCACCGGCACAAACATCAGCGTCGCGATGGTGGCAAGGAGCAATCCGCCGATGACGGCCCGGCCCAGCGGCGCGTTTTGTTCGCCGCCCTCACCCAGGCCGAGGCTCATGGGCAGCATCCCGATCAGCATGGCCGCGGCGGTCATCAGGACCGGCCGGATACGGCTGACGCCGGCGTCCAGGGCCGCGGCGACCGGGTCGAGGCCGCGGCGGAGATTGTCGCGGGCGAAACTGACGACGAGCACGGAGTTGGCGGTGGCGACGCCCAGGCTCATGATGGCGCCCATCAGCGCAGGCACGCTGAGCGTCGTCTGGCCCAGGAACAAGGCCCACACGACGCCGGCCAGCGCGCCGGGCAGGGCGGTGATGATGATGAACGGGTCGAGCCAGCTCTGGAAGTTGACCACGAGCAGCAGGTAGATCAGGGCCACGGCCATCACCAGGCCCACGCCCAGTCCGATGTAGCTCGAATGCATGGTTTCCGCCTGCCCGCGCACCACGGTGTGGCTGCCGCGCGGCAAATCCTTCTGCACCCGATCCACCAGCGGCTGGATGTCCGCCAGCACCCCGCCCAGGTCCCGCCCATCCACGTTGCCATAGACGTCCACGACGGGCGCGACGTCGTAGTGCGAGTAAACGGGCGGCACGGTCGTGCGCGTGACGGTGGCGACGTTGGCGAGCAGTTGGCCGCCGAAGCCGCCCATCCCGAGCGGGCCGCCGCTGACCGGAATCGCGTTCAACTGTTCCACTGAATCCATCGCGTATTCGGGCACCCGGACGTTGATGAGGTATTGGACGCCGATGCGGGTGTCGAGCCAGAACGCCGGCTGGACCTGACTGCTGCCGCTGAGGCTCAACAGGACCGAGTTCGCGACGTTTTGTTCCGTCAACCCCATTTCGGAGGCCTTGACCCTGTCCACGGTCACCTTGAACTTGGGCAAATCCGACGGCTGTTGCACGCGCACGTCCACGGCGCCTGGAATGTGACGGATCTGCTCCATCAACTGACGCGCAATTTCGCGGTTTCCGGCCTGGTCGCGGCCAACAATCTGGATATCGAACGGGGCGGGCAAACCAAAATTGAGCGTCTGGCTGACGATATCGGCCGGGAGAAAATAAAACAGGTTGCCGGGGAATTCCTGCGGCAGGACCTTGCGCAGCGTGCGCACGTACTTTTCCGTCGGCGCGTGTCCGGGTTTAAGCGAGACGAGGATGTCGGCGTCACCCGCGCCGATGACGCCGCTCGTGTTGTAGCTCAGGTTGATGCTGGAATTGGGGATGCCGATGTTGTCGAGGATCCCATGAAGTTCCCCGGCGGGAATTTCACGGCGGATCGCCGCGTCCAACTGCGAAGCCAGCCGGATGGTTTCCTCGATGCGCGTGCCGGTGCGCGCGCGAACGTGCAGCAGAAACTGGCCGGTGTCCACGCCGGGGAAAAAGTCCTCGCCAAGCCCGGGAATGAGTAGCCACGTGCCGGCGCAGAAACCGAGAAAAACCAGCGCGACCATGCCGCGGTGCCGCAGACAGCTCGCGAGCAATGCGCGGTAACCTTCGCGGAAACGCTCGAACCCGCGCTCGAACGCCCGCTGCCAGCGGATGAACGGCCGCATCCAGAGCGGCGCGCGGTCGTCGCCCTCGTGCTCGCCATGGACCTGGACGTTGCGATAAAACCACATCACCATCGTCGGCACCAGCGTCCGCGAGATCAGGTAACTGGCCAGCATGGCGAACACCACCGACTCGGCCAGGGGCACGAACAGGTAGTGCGCCACGCCGGTAAGGAAAAACATCGGCACGAACACAATGCAGATGCAGAGCGTGGAGACGAAGGCCGGCAGGGCGATTTCCTGAGCGCCATCGAGGATCGCCTGCTCGAGCGCCTTTCCGGAAACCATGTGGCGATGAATGTTCTCGATCGCCACCGTCGCGTCGTCCACGAGAATGCCCACCGCCAGCGCAAGGCCCCCCAGCGTCATCAGATTGATGGTTTCATGCAACGCGCTGAGCGTGGCGACGGAACACAGGACCGACAGCGGGATGGACAGCGCGATGATCAGCGTGCTCCGCCAGGAACCGAGGAAGAGCAGGATCATCAGGGCGGTCAACGCCGCCGCGATGATGCCTTCCCGGAGCACACCCCCGATCGCGGCGCGGACGAACAACGATTGATCGGCAAATTCCTTCACATGCAAGTCCGACGTCACGGTTTTCATGATGCCCGGCATGGCGGCCTTGGCCTCGCGGACGACGTCGAGCGTCGAGGCGGAGCCCGCCTTCATGATGGTCAGCAGCGCGGCGCGGACACCGTCCTGGCGCACGGCATTCTGTTGCGGCGTATAGCCGTCATGCACCTGGGCCACGTCCCGCAGATAAATCGTGGCGCCGTTTACGACCTTTACCGGAAGGTCGTTCAACTCCTCGATCAAACGCACGGTCACGTTCACGCCGATGTCGTATTCGGTCGGCCCGACCTTCGCGGTGCCGCTCGGCAGGATGAGGTTCTCGGCGTTGACGGCGTTGACCACGTCCTGCGGCGACAGGTTCTTCGCCTTCAACGCCGGGAGATTCAGGTCCACCGAAACGACGCGCGTCTTGCCGCCATACGGCCAGGGGACTACCGCGCCCCGGATCGTGGACAGCCCGATGCGCACCTGGTTGGCCGTCACGTCGAACAGCTCCTGCTCCGACAATTTCGGGCTGCTGAAGCTGTATTGGAAAATGGGGACGGTGGACGCGTTGTATTGAATGATGAGCGGCGGCGTGGTACCGGGCGGCATCTGGCGAAGGGCCGACTGCGCGATCGCAGTGATCTGGGCGATGGCGGCACTCACCGACGCTCCCTGCTGGAGGAAGACCTTGATGACTCCGATGCCGTTGTACGAAGTGGACTCGATGTGCTCGATGTCGTTGACGGTGATGCTGATGGAGCGCTCGTGAATGTACACCATGCGCTGTTCGACCTCGGAGGCGTCCAGGCCGGTGTATTGCCAGATGACACTGACGACCGGGATGTTGATGCTCGGGAAAATGTCCGTGGGCGTGCGCAGCAGCACGAAGGGAGTGACCAGCAAAAGGAGCAGCGCGGCCACTACAAACGTGTAGGGCCGGCGCAAGGCCAGACGAACGATCCACATATAAGCTGCAATCCGGGCGAACCGCGCCAGTATCCTGACGCAATCGAAGCACTTCCACAATCGGGGATGCCGGAAGACAGTCTTCACCGGCAAGGGCCGCTTGCCCAATACAAGTTTGATTGCCAATTGATCGTTTTTATGTATCAATCAACCGGGCAGACGGCATGGAACTGCGACATTTGCGCTATTTTGTGGCGGTGGCGGAGGAATTGAACTTCCGCCGCGCCGCCGAGCGGCTGCGGCTTGCGCAGCCGGCATTGAGCGCCCAGATCAAGGCCCTGGAGGAGGAACTCAACGTGCGCCTGCTGGAGAGGACCACGCGCTCCGTGACCTTGACGCAGGCCGGCCGCGTGTTTCTCAAGGAGGCCCGGGGCGTGCTGGGCGCGGCGTCGCAGGCCGAGCAGCTCGCCCGGAAGGCCGAGCACGGAGCGGTGGGCACCCTGCGCGTCGGCGTCATCGCGCCGGCGGCCAGCCCATGGCTGGCGAATGTTCTGCGCCTGTATCACCAGCGATTTCCCGGCGTGCAGCTTTCGCTGTCTGAAATCACCACGGCCGAGCAGTTGCTCCGGCTGCGAGCCGGCGAACTGGATGCCGGCCTGCTGCGGCCGCCGGTCCATTTTCCCGAACTGGAATGGCGTTTTGTCGAGCAGTCGCCGCAGGTGCTCGCCGCTCCCGCGGGGCATCGACTCGCCCGCAAGCGCCATTTGGAGTGGAAGGATTTCGACGGCGAAGGGCTGGTGATGATCCAGCCCGGCCAGCAGCACGGCTACTACGATGCGTTCCTGGCGGCCTGTGCCAGGGCGGGCGCCAAGACCTACCCGGCGCAGTATGCCCAGGATGTGCAGATGAAAATGTGGTTGATCTCGGCCGGGTTCGGCGTCGCCCCCACCACGGCCGCCCTGGCGGAGGTGAAACGCCCGGGATTAGTCTTTCGGCCCCTGCCACCCGGCCTTCCGCCCGTGCAGACCATCCTCGTCTGGCGCCGCCAGGATCGGTCCGCGGTGGTGAGAAACTTCCTGGAATGCGCCGCCGTCGTCAAGCCCCTGGGACCGGATCACTCCATCCGTCTGTAAACGATGGTCGTCGGCTCTGTTCGAGGATGAGCGTCCAGCCAGGCCACGGTGCCCGACGCATTGGTGACTTCTCCCCGCAGAATGGCCAGGATCAGATTGTTGATGCAGCCTCTTTTCGGCGCGAATCATCGAAACTTTTCGCTTCCAACGTCCGGAGTAACCGCCGATAATCGCGAGATGTTGGCGAGGGTCTGTTCGGCTGCGGTAAATGGGATCGAGGCTTACCCGGTTGAAGTGGAGGTCAACGCCGGGTGGGGGGACACCAAAGTTGTCATCGTGGGGCTGCCGGATGCCGCCGTGCGCGAATCGCAAGACCGCGTCCTGACCGCGCTAAACAACTCCGGCTTCAAATTCCCGATGGGCCGCACCACCATCAATCTCGCGCCGGCGGACGTGAAAAAGGAAGGGCCCAGCTTTGACCTGCCGATCGCCCTCGGCGTGCTCGCCGCCGGGGAACAAATCGAGACGGACCAACTCGATCACTTCTGCATCGTGGGAGAATTGGCGTTGACGGGCGCCGTCCGCCCGGTCAAAGGCGTACTGCCAATCGCGCTTCGCGCCCGCGCCGATCGCAAGACCGGCGTGCTCGTTCCCGCGGACAACGCACCCGAAGCCGCCGTGGTCGCCGGCCTCCAGGTCATCCCCATCCAGAACCTGCGCGAAGCAGCCGGTTTTCTCGAAGGTGCCATCAAGATCGCGCCGACGAAGGTGGATATCACGAAGATATTCGAGGCCCCGGACGACGAGGAAATGGACTTTGCCGAAGTCAAAGGGCAGGAGTCGGTCAAGCGCGCGCTGGAAATCGCCGCGGCGGGCGGTCACAACATTCTGCTCATCGGGCCGCCGGGAACCGGCAAATCCATGCTGGCCAAGCGGCTCGCCACCATCCTGCCGCCCCTGACCCTCGACGAGGCCCTGGAGACCACCAAGATTCACAGCATCGTCGGCCTGCTCGCGCCCGGCCAGGCGCTGGTCACGCGCCGGCCGTTCCGCGCGCCGCACCATACCGCGAGCGACGCGGGGTTGCTCGGTGGCAACGTCAACCCCACCCCGGGCGAGATTTCCCTCGCGCACCATGGCGTTCTGTTTCTGGACGAACTCCCCGAGTTCAAGCGCAGTGTCCTGGAAACGATGCGTCAACCGATCGAGGAGGGCCGCGTCACCATCTCGCGCGCCGCCGGCACCATGACTTTTCCGTCTCAATTCATGCTCGTGGCCGCGATGAACCCGACTCCAGATGGAAAAATGCCGGGCGAATCGCGCTGTTCGCCGCGCGAAATCCAGAATTACCTGGGC
>PLQC01000069.1:17562-31257 GCA_003159675.1 Limisphaerales bacterium
GCATGAACACGCGCGAGCTCAAGCAACACTGCCGGCTGGAACCGGCCATCCTCGAACTCCTGAAGTTTGCCATGGCCGATTTGAACCTCAGCGCCCGGGCCTACGACCGGGTGTTGAAAGTGGCGCGCACGATCGCCGACCTGGCCGGCGCGGAAGAAATCGCCGGAGAACACATCTCCGAAGCCATCCAGTATCGCTCGCTCGACCGACAGTTGTGGACGTGAAGGCGGAGGCTCACTCAGTGTCGAGTGTAAAATGTTAGGATGCGGCTCTCACTCCCTTGGACCAAGGTCTCAATAAATTTCCCCGACCAAGGTGTCAGTCCCGCTAATTTGCAGTCTTTCGCCTATTCCACGGTTCGCGGGTTACAAATTGGCGGGACTGACACCTTTCCCGGGCAGTGAACCAAGAAATACCGACCATCCACTTGGTTGAAATGCCGAGCCGGTTTCGTTGTTGTAGCGATGCGCCGTGCGCTTTCAGTTGCTCGACAACTTTGGAGCGCCCAAACATCGAGGCGAACATGAGCGAAGTCAGGCGATGGCTCGATCGAATAAAGGTCATAGATCACGCAAGGTCGAAGCGATCAAGGTTCATCACCTTATTCCAGGCCGCGACAAAGTCGTGGACGAACTTCTTCTCAGCATCGGAACTTCCGTAGACTTCAGCTAGGGCGCGGAGTTGGGAGTTTGAACCGAAGACAAGGTCGACACGCGTGCCGGTCCACTTAGGTGCATCCGTTTTGTGATCGCGGCCTTCAAACACATCCGCGTCTTTAGAGACCGGCTTCCACTCCGTGCCCATGTCGAGCAGGTTCACGAAGAAGTCGTTGGTCAGTGCCTCCGGTCGCTTGCTGAAGGCACCGTGCTGCGACCCTCCGAAGTTGGTCTTCAGGACGCGCATGCCTCCCACGAGCACCGTCATTTCGGGCGCGGTCAGTGTCAGTAATTGCGCCTTGTCGACCAGCAGCGCCTCTGCCGATAGGGTGTATTTGCCCTTGAGGTAATTGCGGAAGCCGTCCGCGATGGGTTCGAGCACGGCGAAGGACTCGACGTCGGTCTGTTCCTGCGAGGCGTCCATGCGTCCCGGGGTGAAAGGAACCGTGACCTCGTGACCGGCATTCTTCGCAGCTTTCTCGACGCCTGCGCAACCGGCCAGAACGATCAGGTCCGCCAGCGAGACCTTCTTGCCGCCGGCCGCTGCGCCGTTGAAAGCGCTCTGGATGCCTTCCAGAGTCTTGAGCACCTTTGCCAGTTGGGCGGGATGGTTAATTTCCCAATCCTTCTGCGGTGCTAGACGAATGCGGGCGCCGTTCGCACCGCCGCGCTTGTCGGAGGCACGGAACGTGGATGCCGAGGCCCAGGCGGTCAAAATCAGCTCCGAGACAGACAGCCCGGAAGCTAGGATCTTGCCCTTGAGGGAAGCGATGTCCTGTGCATCAACCGATTTGTGATTCACCACGGGGATTGGGTCCTGCCAGATGAGCTCCTCTGCGGGAACCTCCGGCCCGAGATAGCGCGCGCGCGGGCCCATGTCGCGGTGCGTGAGCTTGAACCAGGCCCGGGCAAAAGCGTCCGCGAACTGATCGGGATTCTCCATGAAGCGCCGTGAAATCTTCTCGTAGGCAGGGTCGAGCCGCAAGGAGAGGTCTGTGGTTAGCATGGAAGGGGCGTGACGCTTGGATGGGTCGTGGGCATCCGGCACGGTATTGGCACCTGTGCCGCCCTTCGGCTTCCACTGGTGCGCACCGGCCGGGCTCTTCGTCAGCTCCCATTCGTAGCCAAACAGGTTCGCGAAGAAGCTATTGCTCCACTTTGTGGGCGTCGTGGACCAGGTGACTTCCAGGCCGCTGGTGATTGCGTCACCGCCTTTGCCGGTGCCGAAGCTGTTCTTCCAGCCGAGGCCCTGCGCTTCGAGGCCGGCCGCTTCCGGCTCAGGCCCGACATGGGACGCCGGACCGGCGCCGTGGGTCTTGCCGAAGGCATGGCCGCCGGCGATGAGTGCCACCGTCTCCTCGTCGTTCATCGCCATGCGGGCGAAGGTCTCGCGGATGTCCCTCGCCGAGGCAATCGGATCGGGGTTGCCGTCCGGACCTTCGGGGTTGACGTAGATCAGGCCCATTTGCACCGCGGCAAGGGGATTCTCTAGGTCGCGCGTGTGCGGCTTCTCGCTATTGTCGTCGGAATCGATGACGCCGTGCCCCGGGACGCCGGGCGAGCCGTGCGCGTAGCGGATGTCGCCGCCGAGCCATTTCTTCTCCCGGCCCCAATAGACGTCCTGATCTGGCTCCCAGACATCCTCGCGACCGCCGGCGAAACCAAATGTTTTAAAGCCCATCGTCTCCAGGGCGACGTTCCCCGTGAGAATCATCAGGTCGGCCCATGAAATCTTCCGGCCATACTTCTGCTTGATCGGCCAAAGCAGGCGACGCGCCTTGTCCAAGCTGACGTTGTCCGGCCAACTGTTAACCGGCGCGAAGCGCTGTTGGCCCCGGCCGCCGCCGCCGCGGCCGTCACCGGTGCGGTAGGTGCCGGCGCTGTGCCACGCCATGCGAATGAACAAAGGACCGTAGTGGCCGAAGTCCGCCGGCCACCAGTCCTGCGAGTCGGTCATCAGCGCCGCGAGATCTTTCTTCAAAGCCGCATAGTCGAGGCTCTTGAACTCTTTCGCGTAGTCGAAATCTTCACCCATTGGGTCGGACTTGGAGGAATGCTGATGCAGAAGTTCGACCTTCAACTGGTTCGGCCACCAGTCGCGGTTCGACGTGCCGCCTCCGGCAGCGGGGTGGAAAGGGCATTTGGCTTCGGTTGGCATGTGCTTTCTCCCTAGGTCGGTTGTATTGAATTGTTTGGAAAAGTTTTAATCGGGATTTCCCATTTGGTTTCGTGCCCACGACCCGCGTGGGCCTTTTTCGTGATTTTCTTCCCTTGCAGCAGGTTTGCAAATCCTTTTTCCAGTCCGCCCCTCGGTTTTTCTCCGGCATAGGGGGTGTTTCGATGCCATTTTTGGCTCCAATGCCCTTTTTCTCCCGGATGTGAAGACACCTCCTCCGTTGTTGCCGTGGTTTTGACATGGTCGGCCTTCATCCTGACATCGCGGTTGTCAATTTCAGCCGCCCAATCCGTTCCAGAATAGCCTGGAACAACTCGCGCGAAACCGCGTGAGGTCAAAAAACTAATCCAGATCAAATCGGCGCGGGGCGCAAGTGGGTATTGGCGAGGCATGGTCGGATAGAAGGTAACCGAGTGCAGAGCGGCGTAAAGTGGCCGCCGCAAGGCGCCGCCATTTTGACAATGCGGCGAGTCAGATAGACTTGGTCGGAAGACAGAACCTCAGGCGACGCGGTGGTAATAATTGAGCAGGCCGCCAAGGCGCTCACATTTGCAAACGGAGCCGTTCTGACAACCTGTGCGCTGGTCGGGGAAGGGGATGAGATTATCAAGTCCCTGATGATTACGTTCGTGCTGATGGTGGGCAAGATATTCATCGAGCGCATGGCGCAGGGAACGCTCGCCGAAGAGAATCAGTTGATCAAGACACTCATCCTTGACGGCGCGCACCCAGCGTTCGGCGAAAGCGTTGAGGTTAGGCGATTGTGGCGGCAGTTTGAGGGGTTGAACGCCTGCGGCGCGGAGAACGGCATCAAAGCCCTCAGAGAATTTGGTATCGCGGTCGTGAAGCAGGAAACGGGCATTGGCCATGGGACCGTCCGCGACGGTCAGGTTGCGGGCGATTTGTTTCATCCAGGCTTCATTGGGAAGTGGCGTTATGCCGCCCAGCACGATTCGACGGGTTCGCAAATGAAGGAAGAACAGGACGTAGCAAGTCGTCAGACCGGTGGACGTCCAAACTTCTGCGGTGAAAAAGTCGGTGGCCCAGAGCACTGCCTTGTGCCGGCGAATGAATTGGGCCCAAGTGGTGTGGCGTTTGCGCTCGGTTGCTGGCCCCAAGCCGTGTCGCATTAGAATATTGCCGACGGTCTGGTCGGCAATGCGATGCCCCAGATTAGCCAGGGCGCCGACGATGCGATCATAACCCCAGCTTGGATTCTCGCGGGCGAGTTGGAGCACCAATCTTTCAATCTCGACCGAGACGGCTGGTCGTCCCGGTTTGGCTTTCCGTCGGCGGGAAAAATCCCATTTGCTGGCAACCAATTGGCGATGCCATTTGAGCAGGGTTTCGGGTTGCACCATGGTGATGACGTCCTGCAACAACTTGCCGAGGGGTTTGCCTTTCTCGGCGAGCACTTTGCGCTCCGCATCCTGAAGCCGCCAGTGAGGTGAATGCCGTCCGAGCAGCGCGCGGTAGACGCGGTTTTCCTCCAGCACAAATTCCAGTTTCTGGCGCAAGGCCTCGTCGATTTGCCCAGTGGCCCAAACCAGCAGCTTTTTCCAAGGCATGGTGAGAGATTAATCACGCGTACAGATTAAAACAAAAGCAGAATGGCAGCAGCAAAATCCGACGGATGATTTATTTGACCACACGCCATAATACTCGGCCATTAAATCGGTGGGAACATCTCCCGGCTGTTCGGAGCGCAAGCGCGTTAGCGGTGCCATTATTACGCGATGTGAAAGTGACAGTGAGCCGAGTTGGATTGGTGAAAGTATTTTCATGTTGTTGCTCATGGTAATTTTAGGCTAATCGAAACTTAGAGCTTAGATCCTCCGTCAACGGGAATGATTGCGCCGGTGATCCAGCGGGCATTTTCAGAACAGAGAAAAGCAATCACGTCCGCGACGTCCGAAGGCTGGCCGATTCGTTTCAGCGTCTGCATTCCGAGCGTTATATTGCGACCTGATTCGGTCTTGGTGAAATTCGACATATCGGTCTCAATCACGCCGGGCGCGACGGCGTTGACACGGATGCGCCGCGATCCAAGTGCCGCAGCCCAGTGTCTGACCAAGGTTTCCACTGCACCCTTGGTCGCGGCATAGGCCGACAGCGATGGCGCGTCTGCCTGGCTCGGATTACCGGGCACCGCCCGCACAACGAGCGAAGAAACAAGGACAATGCTGGCACCCTCGGCTAACATAGGGAGCGATTGTTGCACCAGAAAAAATGGGCTGCGAACATTGGTGGCGAACAGCCTGTCGAAATCCTCCAACTCGTAGTCTTCAAATTTGGCAGCTTTGGACACGCCTGCATTGGAAACAAGAATGTCCAATGGCTTCTCCACCAGCTTGTGAACCCTTTCGGCGAGCGTGCTTGCACCGTCCGGAGTTTCTAAATCAGCTTGAACGGCGTCCGCCTGACCACCGGCGGAGCGGATTTCGTCAACCACAGCATTTGCCTCCGCCATTGAGCGGCCATAATGCACAATGACACGGACACCGGCTTCGGCAAGCGCCAGCGCGGTGGCGCGTCCGATGCCCCGGGATGCGCCGGTGACAAGCGCCGTCTTATTGGATAAGTTTGTCATAGTGTTGCCTGCGGTTGGGAGTTAATTTATTTCGTCATTTATCGCGCGAATGCTTCAATCAATTTCGGCGCGTGTTTGGAAACATAATCAGACATGGTGATTTTCCCTTGTGTGATGTCGTGAGTGTCTCCGGCCATATAAATCCTGGTGTCTGTGATTCCGATAAACGCCATGATGGCGCGCAGATGGCCGGAACAAAAATCCATTTTTGAATAGTAGGAGCCCGGCTCGTAATTACCCCCGCTGGTGATTATGGCGTTGAGTTTCTTGCCAAGCAGCAGTCCCTTATATTCGGCCGTGAACGTGCGGTTTAAGCGCGCGACTTGATCCACCCATCCTTTAAGCGCCGCCGGCATGCCGAAATTATACATCGGCGTCGAAATGAGAATCTCTTCGGCCGCGAATAGTTCATCAATCAAAACGTCGGAGAACCTCATAAGCGCCCGGCCCTCGGGCGTGGGATTGTCAGGCTGCACATAGATGGCATCAATCCATTCCCAGTCAACCAAGGGCATCCGCGGGCCGGCCAAATCGCGTTCAATGATCCGACCCGAACTTTCCCTCATCAACCAATCCGCCGCGATGGCCTGACCCAATTGGCGTGAGACGGAACGCTCGCGACGGGGACTAACATCAATTTTTAAGAGCGCAGGCATTGTTGAGGTTTGGGTTTGTGTTAGAGTCTTCCTTGAAGAGGATTTACTTCGATTCAAATGTCAGCACCATCCGGAAACGGGCTTCGTTTCGCATCATCCGGGCATAGGCTTCGGGTGCCTGCTTGAGAGGGATTTTTTCAATCATCGGACGAATGGATTGCAACGCGCTGAACGTCATCGCGTCCTCCTCGTCTATCGGCGTGCCGACAATTTCCCCGCGTATGGATCTGGAACCCATGAGCAGTTGAAGTGGATTAATCTCCATAGTTTCATTTGAGGCTCCAACCACAATTAGTTTTCCGCGCGTCGAAAGTCCTCCGAGCAGCGGCCCCATGGATTTCGTGCTGGCGGCCGTTGCCAGAATCGCATTTGCGCCACCCAAGGCAAGCAGCGCTTGCACCGGGTCTTGTCCGGAGCTGTCAATGTATTCATGGGCGCCAAGCTGGCGCGCCAATGTTTCCTTTTCCTTTCCCCGTGCAATTGCAACGGTGCGAAAGCCCATGCGCCTAGCGAATTGCACGCCAAGATGGCCGAGGCCGCCGATTCCCTGAATGGCGACAAGATCGCCGGGGCGCAAGCCCGCATTACGCAACGCATTGAAGGTGGTGACACCCGCGCACAACAGCGGCGCGGCATCCACAGCGTCGAGGTTCTTTGGAATGAGTGCCAGCGCGCGCGCCTCGACGATGACGATTTCGGCATAGCCTCCATCGGAAGTAATGCCCGAAACTTTTAGGTTGATGCAATTGACAAAGTCTCCGCGACGGCACGGTTCGCAATGCCGACATTCGCCGGCGAACCAACCGACGCCCACACGATCCCCCACGGCCCAGCCAGTCACGCCTTCTCCCAACACTTCGATGCGTCCGGCAATCTCATGGCCCGGCACACGAGGGTAGGTTATGCCAGGCCATTGGCCTTCGACGACCAATGCGTCGCTGTGGCAAATGCCGGCTGCTTCCACGCAAATCCGCACCTGTCCGAAGCCCGGTTCCAGCATTGCTCGTTCAACCAGATTCAGTTGGCCGGGTTTGGTTACTTCGATTGCCTTGTAAGTCTTTTGCATTGTCAAATCTCCTTGTTTACTCGTGGACTTGCTTCAAGACTTGCCTCCGAAACTCACATAGTCATCAAGTTCGATGGCCTCGAACCACGTTTTAGCATCTTCGCGAGTTTTTGAAAGTTTACCTAAATATTCGGTGTAGAACACAAGCGTTTCCGCGTCACTGTCGGGTCCGCGTTTTTCCATGAAAGCCGACCAGGCTTCAATCTCCCACGGAGCTCGCGAGGTTTTCGAGTGGGACTGAATCCATTCAAGGATTTCTCCGTCGCCTTTACCGGCTGTAAGCTCCTTCAACAAGGCTTTGGGATCAAAATTAAGAAACGTGACCAGACGTTGATCCGTGGCGGAATTGTAATTATATTCTCCGTTTTGTTTGGCGAGGGTCGCCCGGCCCTTGTCGAGCATTCGAGCCAGGATTACGAATCCACCTAGGCGGACGCGAAAGCTTCGTGGCGGACGTTGCGTTAAATCAGTAAAAAAAATTGGAGTTTTCATTTTGGTTTTATTGAATAGGTCGGGAATCCGTCCCCGAACATCGGATTTCCGCTTTTTGACTGTTCCCGTGTGGCCTCGTCTTGGATGACATCCCAGTGTTCGACGAGAATTCCGTCCTTGATTCTGACAATGTCGGCGGCGATCCAGTTTACCGGCAGGCCAATATTTGAGAATCGTCCATGCACAATGACATAATCGCCTTCGGCCACAATCTGCCCAGACTCATATTTAAGTCCTGGCGGGATTCCTTTAATCAAATTGAACAGACCATCCCGACCGGGAGCAATGTGCGCACTGTGTTGGACATAGTCCGCCGACCAATATAGTTCGGCGGTCGCGTAGTCTCGCTTGTTGAAAAGTGTGTCAAACGCTTCAAGAACCAGTTTTTTGGTTTTGTCCTCTTTTTTCATGCTCACATTACTTCTTTGTTAGGAATTTTTAGATTGTGCTGCCTCCACCGGAATTGATTTCAGTAACTCATCGTGCGTTCCTTTGTCTTAACGCGCACCTTGGTTTTGGCCGCCAGTCTTCATGGCGATCTCAATTTGTTGCTTCGTAACAACCACAACCTTGCTTGAATTTGCGATCAAGCGTTGGTGCCTCCATCAACAGTCATGCTCGCGCCGGTGATGTAAGACGCTTCTGGTCCGGCGACGAACGCCACCATCGCGGCAATATCTTCAACGTGCCCGTAACGCTTCAGGGCGGTGTTGGCGATTTGCGGCGTTGCCCAGTCGCCGGTGGCGGGATTCAGATCCGTGTCAATCGGGCCGGGCTGGACGTTGTTGACGGTGATGCCCCGGCTGCCTACTTCTCTGGACAATCCCTGCGTGAACAACTTGACCGCCGCCTTGGTGGCTGAATAAGCCGCGAGTCCGGGCGTCATTGTCCGCTCGCCTACACAAGAGCCGATCGAGATAATGCGACCACCATCTTTCATGTGCTTCAGCGCCGCCTGCGTCGCGATCATCACGCCACGGAAGTTAATGTCAATCACGCGATCCAACTCCTCCAACGTGGCTTCCACGAACGGCTTCGGGATGGCGGTGCCGGCATTGTTCACGAGTATGTCCAGTTGACCGAAGGTCGCAACGGTCTTTTCGACGGCGGCCTTGACGGCGGCGGCATCGGTGGCATCCGCCTGAATGGCGATTGCCTTTCCGCCGGCGCGTTCAATCTCCTTGACGACCGAGGCGGCTGCGTCCGCGCCCTTTGAGTAAGTAATTCCCACCTTGGCACCGTCGGCTGCCAGCCGCTTGGCAATCGCCGCTCCAATTCCTCGTGAACTGCCGGTGACCATCGCGACCTTGCCTGCCAATTTTTGTCCATTGTTATTGCTCATATGTTTTGTTCTTTTTTTTGGTGTTGTTCTTGGTTACTCAAATTTTTTGATGCTGATGATTATGTCCCGTGTCAGCGTTCAAAATCACAAGACAGTCTGACACTCAGCCGGATGATGTGCTATTGCCCAAACAGCTTGACTTTCGTGACACTAAAGGACTGGGCTGAGACGGTTCTTTTGAAGGGGTGTCTGCTTCGCAGTAACCAGTCTGAAAACCGAGGCTGGAATCTGAAGGCCGAATCCGTGACAAATCATCACGGACAAAAAAGCTCCAGCTTTTTGCCCTCAGGACAAAACGGTTCGCGCAGTGGCTAAATCTGAACCAGCCCACGGCGGCTGGCTGCGGTAATGGCTTCCGTGCGGCTCAAAACATTCAGCTTGGTGAAGATGTTGCGCAGGTGGCCTTTCACCGTGAATTCGCTGATGAAAAGGTTCACGCCGATTTCTTTGTTGCTCTTACCGCGGGCGAGCAAGGTCAACACCTCCAACTCCCGGTTGGTCAAAATTTCGCTGCTGATGCCTGTTGCCAGTTTTTTTACGAGCGCTTGAGTTATGCAGGTTTCACCAGTGTTCACTTTACGGATGCAATCCAATAATTCCTCGCGCCGCGCGTCCTTGAGCAGGTAGCCTTTCGCTCCTGCCTTGACCGCCCGGTAAATTTCAATGTCAGTATCGTAGGTGGTCAGCACGATGACTCGGACGGAGGCGTCGTGCCGACGAATTTCATTGAGCGCGCCGACTCCATCCAATTTAGGCATCCGCAAATCCAGCAGGGTCACGTCCGGAGAATGTTTCCGCCAAAGGTCAACCGCTTCGCTGCCGTTGGTTGCCTCGGCGACCACAAGCATATCCGGCTGCATATTAATAATCGAAGTCAATCCTGCCAACACCGTGGTGTGATCATCCGCAATCAGCACCCGAATTTTCCCGGCGGGCAAACCAATTGGCCCATCACCGGATTGCAATCGAACGGAGGTCAAAGGCGATTTCACAACTCTCGTTGGACGATTCATGATTTTTCTTGTTCGGTGAAGGTCGGCATCGGCACGACAACGGAAATCGTGGTGCCCCGGCCGTTCGCGCTTTGGATGGTCAACCGTCCTCCCATGTCTTCGCTTCTTTCTGCCATTCCCCCCAGGCCGAAGCCAGAAAATTTACCGGTGGAATCGAAGCCACATCCATTGTCATGCATGGTTAAACTGATTTCACGGTCACCGAAAATGAGCACCGCACTGAACTCAGTCGCGCGGGCGTGACGGAAAACATTGGTCAAAACTTCCTGTCCGATGCGAAGGATATTGGCCTCCCATTCTGATGGGAGTTCTCGTGGCTCGCCTTGCAAGGTGAATGTTGCCTGTAGAGCGGTGCCGGCGGTCCGCTTCGCAAGCAGCTCTGCCAGAGCTTCGGCCAGTTTTTTTTCTTCCAATGCCAATGGGCGGAGCGCTTGCACGGAACGTCTGGCCTCGCGCAAACCATCGCGTGCGATTTCGCCCGCACCCCGGAGATGGCCAGAAACGACTTTTAGACGCTTGCGAGCCATCGCCTCCTCGGCTGCTTCCAAATGCAAGATAACGCCGGTGAATCCTTGCGCCAGCGTATCATGGATGTCGCGAGCAATGCGATTGCGCTCCTCGATAGTGGCGGACTGGCGGTTTTGCCCGGAGAGGCGGGCTAATTGAATCGCCAGCATTGCCTGATTGGCTAGAACTTGGGACAGTTCCAATTCTTCGGCACAAAATGTGCGCTTCTGCGTGAACCGAAGACCAATCATTCCTTCTACTTTGCCGGCAATCATCATCGGAACCACCAGAATGGTGATGATGCCCTGCGCCAATACGTGGGAGCGCCAGGGAAAATCCGGACCTTCCCTGATGTCTTCCAGCACGCTGGGCTTGCCTGTGCGAAAGATTTCCGGCCAGGGAGAAATTGCCTGAACCGGCATTGAAGGGCTGACTGCGGCAATCGTTGTTTCGGCCTTCGTCTTGAATTTGCCGTCCTCCAGAGCAAACTCAAAAACCATTAACCCGCTGACTTCGTTCCTCAGCCAGACGCTATTGCTGAACGCATCCAACCGCGTGGTTACCGTCCGCAAAACATACTCTACGATCCGTTCCCAATCCGATTCCCTCGCTAACGCATCTAATGCCAATGTCAGAACTTCCGCCTGTTCGCGGGCAAGTTTCTCCGACGCGAGCAACGCTGCGGTCGCCCGCTTGCTCTCAATTACGGACCCTTTGATCTCCTTCAGGGCCTTTTCCAGATCGGTCGCAGCGCGTTGCTCCTGGGTGACATCACGTGCCGTCACGACAACGAGGTCACGGCCGCCAAAATAGTTTCGCCTCAAACGAAGTGCCATCACCTTTTCTTCGCCGTTTTTTGCGCAGCATAAGCGTTTGACCGACAGTGGTGCTCCGTTCTTCAGGTTTTCGATCGTAGTCAAAATTTCGTCACGCGGCACACTCGTCACGAAATCCCAGGGACACATCGTGAGGAATTCCTTCTTGGAATAACCGAGAAGCGCGGATGCAGCCGGATTCGCATCCACGATTCGCCCATCGCACTCCACGACGAAAAAGGCATCCGCGAGTAGGGCAAAAAGGCCCTCCATTTGCGCCAATTGATTCTGCAACTGACCGAGTTCGCGCCGAGACCGTTCAAGTTCAAGCTGAATAGCCGCGACCGTCCCGGTGCCGTCAGCTTCCTCATTTAAAGCGGCGGCCATGTCAGGAAATTGAATGACGCCATCGTGATTCATTTTTATCCCGTAAAAACGTGAATGACATGGTATCACCGATAAATTTCAAAGGCAAACAGCGGTTAGGAATTGGATTGCACATGTAATCACACTTGTTGGTGATGGAGCCGAGGCGGATCGCGTCGAATTTCTCCATCGGCAAGCCGCCGGGATTGGCCGCCGTTTTCAGCATCAGCGGCGGGACGGCCGAAACCAGCGCGGCTTTGGCCAGGCGCTTCGTGTCGTGGCGACCGATATAGCGCGCCACTTCGCCGCCGCCGGCGGAGAAGCCGATCAGGACGGCATTCTTCAGGTCCAACGCGTCCATGAGGGTTGCGAGGTCATCGGCATAGGTGTTCATTTCGTTGCCGTTCCAGGGCTGACTGGACCGGCCAGCCATCTCGGCGAGGCAGCATTATTGTTGCGGTGATTTAGGATTTGTCCAGCGCTGAGTTGATTAGCCGTTGGCGGGTGGATTCAATGCGCAGCTTTCTTCATAGGAGCAAGCTCGGATTGCAGTCAATGTAGTCAAACCGTATGCCATGACCTTGACCGGTGCAAAGTGGTGAAAAGGTTCACCCGTGCGGCCCGAACGCGATGTCTTACGCAGCGGTTATCTGGGCTTCAGCTTGGAGCCAATGCTCCACATCGTGTCCAGGAATGTATCCACTCGCGGAAAATAGATTAAAGGCCCGCTCGGCGATTTCATCATGGGAAGGCTTGACGGCGGCATGGCGTTGGTTGCTTTTTTGTGTCCTAACCGGCGTCTCCATGCGGCTATCTGCCGGAAGCACTGACACTCGCTACTATTTCAGAATTTTCAAGCCGTTCTCTTTCCAAGACTCGAAGCCGCCGTCCATTTCCATGACGGAATAACCCTTCGCGGCGAACTGCATCGCGGCGTGGGCGCCCATATGACAATTTTGGGCGTAGCAGTAAATGATGTTCATGGCATCCCGTCGCAGACCGGCACATGAGTTCCATTTTTCCTGGGGAAGACTGATCGCTCCGGGGACATGGCCCTTCTTGAAATCCTTAGACTCCCGTACGTCAATGATGGCCACATCCTCTCCTTTCTCAATCTGGTGGCTTATTTCGACGGGTCCCGTCGTGAAAGCCATTTTGTCCGCGAAAAATCGCTTTGCTTTGGCCGCGTTGGTCTTGATTGCTTTACTCATAACGATTTCCTCCTTCTACGGTTTGGTTTCAGTGTTCATGTTGGCTATGCCGCCATGAAGATTCTCTCCGGTGACGTTCTGTAGGCCGTTCGGTGCTTGATTGGTTGCTGAACGCCCGCCTTCGGAAGCTCCTTCCGATGCAAATAAAGTTTTCAAAATGTTTCTCCTTAAACGGAACGAAGCTCGGAAACCAGTTCTATCAACTTGGGAGCTATCTCATTCAAGGGCAGGATAAAATCAACATCGCCGGTCTTGATCGAAGTCTCCGGCATGCTGAAATCCTGCGACGTGGGCCGGTCTTGAGCGATGACCGTGCCGCCCTTCTCCTTTATGATCTGCACCCCGAATGAACCGTCACCGTCTCCACCCGTAAGGACTGCGGCAATGGCATGCTTTTTGTAAACCCCGGCCACAGAAGCAAACAGCGGCTCGGCTGAGGGACGTGCGTAATGAACTTTTTCCGCAGCGCAAGAGGAAAGCCGGAGGCGACCGCCTTTTACCACAAACAGGTGGTGGTTGGGCGGGGCCACAAAAACACGCGAATGGCATAGTACGTCGCCAGTCTGAGCCTGTATGACCTCCAAATGAGAGCGGCGGTTTAAAAGCTCAGCCAGGATGCTCTTATGGTCGGGAGCAAGGTGCATCACAATGGCAATGGCGGCCGGGAAGGCCGCCGGCAAGTCGCCCAGAATCACGGATAAAGCCTTCAAGCCGCCGGCCGAGGCCGCCATGGCGATGACGCAATGGGCCGGATCGCATTGAGTAGCATTCATGAACAATTAGCGTGGTGACAGTATGCTGGAAA
>PLQC01000012.1:0-23571 GCA_003159675.1 Limisphaerales bacterium
GACAAACCACATACCCGAAATTAGCGGATATAAATCTTCGCTCCGTTGAACGAGTTCAGTGCTTAGGCCGGAGCAGGATGGCTTTCTTCTCGGTGCCTTCGACTTCGACGCTCTTGGTCTCGACGCCGGGATCATCTTTGAGCGCCTGGTGGACGATGCGCCGGTCGAAGGCGCTGAGCGGCTCCAATTCCACCACGTCGCCCCAGCGCCGGACTTTCTCGGCGGCATCCTGGGCCCTCTTCACGAGCGCCTCGCGCGCCTGGGCTCGATAGCCGCCCACGTCCACCATCACCTTGGGCGCCGCGGCATCCTGTTGAAACAGCAGCCGGTTGGTGATGTACTGCAGGTCGGATAGTGCCTGGCCCTGGCGGCCAATGAGTCGGCCGGAGTCTTCAGTCTTGACGTCGAGCAAAACGCCGTCGTCGAGGGGGTGCTCCTCGACCGTGACGTTGAAGCCGAGCAGTTCCAGGATCTTCTCCAGCGTGGCTTTGGGTTGGGCGGGCATCGGTGGTGGATGATTGGTTGCGAGTTGTCGGTTGCAGGTCGCCTGTTTGACCTTGCTCTTATTTCCTCTTTTTAGGCGGAGGAGTCAAGACCGGAGCGGGCGCGGCGACCTGCTGCATCCGCGTCAGTTTCGTCTGCAAAATCGTGAGGAGGTTGTTGACCGTCCAGTAGAGCGCCATCCCCGCGGAATAATTGTAGAGCAGGAAAAGGAACATCAACGGCATATAGCGCATGATCTTCTGCTGGGCCGGATCAACGCCGGGCGAGGCCGGGGTGAGATGGGATTGCCAGAGCATGGTGGCGCCCATGATGAGCGGAAGGAGGTTGAACGGCAGCCCGATGCCGGGAATGCCGATGAAGGGAACGAACCCCAGTCCCGGGATGATGAAGAGCGTGTCCGGGCGGGACAAATCGGTCATCCAGAGAAACGAAGCGCCGCGCAGTTCGATGGCGTTGCGGATCATGGTGAAGAAGCCGATAAAAATGGGCATCTGGATCACCATCGGCAGGCAGCCGCCCATCGGATTCACCTTGTTTTCCTTCCAAAGCTCCATGGTCTTGCGCTGCGCCTTCATCGGATCGTCCTTGTATTTCTCTTTGATGGCGGCGAGTTGCGGCTGGAGCGCCTGCATCCGCTTCATCGAACGCGTGCTCGCCGCCGTCAGCGGCCAGAAGACGACCTTGATCAGAACGGTGATGGCAACGATGGTCCAGCCGTAGGAGATCCGCAGGAACTCGTGCAACGTATTCATTCCAATCAGGAGGGCTTTGGAGAAGAATCCCCAGACGGTCCCGAAACCCATGATCGAATCCATCTTGTTGTTGAGCTGGGCAGCGATGTTGGCGAGGATGCGATATTCCTTGGGTCCGGCGAACAGATAGAACTGGCGTTGTTCGGTCTCGCCGGGCGCCAAAGTCAGGGCCGGATAAACCAACGAAGTTTCATATCCCACCGGGGGCAGGGCGTTGGTGGCGAGGAACTGCGTGTCCTCGCCCGTTGGCCGCGGCAGGTTCACCCGGCGAACGATGACTTCCGAGGCCGGATCCTGCGGGATGACCGCCAGGGCGAAAAACTGGTTGTGCACGGCGGCCCAGACCACGTTGGTTTGTCCGCCGCGATACTCAGCGGGAGGCACCCTTGGCATGCAGCCGAACCCGCGCGTCGAAAAATAGGCCGAGCCAAGAATGTCCGCCTGCTTGACGCCGTTATACCACATCATGCCGACGGCCTGTCCCTGGTCCTGCGCATTCATCGGCGTTGCGGTGCCGACGGTCCATTCCTGGGCGGGCAGGGACAGAGTGCCGGTGGAATGATTTTCCAGGCGCACCGTGGCGGTCAGCAAATAATTGGAGCCGAGCGCGAAATCCTTCACCACCGTGAGACCGTTCGTGAGCGTCTTCTCGGCTCGAATACCCGTTGCGGTTCGCGTCAGGCGAAATATGCCGTCGCCTTGCACTTCCGGTCCACCCAGCACCGCCAGCGCGGGCACGGACGCGTGCGTGTTCAACGTCGCCCACCGGCCTGACTCCGGCCGTTTTTCATGTCGTGAGGCGACCGTTTCCGGGTAATGGACCAGATCGATCAGCTTCAGCCCGCCGCCATAGGATGTGAACGTGTAGCGCGCGTCCCGGTTGGTGGCGACCAGCAGTTCCTCCGGCGAATTGGTGTTTGCCGTCCACAGCGGGCCGGCGGCAGGCGCCGCAGCGGGGGACGGCGCTGTCGATGCGGCGGGCGCGGTTGTCACGTCGGCGGTCGGGGATGAGGGCAGGGCGTTCGTCGCGCGGGACGGCAACGGTTTGGGCGGATAAAGCTTGGGCACAATGACCGTTGTCCAGAGCAGCAACAGCCCAAAGCAAGCGATGAGGACGATGATTGATTTGCGGTCCATGAGAGTTAACGCCTGGCTCCAACAGGTGCACTCGCGTCCCGGGGAACAGACGCTTGCAGACTGTAATCTTTAAATTCCCGCGGCACCGGGTCGTGGCCGCAGCCGCCCCACGGATGGCAGCGGCAGACGCGCTTGATCGCGCACCATCCGCCGGTCACGGCTCCGTGCGTTTTGATTGCCTCCAGCGCAAATTCCGAACAACTGGGGGTGAACCGGCACTGGCCGAGCGGTCCGAACAGGAAAGTTTTTGTCGGCGACAGCGTCCAGCGGTACGTGCGCACGATCGCAATCAGAATGTGTTGGCCCGCGTTCATTGTTTGAGCAAGCCGGCTTTGCGCAGCGTGGTCACAAAGTCCTGTTCGACGTCGAAGAACCCTTTCCCGGCGATCGAGGGTCGCGCCACCAACACCAGATCGACCGGTTGGGACAGGTTGTGTTGGTGCACCCGGAAGACTTCCCGCAACAGGCGGCGGGCGCGGTTGCGCACCACCGCGTTGCCGATCCTGGAGCTGGTCACGACGCCCAGGCGCGGCGTGGAATCGACCGCCAACCGGCGCCAGTTTGCGATGAGACAGCCTTTCACGAGGCGCTGGCCGTCTTGTCGCAACCGGGCAAAATCCCGCGTCTGCTTGATGCGCATCGCGCGGGTGAACCTGAGGGATTGGGGCGCGGCAGCGGCCATGGGCCGGTTTAGACGGGTGTGAGGCGGTGGCGGCCCACGCGACGGCGGTTGCGGAGGATGGCCCGGCCGCTCTTGCTCCCTTGTCGCGCCAGAAACCCATGCTGGCGTACACGTCGTCGTTTCGACGGTTGATACTGTCGTTTCATAAATTCGTTCCAGTCTAAACCAGTGAATCAGCCCGAATGACAATTGGTTCGGGAAAGACCCCGGCAATCGGAACGCGAGAGCATACCAACGAGCACCGGTGTGTCAAGCTGGGTGCTTGCCCGGGAGTGCCTTGGTGTCTTAATTTTAAATCCGAACGGGACTGCGGTGACGCCACACTGGCCACGAGGGACCGCTTCACCGCGATGGTTTGGCGTTCCAAACCGCCAAGGTGTCCGGCGAACCCTGGCTGCGAATGTCGTTGTCGGTGAGGATTTCATCCGTCGCACTCAGCATGTTCTTGCGCGGGAACACCAGGATTTGAGCATGGCGGGACCCGAGTTCGATGGTGATGAATTCATCCCGGGAATCGCGCAGGACCTCCACCAGATGTGGGAGGTTCTTGATGGTGATTCCATTGACACGCTTGACCACACTCGCCAAGGGGTTGCCATAACCTTGCGCGAGTTTGTGGGGAAAGAAGGGAGATGAAATCACCACCAGCTTTTCGCCGTCGAACGTCGGTTCCTCACCCAACCGCATAACCAGCGGGCTGCCTGAGGCGCTCAGTATCGTCATCATGCTGCCGCCCGCAGCGGTCGCGGCCAGCCCGCTGACATAGTTCATCGTCGCGCTCGAAAACACAATCGGTCCATAAATAAAGTAGGACGGGTAGGCGCCGCGCAAATCGGAAATCATCAGGGGAAAATCTGCTGAGACAGGCACTTGAACGCCGATTTCCTTGCCGTGGCGCAGGACGGTCAGCGGCAGCTTGCCCTGTCGCGTAACTTTCGGCACCAGGTATTTGAACACGACCGACACGCGCAAACCCGCCTGAACCATGCCCTGATTGTCAATGGGCGTGTCGCCGATGCGCAGGATGATATCCCGGTCTTCCAACCCGGCGGGAAGGTCCACGCCGTCTTGCTTGACCAGCAGCACTCCCTCCACGGATTTGTCCAGTTTCAACGAGACGCGTAAGGCGGGGTTCTCCAGGGACTGAAAGTCCACGAACAATCCCGGTTTGCCGTCGTAATGGCCATCCTTGATGTCGTCCAGGAAAGTTTCAATCTCTTCGCAGGGAATGATATAACCGATGTTCTGCGACCGGGTGAGCGCGCTGAAGGCCAAGCCAATCATCTGGTTGCCGACCATCGCCGGTCCGCCGCTGTTGCCGGGATTGATGGCGGCATCTATCTGAATCCGCAATCCGGCGGCGGGGAAGTTGTAAGGCGCGAACTCAATCCTCGAAACGATGCCTTTGGTGATGGACAGACCGGTGCCTCCCTGCGGGTAACCATAGGCCAGCACCGCGTCACGAATCTCCGGCATCTTCTTCGCGCGCTGTAACGCCGGATGGGTGTCGAAAAAGGTCTCGTCGTCGAGCTTGAGTACCGCCATGTCCATGCTGGGCGCGATGGATTCTACCGTCGCGGAAATCTTGTCGCCCGCCTGGTTGGACTGGATCCGCAATTGGCTGGCGTAGAGCACCTCGTGCGCGCAAGTCAGGATACGCTTGCCTTCGATGACCACCCCGCTGCCGGTCAATTCGAGCGGGGATTGCTTGGTCCAGGGCTTGTACCAATCCGGATAGCGCGCAGTGCAAAACACTTTGACGACGGAATTCTCGATCGCGTCTGTCCTGGTGTTGGCGGCGGGTATTGCAGCCGAGTCCGGCTGACTGGTTGTGTCTGCAGAGTCCTGGGCGGCGCACCTGCTGAGCAACAGCCCGGCGCCCAGCACGGCAACTTGGAACAGCCGTGCACGGCTTCCCTGCAAATGTGGCCGGAAAATCATATGGCCGCGAAACTAATGAAGTGTTCACGAAATGGCTATTCATTTGTTGTGCAGCCTTTGGGTTCGGGTCGAGCGCAATTCTGACAAGCTGAATCAGCCGGTGAACAACATCATCGGAAATCCTTCCGGGGTTCAATTCATGACACCACCGCTTGCCCGGTTACTTCGAGAAAATCCAGGCGAGAAGTTTGCCGAAGCTCGGCGCCTGTCCTTGCGCGAGAATGCCGATGCGGAAGATCTTTGCGCCGGCCCAGACGCACCCGAACATGAAGAGCGTTGTCAGCGCCACGCCAAGCGCAATCTCCCACCACGGCGGCCCGGGCGGAATGGCGATGCGCAGCAGCAGCAGCATCGGCGTCGCGGGTGGGAAGAGCGAGAACCAGCGCGCGAAGGAGCTGCCGGGCGATTGCATGATCGGCATGAACACGAAGAATGGCAGCATCACCAGCATCATGACCGGGAACATGAAGCTCTGCGCGTCACGAATCTCGGAACACACCGAGCCGATGGCCAGAAAGATCGAGCCGAAGATCAGCAGCGACAGCAGTTGAAAGAACACAAACCACGGGATCAATGTGGGCGGCACCAGATTCAAGACGCCCATTTTCCACAGCATCCCGCTGATGCAGCCGAGATAAAGCGCCGAGAGGGTGAAGGACACCATCGTGGCGCCGAGGAGCTTGCCCATCATGAGCTGGAAGGGCGTCACCGCCGAGAGCAGCACCTCGGAAATTTTCTGCATTTTCTCCTCAAGCACGGTGTTGAGCAGCACGGGCGTGGCGCTCATGACCATCATGTAAAGCAGGAATACGCAGCCCGCCGGCACGGCGAACGTGGCGAAGCGGTTCATCTCCTTGGCCTTCACGACCCGGCCTGTGGCCGCGTCCACCTTTGACAGGCCAAGGCGCTTGATCGGCACGTTGCGCGTCAGCTTGCGGACCAGCGCCTGGTCCAGGCCGGCCTTCTCGAAACGCATCCGGCGAATTTCCTCGTTGATCGTGCGTTCCAGCCAGTCGGGCAGTTCGCTGTAGGTGTGCGTTTGCGTGAACCACGACATCCCGTCCTCCGCGCCGCCGTCCGCCGAAAGCGCGTTTGTGTTGATGATGACAAAGCCGGTGAGTTCCTCGCGCCGCACGCGTTCGGAGAGGACAACGTCGGCGTTCCCGCCGCCCGTCCCGGCCGGGTCGAACAACTCGGGGAGAAACTTCGGGGACGTCTGCACACTCCTGCCATCCGCGCCGCGTTGTGTGACGAACTTCTCGTTTC
The DNA here is from genome assembly GCA_003159675.1 of Limisphaerales bacterium. Classification (GTDB taxonomy): domain Bacteria; phylum Verrucomicrobiota; class Verrucomicrobiia; order Limisphaerales; family BOG-1460; genus BOG-1460. The sequence goes on from PLQC01000012.1 coordinate 6,283, forward strand.
GCTCCGCCGCCTTCGCCGCGATCACCGGGAAGAGCACACCCGTCCGGTCCACGACGGCGAAGCGCCGTTCGCGGATATCCACATTCTTCTGGCCGAAATACTGCAAGCCGACGCTCAGGCATATCAACACAGGCAGCGCGAGCACGCCGGTGATGAACGCCTTGCTGCGGACAGCGTTGGAGTATTCCGTAAGGGCGACGAGCCAGGTCTTACGCATGGCTCGCCTCCCCGGGTGCCGGCGCGGCGATGCGGATGAAGATGTCGTGCAACGACGGTCTGGCCGCTTCGAACAGGTGCACGCGGGTTCGCGCCGCCAGCGTCTTGAGCAGGTCCTGCGGATCACCGGCGCAGCGAACCTCCTGGCACTGGTTGAGATCGCGGACGATCTGCACTCCCTCCATTCCACGCAGCGCCTCGGCGCCGCCCTCCACCCGCAGGCGCACGGTGTCGGCGCCGTAACTCGACTGGATCGCGGCGAGGGTCCCGTCGAGCACCTTGCGCCCCTTGTAGATCATGAACACGAAGTCGCACATCTGCTCCGCCATCGTCATGTCGTGCGTGGAAAAAATGACGGTGGCGCCCTGCCGTCGTTGTTCGAGGATGGCGGAACGCAGCACTTCGAGATTCACCGGATCCAGGCCGGTGAACGGTTCGTCGAGAATAAGCAGTTGCGGGTTCGCGATGACGGCGGAGATGAACTGGATTTTCTGCGCCATGCCCTTGGAGAGGGCCTCGACCTTGTGGTTCGCCCACTGCTCCAGGCCCAGCTTCGCGAGCCAGTGGCCGATGGCCTCGCGCGCATCGCGGCTGTTCATCCCCTTGAGTGCGGCGTAGTAGGCGAGGACGCGGCGGACGGTCATCTTCTTGTAAAGTCCGCGTTCCTCGGGCAGGTAGCCGATGCGGTCATTCGCCGCGCGCGTGCTGCGCTCACCCAGCACTTCGATCTCGCCGTGGTCCGGATGGAAGATGTGGAGGATCATCCGGAGGGTTGTGGTTTTGCCGGAACCGTTTGGACCGATGAAGCCATAAACCGAGCCGGCGGGCACGGCAAGCGAGAGGTCGTTCACCGCCGTGTGCCGGCCGAACGTCTTCGTTACGTTGGCGAGCTTGACCGCCAGCGAACGGGCGCCGGTGTTCGATTCGGAACTCACGTGAGGTGCGGGGTTCTTGACAGTCTGTTTTTGACGCGACGCGAACCATCCGCTACTGGGCGGCGGGCGCCATCATTTTCCGGTTCATGACGATTGCCACGCGGCTCGTGGTCAGCGCATTGGTCCGGAACTCGGCAAATGTGGCGAGCTCGTCGGGGCATAGAAACGCGCTGGCCCGAGAATAAGCATTGTTGTAGATCTCGTCCAGAAGGTTCAGGCTCAGCCCACAGGTCAGACGGATCGCCGCCGAATAAACGAAGTCGAGATAACGGGCAACCAGCTCTCGAAAAGCCGCTTCCGAGCCATTCTCCACGTATTCCGCAAGCAATCTTCGGCTCTCCATCATTTTCAATTCACTGTTATAATGCCGCAGAACGTCAAAACCGAACAAATTTGCAGAAGCAGCAGCGGCGCACCCACCCGTTGAAATCAGGCTCCCACCGCTTGTTCGCGTGACTTTACGCCGCGTTTCCTGTCTAATCAGCCGTGAGGATGCCCGTGAACGAGCCCGTCGCAGAACGCGAAGGTTCGGATGAAGCGCTGGGCAGTCTGGCGCCGTCTGAATTTGCCGACCTTTACGCGGCGCACAGCCGCGCGATTTATTATCTCACATTGCGTTTTCTGGGTGATCCACAAAAAGCCGAGGACGCCACGCACGACGTGTTTCTCAAGGCCTTCCGCAAGATGGATCAATTTCGGGGTGAGGCGTCCTGGCGCACCTGGCTCTACCGGATCGCCATCAATCACTGCCGCAATCTTCAGCAGGCCTGGCACAGCCGCCACCTGTTTTCCAACGCCGACGAGGCCGTCTGGGAAAACACCCCGGCCACAACCGATTCGCCGTTACGTGTCCTCGAAACCAAGGAACTGGGCGAACGGATCCAGGCGGCGCTCGACGGGCTGTCGGAAGAATACCGTCTCCTGCTGCTGCTGGTCGCCGACGAGGAATTGAGCTACGAGCAGGTCGGCGCGCTGACCGGCCAATCTCCCGATGCTGTGCGTGGAAAATTGCATCGCGCCCGCAAGGCATTTGCCGTTCTTTTTAAGAAATCCGATCCATTGCCGGAACATGAAGCATCAATCAAAACTTAATCCGGAGCAGCAGCAATCCCGACAGGTCGGGACCGAACAGCAGGCCCGTCAGCAGCCGGCCCTTGAATTTGCGACCGCGGAGGAACTCTTGCGTTACGACGCCGCGCACACCACGGTGCCGGCCGGCGTCGAGCGGCGGCTGCAAAAATCCGCCGGCGACCTGCCCCGGCCGAAGCCGGCCTGGTGGAAACGTCTGTGGGGAGGAACCAAACCATGAAAAACCTGTTCCTCACCAGAACCGCCCGGCAAATCCGATCCGAACGCGTCGCGCGGCTGGAGCTATGATTGAGGTCGCGTCAAACGAACAGAGCGTGGGCTTCCGTCCGCATGAAGCGAGGATTCCGCCGCGATGCGGACGGAAGTCCACGCTCCGTTCCGCTTTGGCGCGCGAACGGGCGAAGGTGGCCCGCGCGGCGCTGGCACAGTGCCGGTTGTGCGGTCATCAGTGCGGCGTGGACCGGTTGGCAGGTCCGGCCGGCCTCTGCCACGCCGGGGCCGAGGCCCGCGTATTTTCCGCGCAAACCGAGGTGTCCGACGAATTGGAATTGATCCCAACCTTTGCGATCGCCTTGAGCGGCTGCGACCTGCGCTGCGATTTTTGCATCACCGGAGGGCCGAGTTGGAACCCGCGCGAGGGCGCGCCACTGCGCCTGAATCCGTTGGTTGAACGGGCCGTCGCCGCCCTGCAGAAGGGCGCCCGCACGGTGATGATCCTTGGCGGCGAACCGACGGTTCATCTTCCGACGGCGCTGGAAATCGTCGCCGCGCTGCCGGAGGACACGAAGCTGGTCTGGAAGACCAACGCGCATGGATCCGCCCAAGCGCGGGAGTTGCTCGACGGCCTGTTCGATGTCTGGCTGGCGGATTACAAATTCGGCAACGATGCCTGCGCCCGGCGGCTGGCGAAAGTTCCGGATTACGTCCGGGTCGTCCGCGAAAATCTGCTCTGGGCGAACGGCCACAGCGAGTTGATCGTGCGTCATCTGGTCATGCCCGGCCACGTGGGCTGTTGCTGGCGTCCCGTGGCGGAATGGCTGGCGGCGGAGCTGCCGGGCGTCAAAGTGAACCTGCGGTCCGGTTTCTGGCCTGCGTGGCATTCGTTCAAGCACAGCGAACTGCGCGGAACGGTTTCACGAATCGAGGGCGACCGGGCCTGGCAGATTGCCCGCGGCCATGGATTGAATTTGATTGAATGAGACTCTGAGCGTTCGGACCATGCCATGAAAAAGCAAAGAGAACTGTCGAACGACTCGCCGGCTCCGGCGCTCACCACCGAGGTGTTGATTCTGCCGGACGGACAGATTCTGGTTCACAATTTGACTCCGACTTTCGCCGGGCTTCTGGCCCGATTAAACCCCGGTTGCGAGCAGATCGCTTCGCGCATCACCCATCACGCGGCATTCCATCATGAATTTTCAGACTGAAATCGAAATCCTCATCCGCGCGCGCTATCCGATCCTCTACATCATCAGCAGCGAGGAGATGCGGGTGCAGAACGTGATCGTGGAGATCGCCGCCAAACGGCAGAAAAAGGTTTTCGAGTGGACGTTCAGCAACGGCATCGTTCCGGCCGGCGCCTCCATCCAGTCGCAAAAGAGTCGCAATGCCTCCACCAAGGACCCGCTGGCGGCGCTCGACCAGGTGATCGAGCAGGTCGAGCCGGCGATTTTTCTGTTCAAAGATTTCCATCCGTTCCTGACGAAAAACAATTTCGCCGTCATCCGCAAGTTGAAGGACATCGCGTTGCACCTGAAAAACAGCTTCAAGACCATCATCCTGATTTCGCCGGTGATGGAAATTCCGGCGGAGCTGGACAAGGAAATCACCGTCATCAATTTTCCCCAGCCGACGAAGGAAGACCTCGGGGCGATGCTGGACAAAATCATCGCCGAAGTCCGCGACCGGAAGCAGGTCCAGATCGATCTCGACGAGGAAGGTCGCGGGCGGCTGTTGCAGGCGGCGCTTGGTCTGACGCTCGGCGAGGCGGAAAATGTGTTCGCCAAAATCATCGTGCAGGAACAGCGCCTGAGCGGCGATCACGTCAATGAGGTCTTTGCCGGGAAACAGCAGATCATCCGCAAAAGCGGCCTGCTGGAGTATTACGCCGCGAACGAGGATTTCTCGAACGTCGGCGGCCTGGCCGTTCTGAAAGACTGGCTGAACAAGCGCGCGGTGGCGTTCACGGACGAAGCGCGGGCTTTTGGCCTGCCATCGCCGAAAGGCATTTTGCTGCTCGGTGTGCAGGGGTGCGGAAAAAGTTTGTGCGCCAAGGCGGTTTCGCGGCTGTGGCAACTGCCGTTGCTGCGGTTCGACATGGGCCGCATGTTCGGCAGCCTTGTCGGGTCGTCCGAGGAAAACGTCCGTCGCGCCATCGCGGTGGCGGAGTCCGTCGCGCCCGCCGTGTTGTGGGTGGACGAAATCGACAAGGCGTTTGTCGGATCGCAAAGCTCCGGCGCGACCGACGGCGGCACCACGGCGCGCGTCTTCGGCACCTTTCTCACCTGGCTGTCGGAGAAGAGCACGTCGGTGTTTGTCGTGGCGACGGCGAATGACGTCTCGCAACTTCCGCCCGAGCTGCTGCGCAAAGGGCGGCTCGACGAAATCTTTTACGTGGACCTTCCCAGCATGGAGGAACGCGGGGAAATCTTTCGCATCCACCTGGCCAAGCGCGACCGCGATCCGCGGAATTTCGACATCGACAGGCTCGTGGCCGCCAGCGTGGACTTCAGCGGCGCGGAAATCGAAGAAGCCATCATCAGCGCGCTCTACGACGTGTTTTACCTGAAACAGGAACTGGCGACCAACCCTATTCTGGCCACGCTGGGCCAGACCGTGCCTCTGGCCAAAACGATGGCGGAGAAAATCAGTTCGCAACGCAACTGGGCGGTGGGCCGCGCGCGCAATGCGAGTGTGCCGCATGCGGTGGATTCGCGCAAGCCTGTCCGGGAGATGGAATTCTGATGAAGCGGACCCTGCGCTGATCCGGCGGGCGGCGGCCGCATTGATGACATGAATTCGCTTTGGGAAAACCTGTATGACCGGTTCAAGGACCGCCGGTATGGCGCTCTTTTCCTCATTGTCGCGCTGGCCTTCATTGGCTTGCTGGCTCTGGGGGCGATCCTCGAAGCGAGCCTTGGCGCCCTCGGCCTGCAGAACTATGACTCGGATGTATTGACAGCCGCCGGAGCGTTGGTGTTTGCCTGGGTTGCGGCGGTCTTTTGGCGGCGCCGTGAAGGCCGGTACGAACACCAAAAATTTCCTCCCTTGTCCAGTGACGAAAAGCGCGTGGCCCGGTCCAAATTGGTGAAAGGTCGAAGTCGGGAGACGGTATGAGTTGTGTGTGCATTTTGACTCCGGTGGTGATCGCCGCGTGGCCCGCGTTCAGCGCGGCAGTGGCGGCGGCGGCCACGGCCCTGGGTTACACCCTTGTCGAGGAGGGCGTCAGCCAGCACCAATCCAGCCAACTCAGCGAGGCCGGCGAACGGACGGTGAATCTCGAGATCGGGCAAAGCGAGATCGTGACCAATCAACTGGGCCGCGATCAACAAATTCGCGTCACGCGCGGCGGCGTGACGGTGACGTTCTCACGGGACGCGCGCGGCAAGGCTTCGATCTGCGTGACCGGGCCGGGCCATTCGGACGAGGAACTGAGGGCCATGGGCGAGGAATTGAGCCGGCGCGTGGTGCAAAAATATGTGCACCAACGGTTGATGGAGGAGATTCGCACGCGGCAGTTTGTCGTCGTGGAGGAGGAAGTGGACGAGACCAACACCATCCGGCTCAAAGTCCGGCACTGGGACGGATGAACACAAAGGCAGAATGAAGAAGGAAGAAGGAAAAATTCGCGCCCCGCGCCAGGCGGAACGGATTTCTTCATTCTGCCTTCCGCGTTCTGCATTCTGATTTATGGCCCAACGCGAATTCGACATTGCCATTGCGCCCGACGGCAGCGTCGAGGTGCAGGTGAAAGGTTACAAAGGCAAAAGCTGTCTGGAAGCGATGAAAATCTTCGAGCAGGCGGTCGGAGAGATGAAAGCGCGACGCGAGACGAGCGAATTTTACGAGCCGGACGAGCACGTGCAATTCAACATTGAGCAGCGGCATTAGCGCAGATTGGAGTGGTGGAGTGATGGAGCCAATAGTCCGGCACTCCGGGCTCCGACTGAAGCCGAAGTCTGAGCTCCAGCCATTGTGGCCAGAATCAAGACAGAAGAAATCGTTTCGTCCTGTTTCTGCCGCACAACATCAAGCGCGGGGATCAAGTCGTTTATTCGCTGCGCGCAGACGAACGCGGCGATGCCCATGGGGCCGGCGGCGCCATTTGGGTTCAGGCCGGTTTCGGCTGGGGGCCGGTGCTGGCCGTGGCGGGGGATCGCGTGGAGTTTTCCACCGACGCCTTCAGGGTAAACGGCGTCGGGCGACCGCTGCTGGCGCACATGCCGCGAAGCGGCGAGGTTGTCGTGCCCGAAAGGCACTGGTTTATCTGGCCGGAACTTGATATAAACGGTCATGGCAACGTGAGCGAGGCGACCGTTGCAACCGTGATGATGCAATTGGCGGCGGTTTCCGAAAATCAATTTATCGGCAGACCCTTCAGATACTGGTTTGGGCGGCGACAAGTTACACCATGAGCCGGTTTGTCAATCTCGAGTTGGACGGTGAATCCGAAGACCAGCCGCAGCGGTCGCAACAGTCGCTGGTCAAGGACGAGGCATACTATCTCAGCGAGGCGCGCGCGGCATTTGAAAACGGGAACTTCGAGCAGGCCCTGCGCTTCTATTCCAAGGTCCTCGAATTCAATCCGCAGAACGCCGTCGCGTGGACGGCGCAGGTGCGGATGCTGATCGAACTCGGCGAATTCCGCGAAGCAAAACTTTGGGCGGACAAGGCGCTGGAACGCTTTCCCAGCGAACCCGAGTTGCTCGCCGCCAAGGCCGTGGCGCTGGGGCGCAGCGGCGACCTGCAGGGAGCGCTCGCGTTTTCGGACGCCTCCATCGAGGAACGCGGCGACACGCCGTATGTCTGGCTGGCGCGCGGGGACGCGCTGCTGGCGCGCGACGAGTCGCGGGCCAGTTACTGTTTTGAAAAGGCCCTCATGCTCGCGCCGCGGGACTGGTTTGTGGCCTGGCTGGCCGCGCGGATTCGTTTTTACTACAGGCAATTTGCGCTGGCGTTGAGGCTGTTGCAGCACGCCGTGGAATTGAAGGCCGATCATTTTCTGCTCTGGCTCGAGCTGGGCCGCTGCCAGCAGGCGCTCGGGCTGGTGGGGCCGGCCGGGAATTCCTTTCTTCAGGCGCAGCAATTGAATCCGGAATGCCGCGAAGCCGATCTGGCGCTGATGCGCCTTTCGGACACCGGGCTCTGGGCCCGCCTGCGCGGGGCCTGGTGGCGCGTCTTCAAACGATGAGCACGGAAAATCTGGATCGCCTGTTGTCCGCCGCCAAGGAATTTGATGGTTCCGATCTTCACCTCGTGGCCGGCGTGCCGCCCGCGTTCCGGGTGAACGGCGAGATCATCATCGCCGACGAGGACGCGCTATCCGAGGAGGAGATTACGCGCATGGCGGAAAGCCTGCTCAACGAACAGCAAAAGAAAAAGTTCGAGCAGGAATGGGAGCTGTGCATCTCGCTGCTGCACAGCGTGGCTGGGCGGGTGCGGGCCACGTTTTACCGGCGCAACGGGCACCCGGAGATGAGTTTCCGCTTCTGCGGTGAACGCATCCCCACGCGCGAAGAGCTCGGCCTGCCGGAAAAACTGGAGGACCTGGCGCGAAAACCCAATGGACTGGTGCTCATCACCGGCCCGACCGGCGCCGGGAAGACGACAACGCTCAACTTTCTGGTGGACCTGATCAACAGCGAACGCCGCTGCAAAATCGTCACGATCGAGGACCCGATCGAATTCGTGCACCAGAACAAGCGGGCGATTGTGGTGCAGCAGGAAGTATTGACGGACGTGCGGTCGTTCAACCGGGCATTGATCCATGTGCTGCGGCAGGATCCGGATGTGATCGTGGTGGGCGAGATGCGCGATCATGAGGCCATTGCCACCGCGCTGACGGCGGCGGAAACGGGCCATCTCGTGCTGGCAACCATGCATTCGCCGAACGTCTTGCACGCGCTGGAACGCATCATCGGCGTGTTTGAAGGCAACGCGCAGCGGCAGATCATCCTGCAATTGTCCAACGCGTTGCAGGGAATCCTGTCCCAGGACCTGCTGCCGGCCGCGGACCGCACGCGCCGCGTGCTCGCGTACGAAATGCTGGTGGCGAGCGGTGCGGTGCGCAATCTGATCCGTGAAAACCAGCTCCATCAGTTGGAGAACACGATTCAGATGGGGCGCAAGGAGGGCATGGTCCTGATGGACAACTGTCTTCACGATCTCTATTGCAAATGCATGATCACCTATGACACGGCCGTGAGCCGCGCGCGGCATCCGGACCAGATCGTTCAACAGAAAGCGTGAACGAATGCGCCTCCCGCTGCAGACCCGTGATGAGTGCGCGGGCGGACGCCCGGAACCCGCAAAGCACCGGACCGTCCGGAAAGCGGAAACATGAGCCACACCGCTGATATCATTCGGGGAACCGTCGTCCTGATCGTGGCCGTCGTCCTTTTGGGATGGGCCCTCATTCGTTCGCTCAAGCGGAGCGAAGATCCACCCCTCCTGATTTTCAAATGGATCCTCACCGGCCTGACCCTTTTGGTTCTGTTGTGGAAAGTGGCGCCGATGATCTGGACGTCCGGAGAAGCCGGAGCTTACATCGGCGTTCCCCTCGTTGCCGTCTGCGGAGTGGTTCTGGCCATCATCTGGCGACGGAGCCTCGCCTCGATCATCGCCAACCAGGTTGGGTCGATGTTCGACGGCGGGGACCGGGAAATCGAACCGCGCCCGGCGTATTCCATCGCGCAGGCGAAGCGGAACCGCGGCCATTACTCCGAGGCGATCGCCGAAGTCCGGAAGCAGCTCGCCAGGTTCCCGACGGACCTCGAAGGCCAGCTTCTGCTCGCCCAACTCCAGGCCGAACACATGAACGATTTGCAGGGCGCCGAGATCACGATCCAACGCCTGTGCAATCAGCCTGCGCAAACGCCGCGCAACCTCGCGCTGGCGCTCAATACGCTGGCGGATTGGCACCTGAAATTAGCGCAGGACCGCGACGCCGCCCGGCAGGACCTTGAAAAGATCATCGCGCTGCTGCCGGATTCGGAACTGTCGGCGCTGGCGGCACAGCGCATTGCGCACCTGGCGGGCACCGCCTTTCTTCTCGAACCGCACGACCGGAGAGCCATCCACGTCAGTCCGGGCATCCAGGACATCGGCCTCCTTCCCGGCGGACAGCAACCGGCCGCTCCGGAGACGCGTCCGGAAGCGGCCGCGGAGGCGTATGTAAAACATCTCGAAGAACACCCGTTGGACACCGAAGCCCGCGAGAAACTGGCCGTGATCTATGCGGAACATTATCGGCGCCTGGATCTGGCGGCCGACCAGTTGGAGCAGCTCATCGGGCATCCCATCCAACCCGCCAAACGCATCGTGCACTGGCTGAATCTGCTGGCGGACTTGCAGATCAAGCATGGCGGCGATTACGAGCAAGTCCGGCACACCGTCCAGCGGATCATCGACCTGTATCCGGGGACAGCCGCGGCGCACATCGCGCGCAACCGGCTGGAGTTTCTCAAGCTGGAATTAAAGGGCAGGGAACAGAGCCGGACGGTAAAGCTCGGCTCTTACGAACAGGACATCGGCTTGAAGCGCGGCCTACCGCACCAGCCTTAGGGCGATCTGCTTGTCGATTTCCGCCGCGAGTTGAATGTCCGCCCCGCCGCCCGAAGTCCGTGTTTGGACGAACACCGCGGTGATCCTGGGATCCGCCTGCTCGACTCTCACCCAGACTTTGCACTGGTTCACCTTGCCTTGGGCCACTTTTGCGATGCTGTTCACGGCATTGGTCTGGCCGTGAAGGGTGCTTTCGCTAAGCAAGGTGCCGTTGAAGCTGATCACTTCCTTGGCGGCCTTAAAGACCTCATCCATGGGACGCTCGTAGCGCGCCTCAATTGTATCGTTGACGAACGGCACGCCAGCGGTCTTTGAGCCGCTCACGGTGCCAACACAGCCCGCGGCCAAAACGACCAATCCCAAAACAACTGCAGCAAATTTCGTTTTCATCACTGCAATCCAATCAAATCCATCCCAACCGTCAAGCACGAAGGTCATGAAGGGTGCGATTGGAAGTGAGGGTCAACATGCACACCGGACTGCGGCTGTGGCGAAGCCCAGCCGCAGCGCGCCAACCATTTCACACCCGGAATGGACCTTCAAGCACCGTCGACCTGGTTACCCGCTGCGGCTGATGCTTCGCATACAGCCGCGCTCCCGACCCTCACTTCCAATTGCCGCCGGTCATGGACGCGAGGCGTACTCCGGCTCAATCCGAACTATATTGCTCAGGCCACCTTGACGCGATGGAAAAGGGGTTCGATGGTTGGAGACGTCCCTTGTCACTCAAAGTCTGTTGCGGCGGCTTGTACGATAAGATTTATACAGATAGGAAATAATGCCGGCTGACATTCAATCGCACTTTGGGACGGCGGTAAGGGCTCGCCGGAAGCACCTGGGCATTTCGCAGGAGGAACTGGCCGAGCGGGCTGGATTGCATCGGACCTACGTTGCCGATGTCGAGCGCGGCGCGCGCAACCTCTCGCTGGGCAGCATCGAGAAGCTGGCGTATGCCCTCGAGATTTCAATTCCGATTCTCTTTACCCACGCCGGAGGCGTAGTCAACCAATCCGCCGATCGCGTGGTGGACATTCTTCTGGTGGAAGACGACCCGGAGGAGGTTGCGCAAACACTGAAGGCGTTCAAGAAGGCCAATTTGAGCAATCGAGTCCATGTGGTGCGGGACGGGGCGGAAGCTCTCGAGTTCGTCTTCTGTACCGGGCGGTATGCGGGCCGCAACCCGGCGGTCGGATCCATGCGTTGAACGGCCCGCGGACGACTCCGTTCCGGCTTGGCTCGACAACCCCCGCCCGGGATGCCACTTTCTCATTGTGGCACTTGACAAACTCGAGCAACTCCGCGCTCTGTTGCGGTCGTATGGTTCCTGCCTGATTGCGTATTCGGGCGGGGTGGATTCGGTTTTTCTGGCGCGTGTGGCGAGCGAGGTCCTCGGGGACAAAGCGCTGGCCATCATCGCCGATTCACCGAGCCTGCCGCGGCGCGAGCTCGAGGAGGCGTTGGCCCTCGCCCGTGATTTCGGTTTTCCCGCGCGTGTCATCCGGACGAATGAATTCTCGAACCCCGACTACACGGCCAACCCGGCGAACCGCTGTTACTTTTGCAAACACGAACTGTTCACCGAGCTCGCTCCGATCGCCCGCGCCGGGGGATTTGCCGTCATCGCGTATGGGGAGAATGCAAGCGATGCGGGAGATTACCGTCCCGGGTCGCAGGCGGCGGCTGAGTTTCAGGTGCGCGCGCCGCTCAAGGAAGCGGGATTGACCAAGGCGGAAATCCGCGAGCTGTCCGCCCGGCTCGGTTTGCCGACGGCGGACAAACCCCAGATGGCGTGTTTGAGTTCCCGCATCCCCCACGGCGAAGCGGTCACGCCGGAAAAGCTCAGAATGATCGAGGAGGCGGAACAGGTGCTTCGCGGGCTGGGATTCTACGATGTGCGCGTGAGGCACCACGAACTGGTTGCAGGCTCCAAGTTGCAGGTTGCAGCTTCGCGGTCGCCGCAGACCAAACCTGCAACCTGCAACCTGCAACCTTCAACCTTGCAGCATCTGGCCCGCATCGAGGTCGGCCCGGGCGAGCTTCAGAAATTTTTAGTGGATGGCGTGCCGGTGCGCGTGGCGGACGCGCTCAAGCAAATCGGCTACGCGCACGTGACGCTGGATTTGCAGGGGTATCGGAGGGCCAATACGAGCGAGCCTCGCAAATCTGCGGCGTTGTGAACCAAACAGTCACTGCCCCATCCGCTGGAAGTTTGACGGCCCATTCCGGTGGATTTTTGATTGTGAGGACACAAATTCCCGCGTGCGCGGGTTTATCCTCCGGAAGAGGAAGCCGATTTTGTTTTGGTGGAGGGCGGCTTTGAAAGGTCGAAGAATAGCGCGGGCGGCAACGTGGATCGTTGTAGTTGACTGCCAAGGGTCGTCTTCTGGGTGTAAAGACCGGGAGCATTCGTAGGAGGGATCGCCCATATCGTAATTCTGCCCCAGATTTTGCCGCCAGCTTTTGCTGGAATTGCGGCATTGCACGGCGTTGCGCCAAGATACGCTCCGGATTGGTATGAATCGCTCGTGCCGGAAAAAATATGTGCTCCGGCGGGAGAGCTTTCCACTCTCATCACCCACACCGGCCCTCTGTAAGACGAACAGCCGGCAACAATCATGGCCACTGCGGTAGTCAGGAACAGGAATGATTTCATTTGCGTAATGGTCTTCCAGGCGCGAGTGTTCCATTCGCTCCAGCACAATAAATTCGTTGCGGAGCAAAATCGCTTCCTTGATTCTCTTAGTCCGGCCTCAAGCCGGACTTTTTCTTGCGCGCGGTCAGAAGATATTCAGACGAGCGGTGCTTTGGCGCGGGAGTATTGGGCTTCGGATTGGATTTGCATCCGTTTTCACCGAAAATGCCACTTGGAAAGCCGCAACTTTTCCCTAATGTTTGGGTTTAAACAGAAACCGGTTGTTATATGCCGCAATTTTCGTACAAGGCCAGGCGTCGGACGGGCGAAGTCGTGCAGGGCGTGTTGGACGTTCCCGACCGTCCGACTGCGCTGGTGCAAATCGAGCGGCTCGGACTCTTTCCCGTTGCCGTGGAGGGGGTGAAGGGATCTGCGGCGGCGGCGGCGGCGGCGGCGGGTCGGCCTGCGGGCACAAAGATCAACCTTGCGTCGATGCTGCCGCCGGCGTTGCGCGAGTCTCTGACCCAGAAACGGAAGCCGAAACTGCAGGAATTGGCCACGTTTACCCAGCAATTGGCCAACCTCCTGAATTCCGGCATGCCGTTGACCGTCGCGCTCCACAGCATGACCCATCTCGAATCGAAGGGCATCTCCGCCGAGGTCAGCCAGCAGTTGCGCCAGGAAGTCATGGAGGGCAGGAGTTTGTCCGATGCGATGTCCAAGCAGCCGGTGGTTTTCAACGACCTGTACGTCAACATGGTGCGCGCCGGAGAATCCAGCGGCGCGCTGGTGGATGTGTTGCGCCGCATGGCCTCACACTTTCAACAGTTCGCCGAGCTGCAGGGAAAGGTGGCAAGCGCCATGATCTATCCCATCCTGGTCTGTTGCGTGGGCATGGGGTTGGTCCTGTTCTTCATTTATTTCATGCTGCCGCATTTCGTGGAGATGTTTAATGGGTTCAACGTCGAATTGCCGTTGCCGACCCGCATACTGATCCGCGTCAGTTATGTTCTGACGCATTTGTGGTGGTTGTTGATCCTGATCCTGGTGATGCTGGCGATTTTTTTCAGACGCTTCCAGAACACCGAGGGCGGCCGGCGAAAGCTGGACCAATTGAAGATGAACCTCCCGATCGTCGGCAAGGTGGTTCGAGTCAGTCTCTTCGCACAGTTTTCCCGCACTCTTTCCACCCTCCTGCAAAACGGGGTGCCGGTCCTGACCGCCCTGAAAATCAGCGAACAGGTCATGCCCAACCGCTTGCTGAGGGAAGCCATTGCCAAAACCCGCGAGGCCGTCACAGACGGCAAGACCATCGCGCAGCCCCTGGCCCAGAGCAAATTGTTTCCCCAACTCATGGTGGACCTCGTGAAAATCGGGGAGGACACGGGAGACGTGCCGGGAGCGCTGGCCAATCTCGCGGAGACTTACGAAGGCGAACTCCAGATTTCTCTGCGGATCATGATGAACCTGATCGAGCCCCTGCTCATTGTCGTCATGGCCGTGGGCGTCGGCTTCCTGTTGCTGAGCGTTTTGCTCCCCATGTTCAAGCTGATCTCGAACATCAGCGCCGCCGGATGAGCGCCTCGCCCGACAGAGTCTCCCGCGCACGCCGCGCGTTTACCCTCATCGAGATCATGGTGGTGGTGGCGATCATCGGACTGATCGCGGCGGTGGGCATTCCGACGCTTTACCGGATGTTGCACCGCGAAGGTTTCGGCAAAACGGTGGGGGATGTCATGGACCTGTGCAGCGCGGCCCGCGCCCGCGCCATCCTCCAGGGATCGACCACGCAAATCGTGTTCCGCCCCAAGGAACGGCGATGCGAGTTGGAAGGAGGCGATCCAGCCGGGGCCGTCACCTTCGGAGACGACGTGGAAATCGAAATGTTGGACGTGAACCTCCTCGAATACAAGGACGCCGACCTGGCTCGCGTCCATTTTTTTCCGAACGGCATGAGCGATGAAATGACACTGATCCTGCGGTCCGACGCCAACGAGTGGCGCAAGATTTCGCTGGAGATCACGACTGGACTCGCGTCGTTGGACTCCGATCCGCACCACTGGAGATGAAAACAACTCGAGAGCCGGGAACCGGGAACCGGGGGGCGGCGCGTCGGATCTGCTCCGCTCCCGCCATGCGACGCGCGGTGGCCGCATTCACCTTGATCGAGGTCCTCATCGCCGGGGGCATCCTCTTCATGTGCCTGTTTGCCATACTGGGCCTGCTTTCGACGACGCTGAGCAACGCGCGGGGCTTGCAGCGCCTGCCGGTGGATCCGACCGGGATGCTCGCGGCGGAGGCGTCCTTGAATCAGAAACTTGGCGAAGGATCCGATTCCGGAGATTTTGGGGAGCTTTATCCCGATTATCGATGGATTTCCGAGACCAACGAGGTTGGCACGAACGGCCTTTTTGAAGTTGATTTTGGGGTTTACCGGCGCTCGGGCGGCCGCGCGCTGCAATCGCACATGTGCATCCTTTTCTACCGGCCGGATTCTCCGCGCCGTCCGGGAGGACCGGGTTGAGCCATGAGAACCGGTTTTCGAAGAAACAGGTCGGGGTTTACGCTGATTGAGATCATTGTGGCGTTGGCCCTGCTGGGCATGGTTGTTGCGGCCATTTATTCGAGTTGGGCGGTGATCGTCCGGGGATCCAGGACGGGTCTGCAGGCCGCCGCCGCTGTCCAGCGCGAGAGGGTCGCCGTCCGCACGATCGAAGAGGCTCTGACCTGTGCGCGTTCCTTCGCCGCGGACATGCAGAATTACACCTTCGTTGCCGAGAATGGAGATGAACCCACCCTCAGCTTTGTCGCCCATCTGTCCAAATCCTTTCCGCGCAGCGGAAGGTTCGGTGATTTCGATGTGCGCCGCGTCACCTTTTCGGTGGAACCGGGGCCGGACTCCGGCAAGCAACTGGTCCTGAGGCAAAGTCCGTTTCTGATGGACTGGGACATCGATGAACAGGAGCATCCGGTCGTGCTCGCCAAGGACGTGAAGGATTTCAAAATGCTGTTCTGGGATGTCCATTTGAACCCGCCTGATTACGTCGATGAGTGGACGCTAACCAACGAGTTGCCCCCCTTGATCCTGTTCACGCTGGAGCTGGGGAGCGATCCTCTGCACCCGAACCAGGCACGGCAGATCATTGCCCGGCTCGTTGCGCTGCCGGCTCTGACCGTGCCAGGCCTGTCGCCGGCTCCTGCCCCTGTGCCGAACCGATCATGAGAATCCGGCTCCAACAAGTTCCGCGCGGCATCGCCTTGATCGTCGTCATGATCGCCATCTTCGTCCTGTCCGTCCTGGCCGGGGCGTTTGCCTTTTCTATGAAAGTCGAGACGAAGCTGGCCATGAACGCAAACAACCAGACCACGGAACTCTGGCTGGGCCGCTCCGGAGTCGAGCGGGCTCGTTGGATCATCGCTCTCGGGATGAGTTGTCCGTATTCCTCCCTGAACCAGAAATGGGCCGGAGGACAGGGAGACGACTGCGAAACCAACGGACCGCTCGCGGATGTGTCTGTGGACAACTTCCAGATTTGCGACCGGACGATTTCCATCAAGATCACCGATCTCGAGCGCAAGGCGAACATCAACACGGCGGATCAAACCATGCTGCAACAGGGACTGACTATGGTGGGGGTGGACGCAAGCGAGATCCCTTCGATCACCAGTTGCATTTTGGACTGGATTGACGCGGACGACATCCCTCGCGTCGGCGGGGCGGAAAGTGAATACTACCAGGGTTTGACCCCGCCGTACTCCGCAAAGAACGCGCCCATCGACGATCTTTCAGAGTTGTTATTGGTGCGCGGGATAACGGAGGACATGTATTGGGGATCGTCCTCAACGAATCATGTTTCGGCGGCTTTCCAACAGGTGGATAGGTTTGGGCGGCCGGTGGAAAGGCCCGTTTACCCCGTGGGATTGGAGGACCTGTTCACGTCGCTGTCCTCAGGTAAAATCAACGTCAACACGGCTTCGGCGGAAGTGCTGCAACTGATTCCGGGCATCGACGAAAACATGGCGCAGTCGATCGTTGGACAGCGGGAGCAAGCTCCTTACCACAACGTGAACGAAATGCCGGTGCCTCCTCAGATCATGCCGCAACTTCAGCGATTCGGCACCGTGCGCAGCTCGACGTGGAGAGTGGAAGTGACGGTCGAGGGAGCCAACAGGAAATTTTATGCGATCGTCAGATCCAACAGCCCGCGTGACATTCCGATACTGGTTTTTTATTGGGAAGATTCGTAGGAGTTGAGGCGTGCGATGGGTGAACTTTCAGTCGCGCCTTGGGCGGAAAGACTCGTGAAATCCTTTGGAAAACGGTGAAATTCCTTGAGAACACGAAGGTTTTCGGGGCCTAAAAAGATTTTTAAAAAAAGGCTTGCGTGGTTTTGGGACTACGATATTTTTAATGTCGTTCGATACGACTGGAACGGCAAAACAAACTGTTGACAGTCGGTGCGGTGCGGGTAGGATGAGCGCCGCAAGGTAACTGAAGTCTGAGAGGCCGAGTTAAGAAGATTAAATCGGTTCTCAGGATTTTTGTCCCCTAAATGGGAGAAAAATACGGGCGAACCAGCTCGATTGATTTTTGGGTGGAAACACCCGCTGCTCATTGAAAATTGAATTGTGCGA
>PLQC01000012.1:23672-24466 GCA_003159675.1 Limisphaerales bacterium
CGTGGGTAATCTGCCGTGAAGTCTGGAATAACCTGCTGAAAGGCAAGCTAATACCGGATGTGAAAATTGGAAGGCATCTTTTGATTTTCAAAGTTGGGGACCGCAAGGCCTGACGCTTCATGATGAGCCCGCGGCCTATCAGCTAGTTGGTGAGGTAACGGCTCACCAAGGCTAAGACGGGTAGCTGGTCTGAGAGGACGACCAGCCACACTGGAACTGAGACACGGTCCAGACACCTACGGGTGGCAGCAGTCGAGAATTTTTCACAATGGGCGAAAGCCTGATGGAGCGACGCCGCGTGGGGGATGAATGGCTTCGGCCCGTAAACCCCTGTCATTCGCGAACAATGCCTGCGGCTTAATACGTTGCAGGTTGATAGTAGCGGAAGAGGAAGGGACGGCTAACTCTGTGCCAGCAGCCGCGGTAATACAGAGGTCCCAAGCGTTGTTCGGATTCACTGGGCGTAAAGGGTGCGTAGGTGGTCGGGTAAGTCTGATGTGAAATCTCGGAGCCTAACTCCGAAACTGCATTGGATACTATTCGGCTGGAGGGTTGGAGGGGGGACTGGAATTCTCGGTGTAGCAGTGAAATGCGTAGATATCGAGAGGAACACCAGTGGCGAAGGCGAGTCCCTGGACAACTCCTGACACTAAGGCACGAAAGCTAGGGGAGCAAACAGGATTAGATACCCTGGTAGTCCTAGCCGTAAACGGTGCACGTTTGCTGTAAAAGGAATCGACCCCTTTTGTGGCGTAGCCAACGCGTTAAACGTGCCGCCTGGGAAGTACGGTCGC
>PLQC01000012.1:24525-24694 GCA_003159675.1 Limisphaerales bacterium
GGAGCACTCTGGACAGACTGCCTCGCTTCAACGAGGAGGAAGGTGGGGATGACGTCAAGTCAGTATGGCCCTTACGGCCAGGGCTGCACACGTACTACAATGCCCGGCACAAAGGGAAGCAAGAGCGTAAGCTGGAGCAAATCCCCAAAAACCGGGCCCAGTTCAGATT
>PLQC01000179.1 GCA_003159675.1 Limisphaerales bacterium
GCGCGAACTCCTCGCAATCCGCCCTATGCCGAACACTATTGGCCGGTGGCCTGTGCTACCCGAGAAGTATGAAATGTCCGGTCTAGTCATCTCCGCTCATGGAACTCGCTGCAGCCCGGGCCATCACTTTGCGGGCCATCAGCCCTGACGCACTGGCATCGTGAAGAATCTTGTCTCACACCCGCGAGAGTTTCGGTGACGGGAAAGGTCTTGCACGTCTGGTGAGGCGCTTGTATTTTCCCGTGCCTTCGGGTGGCACCCATAGCTCAATTGGATAGAGCGTCTGACTACGGATCAGAAGGTTTGTGGTTCAACTCCACATGGGTGCACCAATAAAATAGAGGACTTCTCCGCCTCGCACGGTCAAAAACTCAACCGATCCCATTTTCAGCCGAAACCGAGGAGAGGTTTCCGGACATTGACGGTCGGGATACGAACGCTGTCATTTCCCGGTTTCCTGGAGCGTGATGCTTCAGGCCCAACCATCGCCGCACGCCAACAAGTTGATCGCCCGAAACATTACCGGGGTGCCCTGGCTCATCTTTCATTGCGGTGTCGGCGATTCATCTTTGGTTTGCAGGACGATTCGATAACCTGCCACGCATCATGATGAAATCAGCAATGGCGACGCTGACGATTGTATTCAGCCTCTTGATTGCACGGGCCGATCTTCAAACCATCACAATAACGACATCCCAATCGCCACAGATCACGGGCTTCAACACGGGCGAATCGCGCCGGCCGGATGGCACAACGCTGACGCTTGACAGCAGGAGCCTGCGGTTGAATGGAAAACCATGGATGCCGGTGATGGGTGAGTTCCATTAACGAAAGTATCCATGAAAACCATCACCGCCGTCATCGCCATTCTCCTGCTGGCAACGTATTCCTCTCGCGCCGACGGTGACGCGAGCGGGCCTCGGCAGCACCTATCCATGGATTTGAACTGGGCGTTCATCAGGGGAGATCCGGCCGGCGCGCAGAGTCCGGCATTTGACGACAGGGGCTGGCGCGTGCTCGATGTGCCCCACGATTGGTCCATTGAGGGGCCATATGACCAGACGAATTCCACAGCGGGTTCGGGCGGGTTCCTGCCGGCAGGAATCGGATGGTACCGGAAGCATTTCGCCACGCCGGCAGCTTTCAAGGACAAACGGGTGTCGGTGCAGTTCGATCGCGTTTTTATGAACGCTGACGTTTATCTGAACGGCCATCAGGTCGGCCATCACGCTTATGGCTACACGAGTTTCACATGTGACTTGACGCCGTTTCTCGCAGCGGCGGGAGAGAACAATGTCCTCGCTGTGCGCGTGGCCAACGATACGCAACCGAACAGCCGATGGTACACCGGATCAGGCATCTATCGCCACGTCTGGGCGCACGTGACCGGGCCGGTTCATATCGCGTTTTGGGGCACCTGCGTCACTACACCCAAAGTTTCGGCCGAGGCCGCCGACGTCATCATCAAGACTCGCGTCCAGAACGACACCGGGACTGCAGCCAGCGTCGCGGTTCACCAGGAATTAATTGATCCTGCCGGGAGGACCGTTGGCAGCATTGAAGGCTCCGTGGAGGTCCCTGCGAAAGGCGAGAAAGAAATTCAGCAAACGATTTCCGTCAACCAACCGCAATTGTGGACCCTGGAAAACCCCGCCCTGTACACGGTGCGGACGGCCCTGTCCCGCAGCCAAGGCGCTGCCGCGCTGGAAATGATTGACTCCTGCGACACTCTCATCGGCATCCGTCAAATCAACTACGATGTTGACCGGGGTTTCCTCCTCAACGGACAACACGTCAAAATCCTCGGCATGTGCGTGCATCATGACGGAGGCGCGGTTGGCGCGGCCGTGCCGGCGGAGGTGTGGGAACGGCGGCTCAAGCTGCTCAAGGCGATGGGGTGCAACGCGATTCGCTGCAGCCACAACCCTCCCGCGCCTGAATTCCTCGACCTTTGCGATCGTCTTGGCCTCCTGGTGATGGATGAAGCCTTCGACGAATGGACGGTCGCCAAGGGCAAACTGCGCGGCTCCTATGCCACGCTTTTCAACGAGGGGTCGCAGCGGGACCTTCTTTCCATGCTCCAACGCGACCGTAATCATCCGAGCATCGTCATGTGGAGCATTGGCAATGAAATTCCCGAGCAGTCCAACCCGCACGGTGCGGAGATTGCCAAAACCCTTGCCGGCATCTGCCATGCCGAGGATCCCAGCCGCCCGGTTACCTCCGCCTGCGATCAGGTTCACTCACCCAAACCCACCCAGCCTGATTTCATCGAGGCGCTCGATATTGCCGGCTACAACTACGTGGACCGTTGGGGCAAGTATCGCGAATTATATTTCTCGGAGGACCGCGAGAAATATCCGCAGCACAAATTCCTCGGCACGGAAGACGTCTGCGTCGCGGGTGTGCGGGGCAATTACTTCGGCGGCGACCCCGCAACCTTCGCCTACGCCTCGTCCATGATCCGCGCCGAACAACTCTGGAAATTCAACGCCATTCACGATTATGTCATTGGCTACTTCATGTGGACCGGCGTTGACTATCTTGGCGAAGCCCGCTCCTGGCCGCGCAAAGGGTCCAGCAGCGGTGTCCTGGATACATGCGGCTTCCCCAAAGACGGATACTACTTCTACCAAAGCCAGTGGACCCTCGAACCCATGGTGCATGTGGTGCCGCACTGGAACTACCCCGACGAAAAGGGCGCCGTCATCCCCGTCGTGGTTTACTCCAACTGCAGACAGGTTGAACTGCAGCTCAACGGCAGGACTTATGGCACCAAATCGTTGGTCTTCCCGCGGCCGGGCTCCGTGCGAAGTTGGAATGATCCTACCCCAACGGGCACCACTGCGGATTTGCATCTCACCTGGGACGTGCCATTTGAACCCGGCACCCTCCGCGTCATCGGCCGGCGGAACGGGCAGATCGTTGCCCAGGAAGAACTCCACACCACCGGCGCACCTGCCGCCATTGCGCTCAAACTCGACAAGACCGTATTGAGCAGTGCCGCCCGGGGCGTGGCCCAAGTCGAAGTCCGTATCCTGGATGCCAATGGAATCCTTGTCCCCGCTGCCAGCAACGTGGTTGCTCTCGATATCCAAGGCCCGGCCAAGATCATCGGCAACGACAACGGCGACCCAACCTCACACGACTCCTATCAGGCCAGTTCACATCCCGTATTCAACGGCATGGCCTTGGTCACTCTGCAGGCCGGCAAGACGCCGGGACATGTCACGGTCACCTCGAAAGCAGACGGTTTGAAAGACGCCTCGGTGGAATTGGATGTGCAGCCCGGAACGGCGATTCCAACACTGCCTTGATCCGGGTGATGCACTTGGCAACTGCCCGGACTGCTGGCCAGTCGTGGCTCCAGAACACAGACAAGTCCCGTTGGGGCGCCATAGAGTATGGCCAATAGGATCTGGTACTTCAAGTCGTCAAACTCTTCGCGCGCGAGTCGAAATGTAAAGCTCTCCGGGAAACGCAGTATTGACCTTGGCCTGTCCGGGTGCTTTCTGAGGGGCATGCGAAAGAGCCGCTGGTTTCATGTGTCGGGTCTCGTTCCAGGTTTGTTCCTGCTCGCGTCCCTTTCAGGCATGGACCGGGCACGCGCCATTCCGGACGCGCCGGCGCTTGCCGCCACGAATACACCGGGCCACAAGAGCCCTGATTTCGTCGCGGGAAAAATCGATTCATCGCTCCAACTCGTTCCGCCTTCAGACCCGCGGTTTCGCTACGAAGGCCGCATCGACAACGCCGATCCGGCCGGTCCCGTCATCCTCTGGCAGGGCAGCCGCGTTGCGATTGATTTCGAAGGCAGTCAGCTTGCCTTGCGGTTTGATTGTCTCGAGGGACAGAGCTTCTTTGATGTGGGTGTGGACGGAACGAAATGCATCCTGGCGATTCGGGATGGCAACGATCAGCGCTTTGTGTTTCAGCCCGTCCTGGGGCGCGGCCGGCACAGACTGACCTTGTTCAAGCGCAGCGAAGCCAGCGCCGGCACGGTCCGCTTTCGCGGCATCGACCTGGCCGCCGGAGCGAGAGCCTGGTTGCCGGCGCCGCCGGTTTACAAGCTCACCATGGAGTTCATCGGTGATTCCATAACCGTCGGGGCCTGCGACGAGGATGGCGATGCCGACCAATGGGACAATCGTCAGACGCACAACAACGCCCTGAGTTATGGCCCGTTGACCGCGGCAGCCTTCTCGGCTGATTACCGCAACATCGCCGTCAGCGGCATGGGAGTGGTAACCGGCTGGGTGGACGTGCGCGCAGGACAGATTTGGGATCGCCTGTACCCAAAGGCCTCGTCAAGCCCGGCGGACCTGAACGCATGGAAACCCGACGTCCTCTTCGTCAACCTGGGTGAGAACGACGATTCTTACTCCCGTGCCCGGGGAAAAGCCTTTCCTGAGACTTTTGCCGACGCTTATGTCTCCCTGGTCCATGCCATCCGCAAGGCTTATCCTTCGGCGCGGATCATTTTGCTGCGAGGCGGCATGTATGGCGGTTCGCAGAGCGCGGCATTGCGCGACGCATGGCAGACAGCGGTGGCGCGACTCGAAGCGGCGGATCCGGCCATCAACCATTTTGTTTTCACGCACTGGACCAGGAACCATCCGCGTGTGGCCGATCACCGCGCCATGGCCGACGAGTTGATTGCGTGGTTGAGAGCGCAGGATTTCATGCGGAACCACAGCTCGAACCACTGAGCCATCTTAGCCTTTCAATGGCCGCCGAGTTTCAGCTCCACCGGCTTGTCATCGACGGTGATGAGAACGGAGTCGTCTCGAATCTCCTTGCAGCAAACCACCACGTCCTTGTCCTGGACCTTGACGTCGGCGGATTCGCCCACCATGAGGTTTGCATTATTGATCAGGACCATGCGCCGGTTTTTGGTCCCCGAAATGCCTTTCAGCGCCAGCGCGCCATAGTGATTGGGGACCGTGGGTGGAACGGGGACAAACGTCGCCGGTTTGCGGAGCGGCTCCTGCGCTCTCCGGCTGTCGAGCTTGAGGATGCGCGCCAGCTCGGCGTTGTATGCGCGCGGGCCTCCCTCCCTGTAACCGCTCTCACCCACCTGACGTCCATCCGGGTCGAGCAAAATGATCGTTGGATATCCGGTGATGTGGTAGGTCTCTGAGAGGCGTTCGTTGGCCTGGCGCTGAGCGTCATCCAGATGTTTGTGGTGGGGAAAGTCCACCTCGACCAACACGAGATTTGCCTGGGCGAACTCGGCGAACTCAGGCTGATCGAAGACTTCCTTTTTCAGTTTCATGCACCAGCCGCACCAGTCCGAGCCGGTGAAGTCCAGGAGCACAGATTTGTTTTCCCGTTTGGCTTTTACCTGTGCGACGTTGGCATCGGTGAACCACTGCGCCAGTTCCCCGGCCCGGGCCGGCAGACTTGCCAGGCCCAGGATCAGCAGTAAAATTGCTCGTTTCATGGCCCGATCAGGCAGCGCAAAGTGTGCCAGCGCGGGCGCCTGTCGCACGAGTCATGCCCGTAAGAAGTGCTTGTGGTTCCAGTAAATCGAAATGCAAGCAGGAGCGATGCTCCAATTCCCAGGAGCGCTGCCGATCCAGGCTCGGGCACAACGACGTTCACGGAGTAGCTCCCCACGTTGTCATCGTAAAAGCCGGGGTCGCCTGAGCCACCGCTGCAGTCCGCAATTCCGAGAAAGAGTCTTGTCGCACCGTTGGGGACGAAGAAGGTTTGGGCCAAATGGCCAGCCGTCTGACCGTCACCGATGAAGAACACTTGACCAATCTGTGGTGAAAGATTGAGGAAGCTGGTACCCACACCGGCCGTGGTGAAGTCAATGGTTGAAGGCGCGGGTGCCGCCGGCGTGGCATTCGAGAGAAACACGCCCAACAACGCCCCGGTCTGGCCCTTATAACCGGAAACTCCTCCGTAGGCATTAACATTTTCGCCAGCGTCAAGCGGGTATCCGTCAGGTCCGACGTCAACAGTTCCATCGTAGTTCACGATGCCCGAAGCACTGAACTGGAGGGCTCCGGAGGATAGTGTCACCATCACCGGCAGCGTGCCAGCTCCTCCTCCAGCGGGCGCGACTGGGCTCGCGAGTCCCGCCGAGAAGATATTTGCAGTAGCTGGAACGGTGTAGATAACTGCCGAGCATATACTTGGGATGATATAGCAAGAGGCTGCAATGAGAAGTAGAGTGCGTTTCATATTAGATCCTTACCAACTTTTGTTATCAGGTTCTGGGTTTCTGAATGTCGTGACCAAGGGATGAATATCCCTTGGGGCGATTCTTTGTACCCTTCCTACGTAAATGCGTTTGTGCCCTCAAATTGATTGAGGTGCAATACAATTCTTATCCTCCCCAGCATCCTGGGGGTTCTGGCTGGTGCTGGCCGGCATTGGGTTCTGGCTCGGCGCCATGCTGTTGCGGGGTACCTTTCGATTCAGATCGGCGCTCGTGGTCGTGTGCGCGATGGCGATCTGCGTCGGCATCGGCACGAGCCGTCTGCCGTTTTACCGCCCGGCTGACGTCGCCCACGTCACGCGCGGGGACGCCGCCGACATCAATACCCCTCGCGTGAGCCGGCTTCTGCCGGGAACGGAATATTTGCTGGGCGCGGCGAATGTGGAAATGCGTTTCGCGATGGATTCGCCGCTGTCCACCCTGGGGCTCAAGATGCTCACCGGTTATCATACCTCGATGTCGAGGCAGGAATTAAAGGTCTTCGACACGCTGGTTTCGGAGTACCATCTCAAGGCGCGGGATCACGGCGCCCTGCACACCTATTCCTTCGGGTACTATCGCACGTTTTTGGATGGGCGGTCGCTCGTCCGGAACAACACGCTCAGGCTCGACAAGGTTCTGCTCCTGAAACTGCTGGGCGTGGACTACGTCATCGACGGGGCTAGCCTGAGCCGCATCAACCCCGAGTTCGCATACGACTTTTCCCATTGGCCCGGAGTGAGCCTGCAAGTCCCGACCGTTTCTCATCTGGTGGAGGGCGTTCCCGAGAAGGAAGTTTTCGCGGTGTTCAATGGGACGCTCGAGGATGCCGAGGTGACCAACATGCTGGCCCGATTAAGTCCCGCGCGTTTCGCGCCGACGGCCGATGGCCGGGGGTATCGGCTGGATCTGGAAGGAAAAGCCGGCACGCTCGTGGTGCCTTACCATTTCGGACGATTTTTCAACGTGACCCTGGACGGCCAGGTTGTTGCGGAGAAGGAGGGCCTGGGCGTGTGCATCGTTGAAGTGGCGCCGCAGAACAAAGTTCTCGAAATCCGTTCGCGGCGGGAAGGCATCGTGGCGCGGACGCTGGGCGGAATCCTGGCGGGATGTTTGATGGCGGCTGCGGGTTGCTTCGGGTGCAGCCGGCTGACCAAACCCGCCGCGGCCGCGGCAGGCGCATCGCGTCCGGTTGCCGCGAAACTCTCCCGATAGACAACCCCCGTCGGGCAACAGGCCCGCTTCATCGTCATCGAGTCTTCATTGACATTCGCGGTGACACAATTATTCTGTACCGACCATTCCACGATCATCGTGAAGTGCAGAACTAAACCGTGGCAGAACGAGACGATTATTTGGTGGACATGCTGGTGGACCTTGGTTTCGTGACCGCCCAGCAGGTTGCCGCACTCCGGGCCGAGGCTCAGTCCTCAGGAGTCGGTGTGGTGGATCTGATGTTGGCCAACAAGATCATCCGCTCCGCCGATGTCACCCAGGCCAAGGCGGCGCATTTCGGGGCCGAGGTAGTCAACCTGAGTGAAATGCGCATCGAGGACGATGTGATCGCCAGCATTCCGCGCCACATTGCGAAGAAGTACCGCGTGGTGCCGGTGTTCAAGCACGACAACAATCTCACGGTTGCCCTGGCGGATCCCTCCGACCTCGACACCCTCGACAGCCTGACCCATTTATTGCGCGCGGACATTGATCTTCGCGTGGCGTCGGAGGACGACATTGAAGCGGCGCTCAACAAGTATTACGGGGCGGACAAGAAGGGGAGTGAAGACAGCCGGTTCAAGGACGTGATCCAGGAGCTGACGGAGGAGCATGTTGAAGCGACGCGGGGGGGGGCGGATGATGGGGGCGTGGTCGAGGCGGACGCTCCGTTGATCAAGCTCGTCAACCAGATCATCGTGGATGCATTCAAGATGCGGGCTTCGGACATTCACCTGGAGCCGCTTTCGAAGAGTTTTCGGCTGCGTTACCGGATTGACGGCGTGCTGCACGAGATGAAGTCGCCGCCCAAGCGGTTGCAGGCTTCGATCATTGCGCGGCTCAAAATCCAGTCGAACATGTCCATCGCCGAGCATCGGATTCCGCAAGACGGGCGCATTCAATCCGCGGTCGCGGGCAAGACCATTGACCTGCGCGTGTCCTGCCTGCCGACCAACCACGGCGAGAGCATCGTCATGCGTATCCTGGACAAGGAAGGGCTGCGGCTGGGGCTGGCGGAGCTGGGATTCTTCACGGACGACCAGCAGACGTTCGAGAAACTCATCGGCCTGCCGGACGGAATCCTGCTGGTGACGGGTCCGACGGGATCCGGCAAGACGACGACGCTGTACTCCTGTCTGCACTTCATCAATCGTCCGGACCGGAAGATCATCACGGTGGAGGACCCGGTGGAATACCTGCTGAGCGGCATCAACCAGGTGCAGGTCAGTGAAGCGGTGGGGCTGACGTTCTCGGCGGCGCTGCGGTCCATCCTGCGCCAGGCGCCGAATGTGATCATGATCGGGGAAATTCGCGACATGGAAACGGCCTCGATCGCCATCAACGCGTCGCTGACGGGGCATCTGGTTTTCTCGACGCTGCACACAAACGACGCGCCGAGCGCCGTGACCCGTCTGATCGACATTGGCGTGAAGCCGTTCCTCGTGGCGTCCTCGACGCGCGCGTTGATGGCGCAGCGGCTGGTCCGGAAAGTCTGCCGCAAATGCGGGGTCCCGCACCTGCCGTCCGAGGCCGAATTGCGATCGTTGAATCTCGACGCGGGCAACATCCAGAACGCGAGCTTCCTCCACGGCAAGGGCTGCACGGATTGTTCGCAGACCGGCTTCCGCGGGCGCATGGGCATCTTCGAGATTTTTGTGATCGACGATGAAGCGCGGAAATTGATTTACGAGAAGGTTCCTTCGTCGGTGTTGCGCGCCCGCGCGCGGGAGATGGGAATGCGGACGTTGCGCGAAGACGGAATCCGCAAGGTGCTGGCGGGGCTGACGACGGCGGAGGAGGTCATTCGCGCAACCGTGGGTGACGTGGATTGAAGGAACAATGTCCAACGCGGCACGCAGAAGGGAAAACAAGGGTCGGAGAGGAGCGCGAGCCTCCGGTGTCCGCCCCTTTTCATCCTGCGGTCGCAGAATGAACTTCCCCGCGTGCCAACCCTGATGTTACCTTGTCCAATCTGTAAATAGGTTCCTAGCATGTCCTACGCAATGTCCGATCTGTTGCAACTGGTGGTGTCGGAAGGCGCCTCTGACCTCCACATCCGTGTCGCCACGCCCCCGACGATCCGCGTGCACGGGATTCTGCATCGCGTGGAGGGTCCGGCGCTGACATCGGACGACGCGGAGGAATTGATGCGCAGCATCACCTCGGAGGAGCACATTCAGCACGTGCGCGAGCGGGGCGGCGCGGATTTCGGGTTCGCCTTCGGCGACGCGGCGCGTTTTCGCGTGAGCGTTTTCAAGGCGAAGGGCGACTTCGGCTTGGTGTTGCGGCAGATTCCGAGCAAGCTGCTCACCGTCGAGCAGATCGGGATACCGCCGTCGGTCAAGGAGCTGCTTTACAAGCCTCGCGGACTGGTGCTGGTGACGGGGCCGACCGGCTCCGGCAAAACCACCACGCTCGCCTCGATGATCAACATCATCAACGAGGAACGGGACGAGGTCCATATCATCACCATTGAGGATCCGATCGAGTATTACCACAAACACAAGCGGGCGCTGGTGACGCAGCGTGAAATCGGGGTGGATGTGCCGAATTTTGCGGAAGCCCTGCGCCGCGTGCTGCGCCAGGATCCCGACGTCATTCTCGTCGGCGAAATGCGCGACCTGGAAACCATCGACGCCGCGATCACGGCGGCGGAAACCGGGCACCTTGTTTTTGGGACGCTGCACACGACGGGCGCCGCCAAGACCATTGACCGCGTGGTCAACGCGTTTCCGACCACCCAGCAGGAACAAATCCGGATCCAGCTTTCGACCGTGCTGCAGGCGGTGATTTCGCAACTGCTCATTCCACGCGTGGACAAGCCCGGGCGCGTGGCGGTGTTCGAAATCATGGTCAACACGCCCTCGGTGGCTGCCCTGATCCGCGACAACAAGAGTTTCCGCATCCAGTCGGACATCCAGACGGGCGCCAAGTACGGCATGGTGACGCTGGACAGCTTTTTGATCGAGAAATATCTCGCGGGCATGATTGCGCGGGATGAAGTCATCACCAAGGCGCAGGACTCGGTCAGCATCCAGGCAAAACTCCAGGAATTGGAGCTGGCCCAGGCCGTCGGGTCCGAATCCTCCGCCGGCTCGGAGGGGCCTGCCAAATCTTGAGCGGAATCATTATGGCGGACGAAATCACAAGCCCACTCTTGTCGCTGATCCGGGAACAAGGTCTGATCGACGACCTTCAATACGAGGAGGTGGCCGCTGAAAACAAGCGCAGCGGCACGCAGATCGTTCAGATCCTGCAGGATTTCGGGATCATGGATCTGGACGCGATCCTGCAGGCCGAGGCCAATTACATGGGCGTCGAGGTCGTCTCGCTGCACGACCGGGATTTTACGCCCGAGTTGCTCCAGACCATCCCGGCGAACACCGCGCGGATGTACCGGTGCATGCCGGTGTCGGTTTCCAATTCGACGTTGAAGGTGGCGTTCGAGGATCCGCTCAATCCGGCGCGCGTCGATGAACTGGGATTCATCGTCAAGAAGGAGGTCCAACCCGTCGTGGTCGATCCGATGGAGATCGGAAAGCTGATCGAGAAACATTACGGGCAGGAGGACGCCAGCGAGAGCGTCTCGGAGATTCTCAGGCAGCTCGGGTCGGACACGGAGATGGCGCGGGAGTTCGAGCAACTGGCGGCATCGGAGGATGCGACCGCGATGGCGGATCTGGCCGACGCGGCGCCGATCGTGCGGTTTGTGAACCTGGTGCTGTTCCAGGCGGTGCAGGACCGTGCGAGCGACATCCATTTCGAGCCGTTCGAGAACGAATTCCGCATCCGCTACCGTGTGGACGGCGCGCTTTATGAAATGTCGCCCCCGCCCAAGCACCTGGCGCTGCCCGTGATCTCGCGCATCAAGGTCATGGCGAACCTGAACATTTCCGAACGGCGCCTTCCCCAGGACGGCCGCATCAGTTTCCCGATGGGAAATCGCATCATCGACCTGCGCGTGTCCACCCTGCCGACGATGTTTGGGGAGTCGGTGGTGCTCCGCGTGCTGGACCGCTCGGCCGTCAATCTGGAAATTGAATCCCTCGGCTTTCCGAAGTACGTGTATGATTACGTGACCGGGGCGATCCAGCGCCCGAACGGCATTTTCGTCGTGACCGGCCCGACAGGCTGCGGCAAGACCACCACGCTTTACTCGTGCCTGCGCCGGGTCAACACGATGGACTCGAAGCTGCTGACGGCGGAGGACCCGGTCGAATACGACATTGAAGGCATCATGCAGGTGGCGATCCACGAGGCGGTGGGATTGACGTTCAGCAAGGCGTTGCGCTCGTTCCTGCGCCAGGATCCGGACATCATCATGGTGGGTGAAATGCGCGACCTCGAGACGGCGCAGATTTCCATCCAGGCGTCGCTGACCGGCCATCTGGTGCTCAGCACCCTCCACACGAACGACGCGCCCGGCGCCGTCACCCGACTGGTGGACATGGGTGTGGAGCCCTTCTTGATTTCCTCGACGCTCATGGCCGTGCTGGGGCAACGGCTGGTGCGGACCATCTGCAAGAATTGCCGGACGCCGTTCGAGCCGACGGACACCCAGTTGGCGCTGCTGAACCTCTCGCCGCACGACCTGGGCGACAAGGTGTTCTATTACGGTCGCGGCTGTTCGACCTGCAACGACACGGGCTACAGGGGCCGGAAAGGGATTTTCGAGTTATTGACGATCAACGACGCCATACGCGCCTTGATCAACGAGCGTGCGCCAACCATTGTTTTGCGGCAGAAGGCGGTCGAATTGGGCATGGTCACCCTTCGGGAAGACGGCTTGCGAAGCATCTTCGAGGGTGATACCACTATTGAAGAAGTCGTGAAATATACGTGAGGAACGGTTATGCCTAAGTACAATTACGTGGCAATGGACGCGCGGGGCAAGGAAACCAAGGGCACGCTCGAAGTCACCAACCAGAACGAGGCCATCGGTCGGGTCAAGGAAATGGGCCTGTTCCCCACCAAGATCATCGAGGTCGATAAGATCAAGGGGAAGTCCGACAAGAAGGTGAAGGCCAAGCCCGCCAAGAAAGCCGGCAGGAAGGGCGCCGCGATGAACCTCACCATCAACATTCCCGGGTTGAGCGGCAGGGTGAAATCGAAGGTGCTCACGGCCTTTACCCGACAGTTGGCCACGCTCGTGGACGCGGGTCTGCCTCTGTTGCGCGGATTGCGCGTTCTCGAAAAACAGGAGCGGAACGCGACCCTGAAGAAAATCATCGGTGATCTGGCGCTGTCGATCGAAGGTGGCAGCACGTTTTCCGAGGGCCTGGCGCAACATCCCAAGGTTTTCAACCGGCTTTACGTCAACATGGTCAAGGCCGGCGAACTGGGCGGCGTGCTCGAGGTGGTCCTGAACCGCCTGGCCGAGTTCATGGAAAAGGCCCAGAAGATCAAAGGCAAAGTCGTCGCCGCCATGTTCTATCCGGTCGCCGTCATCACTGTCGCCACCGTCATCATGGGCATCCTCCTCACGGTTGTCATCCCCCGGTTCAAGGAAGTGTTCGCCGGGCTGGGCGAAGGACGTGAGCTGCCGAAGTTCACCCGGATCGTCCTCGGCATCAGCGCGGTGGTCAAAGATCATTTTATCTACACGGTGATCGGCGTGATCGCCTTCGCCATTCTGTTCTCCCTTTTCAAACGCACCAAGTTCGGGCGGCACGCCTGGGATAAGTTCAAACTCAAAGTCCCGGTGCTCGGCCCGGTGGTCAGCAAAGTCGCCATTTCCCGGTTCACCCGCACGCTCGGCACCCTCGTCAGCAGCGGCGTTCCGATCCTCCAGGCGCTCACGATCGTGAAGGAAACCTCGGGCAATGTCATCGTCGGCAATGCCGTCAGCGCGGTCCATGACAGCGTCAAGGAAGGGGAAACCATCACCGCGCCGCTCGAAGGCTCCGGCGTCTTCCCGCCCATGGTCATCAGCATGGTCGATGTCGGCGAACAAACCGGTGCCCTGCCCGAGATGCTGCTCAAGATCGCCGATAATTACGACGAAGAAGTGGACAACGCCGTGGCCGCCATGACCTCGCTCCTGGAACCGATCATGATCGTCTGCCTGGCGGTCGTCGTCGGCAGCATCGTCATCGCCATGTTCCTGCCTCTGATCGACCTGATGAACACCATGGGCGGCCCAGAGGGCGCCGCCGGCAAGGGCGGGAGCGACTAGAGGAGCCCGTCCCAAAACATGCATTTTTGGGCACACGTTGGCGTGAGCAGCCGGAAGAGGCATCGCTTGGCGCGATAGCGTCCTGAAAAAAACTTCAATAAAATGAGTTGACAACGAAAGGCGCCATGCGTAAATACATTGTAACGACATTGCATGGTCTTTTGATTTACAATTGACTCTGTTATGGAGTTTGATTGGAGCAACGTACCGTCCAATTTGCACAGTTCTTTGATGTCAAAAGAGATAGAAGAATCGTTTGAAGACCCGTTTGCGCTTCGGGTGTTGCCGGATTCGCCCCGTTTTTCCGTCCAAGCCCGGTTTTTCAACCTGGGAATGACGGCAGGGGGGGTGGGGGTTGTCAGTGTTTACCGGACGAACGGCAAACAGGTCCGGGTTCTGTATGCCCGGCCGTTCGAGCCGGAAGAGAGGTTCTTTTATCAGCGCAAAATGGATCAGACCTTGTCGCCATGATGAGTTATGCATGCCATCTCGAGTTGGGAAGATGTGCCCCTCTTCGACAGTGAAGAGGCCGAAGCGGATTTCTGGGCCGAGAACAAGCCGGACTTGCGCCTGTTGGAATCCGCGCTGGCCGGCGGCAGCGGGTCGGCGGAATCGGTGACCATCACATTGCGGATCGATCCCCGGATGCTGGCGCGCATCAAGCGGCTGGCCCGGTCGAGGTATCTGAACTATCAGAGCATGATTAAGCAGTGGTTGAGCGAGCGGATGGAAGAGGAACTGCGCGAGCGCTGAACCACCCGGACCTATGAACCCTGTCATCCAGCGCCGGTCCCACCCTCGGGCGGGTTACACATTGATCGAACTGCTCGTCGTCATGGGCATCATCGCCGTGATCGCGTCCCTGATCCTTCCCATCACCAAGTCGCTCAAGAAAAGGCGGATCATTTCGGTTGCGCAGGCGCAACTGAACCAGGTGCAAACCGCGATCGAGAATTACAAATCCAAGATCGGCTTCTATCCGCCGGACAATCCCAACAATACCGTCACCAACCCGCTCTATTTTGAATTGGTCGGAACGATCCTCGATGCTACGACAAACAAGGACTATACCACCCTCGATGGAAGCGGTCAGGTGCAGATCTCGGACCTCTCAACGTTCGGAGTGTCCGGCTTCGTCAATTCCGGGACCAGTCTTCGAGGCAGCGACGACAAGCCGGGTCCGCTTAACTTCCTCAAGGATTTGCGGCCCGACCAGGTCGGTCACTTCGTCTATGGAGGCAACACGCCCTGGAATGCGGTGCTGGTCTGTTCGGTGTCCTTGCCGGTTGGCACCCTGCCCAACGGCCTGTCTTCGCCGATCATCAGCAGCCCCCCGGCTGGGCCGCAACCGCCCGTGCTCAACCCCTGGCGTTATGTGTCCACCAACCCGACGAATAATGTCGGCAGGTTCGACTTGTGGGTGGACCTGGTGATCGGTCCCAATGTCTATCGCGTCAGCAATTGGAGAACCAGTCCGCAACAGTTGTAGCGTCTTGAACCAGTCCCAATCCATGTCACTCGGACAGAACAAATCACAGCCAACCGGAGACCGCGGCCGCCGCGGTTCGAGACTCTTGCTGCGTCCGAAGGTTGAATCTCCGGGTCTCGGGAGGCTGGTGCCGGGGGTCTGGCAGGAATGCTCATGGCAGCCGCGCATCCGCGTGTCCCGTACAGAAAACTGTTCGCATGCGGCGCGAATTTTCGGCGCGCGGCCCTGTGAGCCGCAGCGGGTTGGCCATCTCTGTAATGTGGAAAGGTTACGCCAGCGTCCCGGGCTGCCTGGGTGTCCACTGTGCTGCGGGTCACAAACCCGCGCTCCTTTGGTTGCGGCTATGCCGCGCCAGGGGGTCTGCGGTCCCTGCCGCAGAGACACAACCTGGACTCATCCATTCGACCGCTTATGAAAAACTCATCCTTACGATTCCGGCGCGCACACGAGGCGTTCACGATCATCGAGCTGCTGGTGGTCATCAGCATCATCGGCATCCTGGCGGCGCTTCTGCTGCCCGCGCTCAGCGGGGCTTCGAAAACTGCCAAAGTGAGGAAGGCCCAGACGGAGGAGGCCCAGCTCGTCCAGGCCATCCAGTCGTATTATTCCACCTACAGCCGCTACCCGGTTTCGAGCAATGCCATGTACTTTGCGACGCAAGCCCAGGAGGATTTCACGTACGGAACCACAGACCTGACGAACTACACCGGCACTCCCATTAAGAACCCGATCTCCGTCGGCTATGATTTGGACAATGCCGAAGTGATCGCGATTCTCATGGATCTGCAAACCTATCAGGACGCCAGCGCCACGCCCACCGTGAACGCGGGCCACGTCAAGAATCCACAGCAGATCAAGTTTCTTGACGCGAAAATGTCGGGCACCACCGCTCTTCCGGGCGTCGGCACCGACCTTATCTATCGCGATCCCTGGGGTAATCCTTACATCATCTCCATGGATTTGAATTACGACGGCAAGTGTCGGGATGCGGTCTATCGGCGGGCGGCTGTTTCTCAACAATCGGTCGGCAACCCTTCCGGCTTCAATGGGTTGTTTAACTCGACGGATTCGGCCGGCAATGGAGATACTTACGAGTTCAACGGCGGAGTGATGGTCTGGTCCTGGGGGCCGGACGGCAAGTTTGACAATGCAACTCTGGCAAACGCGCTTGTGAATCAAGACAACGTCCTGAGCTGGAAGTAGCGGCCATGAGATTGCAACGCTCCAAAGCGGCCTTTACGATCATCGAATTGCTGGCGGTGGTCGCGATCATGGCGTTGATCGCCGCTCTCGCGGCGCCCACATTGCGGAATTTCCGCAAGGGCGATTCCGTCGCTTCCGCCGCGCGCCAGATGCTCGATGCCGTGGGTCGCGCGCGGCAGTTGGCCATCGGCCAGCACACCACCGTTTACATGGTTTTCGTCCCCACCAACTTCTGGGGACCCGATCCCAACGGTTTTGTCTCCAAGGTGCAGTCAGCCTTTGGCGCTGCCTTTGGCCCTCAGCAGGGTCTGCAGGCTCTGATCTCCGTCAGCAATGTCATCGACAAGCAGCTCACCGGTTACACATTCGTGAGCTTGCGAAGCATCGGCGATCAACCGGGCCAGAGCCTACCCCGCTACCTCGATTCCTGGCAGACGCTGCCTGATAGCTCGTTCATCCCGGCGTGGAAGTTTTCCACCGACCTGCTTTACACCAACCACATCGTGAATCCGATCAACGGCCAGGTGTTCGAGGTCGGCGGCTTCAGGGTGGACAAGCCGTTCCCGTTTCCGACCGAGGACGCCTTTTACGCCCAGATCAACATAAACCTGCCCTACATCGCCTTCGATTACCTGGGCCGGTTGATATCGGAAACCGACGCTTCCGGCAATTACCACGACGCCTACATTCCGCTGGCGCAGGGTAGTGTCATGCTCGCACGCAACCCCGCCAATGGAACTCCCTTTATGAGCACGGCCGCGCCCCAGGTCATCGAATCGCCGCCCGGCAACAGCACAAACAGTTTCAACCTGATCCACATCGACTGGCTCACCGGTCGCGCGCGGCTCGAACATGAGGAGATGCGATGAACACGACGCCACACCTGTCCATGAAACCGGCAGGGCCGACCTGCGGTCGGCCTGGACGCGCAGCAGCGCGTCCCTGCCCAGTCTCCCGCCAATCCGGCTTCACGATGATCGAAATCGCGCTGTGCCTCGCGATCATCGGATTCGCGCTCGTGGCGATCATCGGGGTCCTGCCCACCGGTTTGAACGTCCAGAAGGACAATCGCGAAGAGACCATCATCAACCAGGACGCCGCGGTCTGGATGGACGCCATCCGCCACGGCGCCCAGGGCTATGACGACCTGACCAATTACGTCATCGCCATTACCAACACGGTGTGGTCCTACACCCTCCAGAACGGTGTGTTCCAGCCCGACGGTTCGGTGAGTTTCACCGGTTCGGGAGGGGGCTCTCCGGAAATCAATGTCTTCACCCGCACTTCCTGGTCGAGAAACGGCACCGTTCAAAACGGGGCGTCGCAGTTGCTTCTCACAAACGGCTATAACATCATCGGCGCCTTGAGCAGGCCCAAGCTCGAATGGACGACGAATAACGCTGCCGCTCATTTTTTCAGCAATTACATTGTCGCCAACGTCAGGTCGATGAGCGGATCGGCGGTGGAAAAATACCCGGAGAACAACGCGACCGTTCTGGACAACGCGTTCAGCTACCGGATGATCGCCGAGATTGATTCCTACGTGCCGTTCGACCCGGGGACCACCAATGTGTCGCCGCCGGGAGGATTGACGCCGCCGCAGCTTGCCGCCCGGATCAGCAATTCGACCGTGGTGAGCAATCTTCTGGCGAACTCGCACGACTTGCGCCTCACGTTCCGCTGGCCGCTGCTGCCGAGCGGAGACGCCGGCAACGGCCGGCAGACGTTCCGGACTTTCAGCGGGGGACAGATCCTCCAGACCAGCGATCTTCACGACGGAGTCGCGCCTCTTCCGCTGTATTTCCTCGAACCCTCAACCTACGTGCGGGCGCAATGAGAACCGGAATGCGATTGCCACTGTGTGATGCGCGGGTTCCGATTCGCGAGACGCGAGAACCTTCCAATGAAACGCAGGGCAGGAACGCCGCATTTATGCGGCAGAGCCAGCCCCCAACGCCTCTGCTGCCGGCTAAAGCCGGCGTTCCTTTCGCGCGGGTTCATGGTCCCAATTTGCGGCCAAATCCGGGATTGGAGGCTTTCCCGCGCCCCACCGCCCATCGCCGCGCCTTCTCCATGATTGAGATCCTGGTGGTGGTGGCGCTGCTCTCCGTCATCGTGCTGGGACTGATGGCCATGTTCAACCAGACCCAGCGCGCCTTCCGGCTCGGCATGTCCCAGACCGACGTTCTGCAATCCGGCCGCATGGCCACGGAACTCATCACCCGCGAGATCGGACAGACCACGCTGTCCTATGTCGATCGAACCAATATCTTTGATGCTGTCACCAATCAGACTCCCAATTTCGACTCTCAGGTTGTGAACTTCACGCTGCAAAGCCTCCCTGGCAGCGCGGCTTTCCGTACCAATATAATGGACGACGTTTTCTTCCTCGTCCGCGAGAATCAGACATGGAAGGGCATCGGTTATTTCGTGCGCACAAACCGGGCGGATGATCCCGACCTTCCCGGAGGGGTCGGTCCCGCTGGCACGCTGTACCGCTTCGAAACGAACGACACCGTCGCTCAATTCCAAGCGAACCCGGGCGGGTTATTCTCCGGTTTTAACTTCGCTCGGAGGTGGCCGTTCAACGCTGCCACCAATGGCGTGAGCAAGGTTGTGGAAGGCGTGGTGCACTTCCGGATCCGGCCATTCGACACCAGCGGCTGGATGATTCCGAACAATCCATCCTATTCCACCAACTGGCCATATTCCCTGACCAATCTGCCCGCCCTGGTTTCGTCCAACCTTTTCATCGACTTCAACTACCAGTACTACCCCGCTATCTCCGGCGAGTACGGCCTGTACTCGTTTTTCAGCAATGCGGTCCCTGCGGCGGTGGAGATGGAGCTGGGTGTTCTGGAGCAGCAGGTGTACGACCAGTACAAGTCCATTCCTATCCTCTCGGCGCAACAGGCGTTTCTGACGAACCAGGCTCCGCACGTGCACCTGTTCCGCCAGCACATCCCCATCCGCACGGTGGATCCGACGGCTTATTCAACAAATGCATTTTAATCCAAAACCGCGAGGAATTGAAGGGAACGAAAAGGCTGGCAGTGCACCTGCCGGCAATCCGGCCGCAGAAAGTTCATCTTCGAACCTTGGATGCCGTGCCTTGGGCGGCGGATCTCTCCCGTCATCTCGCGGCGTTGCGCTCGTCATCACGCTCATCATGCTTTCGGTGATCACCTTCATGGCGGTCACGTTCCTGGTCCTGAGCCACCGCGAGCGGGGGTCCGTCACCACCACCACCGATCAGACGTCGGCGGGGTTCACGGCGGAAACGGCGCTGGAGCGGGCCAAGGCGGAGATCCTGGCGCGCATCGTCGCCCTGACCAACGACCAGAACTACGACCTGATCGTCTCGACCAATTTCATCAACTACGGCGGATTCGATCCCGGCGCCGTCGATTATCGGACCAACGTCAACTACGACTACCTGGCCGGCGGCGGCGGCCAGGTCACCGGCAATAACGCCTTGCAGAACCTCGCCAACCTGTTTTACAACCCGCGACCTCCGGTCTTCATTGTCACCAACCGCCAGTCTCCTAATAACACCGACTTCCGCTACTATCTCGACCTGAATCGGAACGGCCGCTACGACACGAACGGATTTCAGCCGGAAATCGGGATCAATGGCAAAACGAACGGCACTATCAATTTTTACGTCGGCGACCCGGAGTGGATCGGGGTGTTGGAGCATCCCGACCAGCCGCACTCGGCCAACAACAAGTTTGTGGCGCGCTACGCCTACATCGTGCTGCCCGCCGGGAAGACGCTCGACGTGAATTATGCCCACAACGATGCCGCTCTGGGGCAGGTCAACAACGGCCTCTCCTTCCGAAGAAATATGGGGGTGGGCACTTGGGAAATCAACCTGGCGGCATTCCTGGCCGACCTGAACACCAATCAATGGGA
Organism: Limisphaerales bacterium; assembly: GCA_003159675.1. Lineage (GTDB taxonomy): Bacteria > Verrucomicrobiota > Verrucomicrobiia > Limisphaerales > BOG-1460 > BOG-1460. The sequence goes on from PLQC01000179.1 coordinate 20,206, forward strand.
TCCCAACCCCGCTTCAACCGCCTATTACCAGTATTTGCCTTTGCAGACGCCTAACGGCGTGGCTAACGGTCAGGCTTTCGAAGACGCTGATGCATTCCTGAATTATCGATATGGACCGGGAAATCCCCCATGGAACAATTTGCAGAACCTGAACCAGATTTTCCCCGCCGTCTCCATCCTTGAGAATGATTTGATTGATGACTTTGGCGCCGGCGCCGCGGGACCCACGTACTTAACCGGCACCCAGCTCCCCGCGCTGGACGGGGATCTCCAGCCCCTGCGCATCACTTCAGGCTGGCCCGGCGCAAACAACACGAACCATTACTTCACCCCCCAGGATTTTTTTGATCCGACCAAGACTTCCGGCGGACCGCTGCCGGCCCAATATGGGTTCACCAACCGCATGCTCATCGCGGGGGCGCAGGCCGACTCCTACGACCGTTACACATTTTACCGGATGCTGGCGCAGTTGGGGACCGATTCCACCCCCGAACAGAACAAAATCAACCTCAATTACAAGAACGTGGATTCCAGCGGCAACGTCGTGCCCGGGATGGAAACCAACCTGATTCCCTGGCCGCCGCTGCAGTTGTTCACGAATGCGGCTCAAAAAATATTCGCGCAATTGAACCTTCGTGACGGTTATAACAATCTCATCACCGTCACCAACATTCCGCTCTACCCGACCAATTATTACACCCCGGCGGTTCACCGGGTCCTTCAGTTGGCGGCGAACATGTTCGAAGCCACCTCGACCAATCTATACCCTTGCAGCTACCGTCCTTACTTCAGCCAGAGCATCGTCGGCACCAACAATAATATCGTCATCAGCGGCTACGATCTGGTCAACGGCGCAGACACTCTCCCCACCTACACGAACAACCTGACCATACCGATTGACCTTTATGATGCCACAAACCGCGCCAGCATCTCAGGGGTCAACCCGATTCACATGAACGTCTATGGAGCGCCATGGCTCATCGGTGCCCGGAAAGGATTTCCCAACCTGAATGAGATCGTGATGCAAAGCGTCTCCCAAATCACACGCAAGCTCCAGGTTCGGAGACCGAACACCACCACCACGGACTTCAGCCAATTCCACACGACACAATTAATCATGGCTGGAATCTCGAACACCATCGGCGTGGAGGTTTGGAATTCCTATGCGACCAACTACCCCCGACAGGTTTACATCTATGCAGACGGGAACCTGTCGATGACCCTGACGAATGATTTCGGGTACAGCCGTTCATTGAGTTACCTGTTTGGCGGAGCAATCACGGGTGCGACGAATGTCCCGGCCCTTAACTGGCAGGGCACCGGTTGGCAGCCCGGCATAGCCGCTCAGGCCAACCCGCAGTCGTTCATTGTGCCGCTGCTCACCAACGTGGTTTTCCTCCCGGACTCCGCTTATCAGGTGAATCCGTTGCCGGGCTTCTTCGCCCCCATTCCGACGAACAGTGTTCAAAACTGGTCCTCCATTAATTACCCTCCCGACTCGTTCCCGCAGCCGCTATGGGGCTTGACCATCACCAACCGCATCCGATGCATGATTATTGACGGGGGCTTTGCAGGTCGTGTCATCGATTATGTCCAGTTAAACGGATTGAATTCATACCGGAACCTGGCGGGAGAAATCTATCCGCTCGTTGGGAATACCACCAATACATGGAGCACCAACTATCCCGTATCATCCATTTTGGGCATCATGCCGGAGGGAGTTAACAACCAGATCACCATTTCCGAGGGAATGCCGGATGTTGGGGACGCCGTCTGGGCGAACAACATGATGAGTGCTCCGATCGGCCCCACCCGACAATGGGCCATTGACTATTTTCGAGCGTTCTTGGGATTGCAACCCATATGGAATCCAGGCCTCCAGAACACCCAACTCGTGATGCAGGTGCCGTTCACTCCCACGGCCAAGAATTATCAGTTGCTCGCCTGGGAGGCAAACGATCCGCTGGTGCATTACACCGCCGGGGATCTCACCTATCCGGGTGTCACTAACGTAAACTCTGTCATGCCGCCCAACGCCTCGTTCACTGCGGCTAGCTCGAATTTTTGGAGATACACTGATCGCTACGATCCCTGGGGTGGAAATCCGGCCAAAGGGCCTGTCGGCGATAAGTTCGCGTATCTTACCGCACTGAAGGACCCGCTGGTGCGGGCGTCGGATGATTGGGACTTTCCCACGAACAAATTCCCGAACGTCGGATGGCTGGGTCGGATGCACCGCGGCACGCCGTGGCAGACGGTTTACCTCAAATCCGCCACCAATCCAATCGCCATGTGGACGAATTGGAGCGGTGACATGGTGAACTGGATCATCGGCGGCACGAACTATGCCGACGCGTCGTTCAGTCATCCGATCAACGACCGGCAGTTGTTCGATCTTTTTACCACCGCAGTGGACGATAACGCCACGCGCGGCCAGTTGTCGGTCAACCAGGCCAACCTGGCCGCGTGGTCGGCCGTGCTTTCCGGGGTGATTGTGTTAACGAACTCTTCCCCTACCGTGATCAGCAATCTGCTCATCAATCCCGCTGGAGTCTATAACCCGGCCCAGCCGCCGCCGCCGATCGTCCAGATCGTGCAGGGCATCAACAACACGCGCACCAATTTTTTGAACAACAGCTTCAGTCATCTTGGCGATATTCTCGCGACGCCGCAGCTCACGGAACAATCGCCGTTCCTGAATATAAACAACATGCAGACCCTTCAGGCGGGAGGGTTGAGCGACGAGGTCATGGAACGCATTCCGCAACAGATCCTGGGGCTGCTGAACCTGAGTCATACGCCGCGATTTGTGATATATTCATACGGCCAGACGCTGCACCCGGCGGACCACTCGATTATTACCTACGGGACGTATTTCGGATTATGCACGAATTACCAGGTCACAGCGGAATCCGCCACGCGTACGGTGGTTCGAGTGGAAGGCGCGCCGACGAACCCGCATGTCGTGGTCGAGCAGTTCAACGTATTGCCACCGGACTGATTATTTTGATGTGTCGTTCATCCTTATTCCTTGAAGACTTATGAAACGCTGGCGACCTCTGACCTGGCTCCTGTTGAGCATCGCGTGCCTGCTGGGCTCGTTTTATTTCTGGCGCCTCGGCAACGAGATGCGGAGCGAGGCACCTGCAGGCGCTTCCTCCGCCGCGACCGCGAATTTGCCTGCGCGAGCCCGGGCCACCCCGAATGTGTCCGTGAGTGCCTCGAGCACCGTGCCATGGCCGATCCAGGGTCGCACCTCATCCACCAACGCTGCGACCGCGGCCGCAGCACGGGCTGCCAGGTTCAAATATCGCCTGACCAACACGACCAACACCCTTGGCCGACTGGCTCGCAGCGGCAGCGGGATTCTGCTCGAAAATGCGTTGATCGACACAAGTCGTCCCCTGAGGCTTTCGATCCCCGACAACCTTCGCGCCCAGGGTGATCCCGGCACTTATATCGTTCAGGCCCGCGGACCCGTCGATGACGCATTTCGCGCGGCCTTGAAGCAAGCGGGCGCGGACGTTGTCTCCTACATTCCCAACAATGCTTATCTGGTCCGCGCTTCCGCGAACGCCGCGCAGCAACTGTCCTCGAACCCGCAGACCCAGGCGGTTCTGCCATACGAACCGTATTACAAGCTCAGCCCGGCGTTGTTGGCGTCGGTCATGCAGCCGCAGGGGGAGTCGCCCGTCGGTATGGTGAATGTGGTCGTGTTTCCCGACGCTGAAGAGGCGGCGATGCAGGGGTTGCAGCAAATGGGCGTGACGGTGGTGGCGGAGGGGCGTTCCCCGTTCGGCCCCGTTCTGACCGTTGAACCCGGGGCGGACGGCGTGCCTGCGATGGCCAGGTTGCCCGGAGTCCAAATCATCTCCCTGGCATCGCAACGCGCTCCCGCCAATGATCTGACCCGCGCCGTCGTGGGTGTTGCGGCCGACAGCGTGACTCAGACCAATTACCTAAATCTGTCCGGCTCGAACGTCCTCGTGGCGGTGAACGATTCCGGTGTGGACGCCACCCACCCGGATTTGACCAACCGGGTGTTCAGCGCCTTTCCCGGGTCTCTTACAGATACCTCCGGCCACGGCACACATGTCGCAGGCACCATCGCGGGAAGCGGGTTTGAATCGACGACCGTCACCAATGCCATCGGCTCAACCATGCCCGGGACGACCAACCAGTTCCGCGGGATGGCGCCTGGGGCCAGCCTCTATTCGCAGCCTCTGAGTTTGTCCGATTTCGCCCTGCAGGAAGGCGCGGCGAGGACGAACGCACTCATCTCGAACAACAGTTGGAACTACGGGAACAGTGACTACGACATTTTCGCAGCCAGCTACGATGCGGCCACGCGGGACGCGCTGCCTGAAGTGACCGGTTCACAACCGGTGCTGTTTGTGTTCGCCGCCGGGGATGGAGGAGGCGGAGATGACAACGGCCTGGGCGGCGATTCGGAGAGCATCCAATCTCCCGCCACCGCGAAGAACGTCATCACGGTCGGCTCAATCGAGCAGCCGCGCGGAGTCACCAACAACGTTGTCGTGGACGGCCAAACCAACCAGCCATGGGCGGCGATGACCGATTCCGACGATGAGGTGGCGGGCTTCTCGGCTCGAGGGAACGTCGGCATCGGCTTCGAGGGTGATTCCGGCCGATTCAAGCCCGACGTGATTGCGCCGGGCGTATTCCTGGTATCCACCCGATCGCAGCAGTGGGACACCAACGCGTATTACAACCCGACCAATTACACATTCCAGACCTTCACCAGCCAGACGGTGACCACCAACCTCAACCGGTACAACATTTTCGTGCCGCCCAACGCGGTGCAGTTGATCATCAGCATCGCCAACATCTTTCCCACGAACGTGACGGGCCTGCCGATTTACGTCCATCTAAACAACTTCGCGACGACAAATGATTTTCACGAAACCAACCGGGTTTCCCTGCCGCCGGACCAGCCGCTGACAAACGCCGCGACCTGGTTCTACAGCATCGGCAACCCGACGAATGTCCCGGTGCAGTATGATGTGACGACGGAATTGGTGACCACCAACGACAATGGCAATTATTACCAGGTGCTGCAGCAAATGAACGACTCGATCGGTACCGCCGGGCCCAAGGGACCGTGGTATCGATATGAGACCGGCACCAGCATGTCCGCGGCGGCCGTGTCGGGCTTACTCGCGTTGTTGGATGATTATTTCACCAACACACTGAACTCGGTGCCCAGTCCCGCGTTGCTCAAGGCGATGCTGATCAACGGCTCGCGCCCGGTCAATACGCTCCCCGGATACGATTTTCAGGTGAACAAGACCCTTAACATCGAGGGCTGGGGCGTCGTCAATCTGACCAACTGCGTCCCGGTCAGCCTGCCGACCAACGCGGCCGCGGCAATATGGAGCGTTTTGACCAACGGGCCCTCACCGGTGCTGCTCTTCGACCAGGACCCGACGAATGCGCTGGCGACCGGCGACAGCCGGACGATTTTCGTGAAAGTCGATCCTTCGGCGCAGACCCAGCCGCTCCGCGCCACCCTGGTCTGGACCGATCCGCCCGGCAATCCCGTCGCCAGCATCAAGCTGGTGAACAATCTGGCTCTAGTGGTGACCAACCTGGATGATCCGAACAACCTCCAGGTATATTACGGCAACGACATCGGCGCCGGGGCGAATTTTGTGTTCCCGGGCAGTACCAATTCACCAAATATCGACGTGATCAACAACGTCCAGAACGTCTATCTGGCCCCCAACCTCGGCACCAATTACTCCATCACCGTCATGGGATGGCGGGTGAACGTAAACGCGGTGACGGCGAACCCAAACAAAGTGGCGCAGGATTACGCGTTGGTCATCTCCAGTGACAGCCAGAGCACCAACGCGTTCACAATCGTAAACCCGCAACAGAGCGGCGTTGTCTCCGTGCTGACGCCAAACGTGACCGGCCTCACCAACGAGTTCGCATCCACGCCGGGAGTGTCGGGCCAATTGTTGGCGCAACAGCACGTTGGCGCCAATTCGCCTTTCCAGGGTACCGCCACGGTTCCTTTAACAAATACGATGTGGGGGCCGAACGGGGCCATCACGCTCGGCGTCACCAATCAATGGCGGTTTTATATCATCACAAACGATAACGCTTATACGAACGCCGCCTTCGTCACGTTCGTGCCGGTGAACCTGTCGAGTTCGCGCATGGGTGTCACCAACGTGAACAATCCCGCCAACGCGACCCGCTCCGAGGCGGATATTGATCTCTACGCCACCCAGGATTCCGGGCTGACCAACCTGAACCCGGTCTCGGTCGCCGGCGCCTACAAATCGCTCAGCCGCGGCGGCACGGAGTTTATCCTGCTCACCAATGCGCAATCTGGAATCTATTATGTGGGCGTCAAATCCGAGGATCAGCAGTCCGCCGAGTATTCATTCCTCGGCGCGTTCAGCCTGATGCCGTTCGGACAGAACGGCGGCTGGGCCATCAACGTGCCGCAAGCTATTCCGGACGGCAGCCCCGCGCTCCCCGGCGTGGCGAATGTGATCGCGATCTCGGCGAACCCCATGACCATTCGCCGTGTGGTGGTCACCAATATCATCACACACCAGAATTTTGGGGATCTGCAGGGAACGCTTACCCATGACCAAGTGTTTGCGGTGCTCAACAACCACACCTTTGGCAATGGCGCTCTGCTCCAGACAAACATCTATGAGGACAATGGGGAAAACGACATTCCCGGCTCGCAGCACACGGATGGCCCGGGCACCCTCACCAGTTTCATTGGCGGCTCCGGCCAAGGGGTCTGGCAGCTTACCGAGGCGGACACCGCCTTGACCCATACCGGAACAGAGCTCAATTTCCTGGTGCGTTTGGACCCGGAAGCCGCCAATGGAGCCAACAATGTGCTGACCAACGAGCCGAACAGCTTCACCTACCTCGCCGTGGACGTGCCTCCGCAAGCGACCAATCTCACGATCCGAATTTCCAGCAACCCGGGGCAACTCCAGCTTTACGTCCGGCGGGGCGCTTTGCCCACGCAAACAACTTTTGACTATACCCAGATCATCGACCCGCCCGGCGGCGCTCTTTCGATCAGTACCACCACGCTGCCGCCGCTTCAGCCCGGTCGCTATTTCATCGGCGTTTTTAACCCGACCGCCAATGTCCAAACCTATGATTTAAGCTGGATCCTGAACTTGAGTTTCGCCCGCATCCAGACGATGAATTTCACCTCCGGCGGCCCTGCGCCCATCCTGGATGACGCGGTGTCTTATTCCTCGATTGCTGTCACCGGCAAACTCAGCAACGTGCAGGTGGCCCAGGCCGCCATCGCCGTCGCCATCAACCATCCGCGCATCTCGGACCTCGTGCTGACGTTGATCAGTCCCATCGGACAGCGCCTCGTGCTCATGGAAAATCGCGGCGGTCCCAATTCAGCGAATTTGGGGTCGGTGGCTTTCACCACCAATTCGGTCTCGCAAAGCTCGATAACAGTGCCGAGCCCGGCACCATACACGAACTCGATTCCTGTAACGGCGTCGAACGGGGTTGTCGTGGTCAACTACAACATGGAAACCATCCCCGACACGATGGACGTCTATCTCAACCCAGGCAACGTGGACGCCTACTCCACCGGCCCGGTCAGCCTCACCGGCTCGTTTAGCGTGCCGTTCGGCTCCGGCATCACGAATATCACCATTGTGATGAATCAAAGCGGGAATCCGGATTCGAACACCGTGTGGAGCTATACCGCCACCGTTTATTCGGAGAGCTACTCCTACTTCACCTTCACCGATGATACGAACTTCGCCCAGGTCCCGATCAAGTTCGCCATCCCGCCGTTCTTCGGGACTCCATCGACCACGAACTTCACCCTCAGCGATTTCGAGCCGCCCGTCGCCGCGATCATCTATACCTCGCCCACCAATGTGGATGGATGGAGCGTGGACAGCAACCAAGTGCGGGTGGTCGCCGGCGCAACTCCTTCCGGGACCCAGTTCTTGGCGTTGTCCAATGGGATCATTTCCCGCGTCCTCCCCACCCGACCCGGAGATCAATACACCCTGACTTTCATTCATCAGGGATTAGGTGTGGCGAGCGTGAACATTCCCGGTATCAGCACCACCCCCATAACTGGGAGCGTCACCTGGCAGACGAACACCATCCCATTCACCGCTGGTCTGAGCGGAACGCCGCTGCAAATCGTCTCAGTCGCCCGCACAGGAGTGCAGCTCGATTCCTTCACGCTCACGGATGTCAGCCCCGGCAATCTCTATTACCTGCCGGAGGAACCTCTTCAGCCGCTGGTCGGCGACAGTCCCTTGGGCAAGTGGATGCTTGAAGTGCGCGACGACCGCGCCGGCGCCGCGAGCGGCACGCCGCCGCCGGAGATTGTCAGTTGGCAGATGCAATTCATCTTCGCAACCAATACCGCGGGAGTGGCCCACCTGTCCGATGGGATGACCGTCACGGACAGCATCCCTGCGTGCCAGTTCGCCTATTTCACCGTGGATGTTCCGTCCCAGGCGGCGTTCGCGACGAACGTGCTCGTCTCCGCCACCGCTCCGGTGAACGTATGGTTCAATCAGACGACTCCTCCCGTGGGCGCCAATCCGCCCGACTTCGAACTGCTCACCGCCGCGACCGCGGGGAGCGTCACGCTGTTCACGAACGGGACCCCTCCATTGATTCCCGGCCAACGCTATTATCTCGCGGTGGAGAATCCCTGCGGCAATGGCTCCAATGCGACCGTCGTGCTTCGCGTGGATTTTGGCGCCGCCGGCCTCATCGACCTGACGAACATGGTTCCTTACACCAACGCCAACTCGGGCATCGTCAACCTGTCGAGCGACCACTACCACTTCTATGTCCCGCCCGGCGCGGTCCGCGCCCAGTTTGAAATCGACAATCCCAGCGGCGACATGACGCTGGCGGTCCGCGAGGGGCTGCCGCTTCCTGATACGTCCAACTTCGATTACATCAGCGCCAACCCCGGCCTGAACGATGAATTGATTGTCGTGCTCACCAACTCCACACCGGTGCCTCTGATCCCCGGTAACTGGTATCTGACCGCCATCAACGTCTCGGGCGGGCCGGTCTCTTATTCGATCGAGGCGAGTTGGTGGCCCACCACGGGCCAGCCCATCAGCGTCACCGGCGGCCACATCACCGGATCCGGCGCGAACCAAACCTTCTGCATCACCTGGTCCTCCTTGCAGGGCGTCCATTACTTCATCCAGGGTGTGACGAATTTGGGTCCTGGCATGACCTGGACAACCCTCGTCCAGGATGTCGTCGGTGATCCCGCGCCCGCCACGACGACAACCTATTGCATCCCATTGCCGTCCCCGTACCAGTTCTTCCGCGTAGGCGAAGGCCTGATCCTGAACCCGCCGTCACCCGTGGTCACCGAGTCGAAGACGGTCGGCGGTTTCCTGCTGAAATGGACGGGGCCGGTTTACGGCCAATATCAGGTGCAGTGGACGCCCACGCTGTCGCCCCCGAACTGGCAGACACTGCCGACCATCATTACGTCAACCATCGGCCAGTTCTCCTTCCTCGACGATGGCACCCTGACGGGCGGGTTGGGCGGAATCAAATTCTACCGCGTCCTGGTGCTGCAGTAGCCGCGATCCGTAGCGGTCATTGTAAAATGGGTGGAACGGGCGACCNNGTGCTACCCTTCCAGCTTTTCACGCTGGTTCTAAACGCCGCGCTCCGGCCTGTTTGCGATCGGAGGAAGTGTCAAGAGGGTGCGTTTCGGTTCTTCTTTCCTTCCCACAACGATTGTTGTAGGTTTATCGATTGTTTAACTCAGGAAATTCGCGGTTGTGAGCAAAGAATTCATCCGGATCGGCGGCGCTCGCGAGCATAATCTCAAGAATCTCACGCTGACCATCCCGCGCGACAAGCTGGTGGTCATCACCGGCTTGAGCGGTTCCGGCAAATCGTCGCTCGCGTTCGACACCATTTACGCCGAGGGCCAGCGCAAATACGTCGAATCGCTCTCCGCCTATGCGCGACAGTTCCTCGATCAGATGCGAAAGCCCGACGTGGATTTCATCGAAGGCCTGTCCCCGGCCATCGCCATCGAGCAGCGCAGTTCCGGCAGCGGCCCGCGCTCCATCATCGCCACAACCACCGAGATCTATGATTACCTGCGCCTGCTCTACGCCCACGTCGGGCAGCCGCATTGTCCCGAAACCGGCGTGCCCATCGTCACGCAAACCACCAGTGACATCGTGGATAAAATCCTCGCCCTGCCGCCGCGCAGCCGCGTCATGGTGCTCGCACCGGTTGTCCGCGGCCAGAAAGGCGAGTTCCGCGATGTCGTCGAACGGCTGTCCCGCGAAGGCTTCGTCCGCGCCCGCGTCGATGGCACCCTGGTGGAATTGGCCGACGGCGTTCGCGTACGGCTTGATCCCAAGAAGGACCACACCATCGAGGCGGTGGTGGACCGCCTCGTGATCGACGAAAAAATTCGCGTTCGGCTCAGCGACTCGGTCGAAACCGCCTTGAAATGGGGTGAGGGCGTGCTGCTGACGTTGCACCAGCGGCCGGAGGATCCGTCCAAAACCCAGGGTTCAAAGTCCAAAACCGACCCGGCAACCCCCCATCCTCAGCCCTCGACCTCCGACACCGCGACGTGGATCGAGACGCTCCATTCCAATCGCAACCTCAGTCCCGCGACGGGCAAGAGTTACGAGCCGCCGACGCCGAAGCATTTTTCCTTCAATGCGCCCGCCGGGGCGTGCCCGGTCTGCCATGGCCTCGGGCAGAAGATGGTTTTCGACGAGGCATTGGTCGTTCCCGATCCGGACAAGTCGCTGGAGCAGGGGGCGGTCCTGTCCTGGCGCCGCGGGGGAAAGCGGATGGTGGTGTACTACAAGAGCATCCTGCGCGCCGTGGCGGCGCACTGCAACGTGAGCCAGGAAACGCCCTACAAGGATCTGCCGGACGACTTCAAACGCATCCTGATGCGGGGTTCCGGCGAGGCGGAGATCGAATTCAACTTCTGGCGCGCCGGCAAAATGAGCAAGATCACCCGCCCCTTCGAGGGCGTCATTCCGAACCTGGCCCGGCTCTACCACGAAAGCGAAAGCGAATTCACCCGAAACCGGCTCAAGGCTTTCATGAGCCCGCAGTTTTGCGACGCCTGCAACGGGCGGCGTCTCAAGCCCGAAATCCTGGCCGTCACGCTGGGTGCCGGAGACCCCGACCCCAAATCGCAAATCGCAAATCCCGGGCCTGTCCATCATGGACGTCTGCTCGCTGTCGGTCGAGAAGGCCGACGCCTTTTTCGGCACGCTGCGGCTCGACGAATTTCAGGAGAAAATCGCCCATGAGATCATCAAGGAAATCCGCGCGCGGCTCGGGTTCTTGAGGAATGTCGGACTGGGTTACCTCACGCTGGACCGCGAGAGCGGCACGTTGAGCGGGGGCGAAGCGCAACGGATCCGGCTGGCGACGCAGATTGGCGCCGGGTTGGTGGGGGTGCTCTACATCCTGGACGAACCGAGCATCGGGTTGCACCAGCGTGACAACGATCGCCTGTTGCGCACGCTCCAAGGCCTCCGCGACATCGGCAACTCGGTCCTCGTCGTCGAGCACGATGCCGACACGATCCGTCATGCGGATTATGTCCTGGATCTGGGCCCCGGCGCCGGGGTGCGCGGGGGTGAACTGGTGGCGGCCGGAACCCTCGACGAACTCCTGGCCAACCCGCATTCGCTCACCGCCAAATACCTCACGGGCGAACTCAGCATCCCCATGCCGAAACACCGCGTCCGGCCCTCGCCAGAGCGGGGCTGGCTGGAAATCCTGGGAGCGCGGGAGAACAATTTGAAGAACATCGACGCGCGCATCCCGCTCGGGACGCTCACCTGCGTCACCGGGGTGAGCGGATCGGGAAAGAGCACCCTGGTGGACGACATTCTCCGGCGGGCGTTGTTCCGGAAATTCTTCGGCTCGAAAGACCGCCCCGGGACGCACCGCGCCCTGCAGGGATTCGAGAACCTCGACAAGGTCATCGTGATCGACCAGACGCCCATCGGCCGCACGCCCCGGAGCAATCCGGCCACGTACACCGGGATGTTCAACGCCATCCGGGATCTATTCTCGCGCCTGCCCGCGGCCAGGATCCGCGGCTACGACGCCGGCCGGTTCAGTTTCAACGTCAAGGGCGGTCGCTGTGAGAAATGCGAGGGCGACGGCCTGATCAAGATCGAGATGCATTTTCTGCCGCCGGTATATGTGACGTGCGAGGCCTGCAACGGATGCCGTTACAACCGCGAAACGCTCGAGATCACTTACAAGGGCAAAAACATCGCCGACGTGCTCGACCTTACCGTGGACGAGGCGGCCGCGTTTTTCCGAGCCGTGCCGCAGATCTCCGAGCCGCTGCTGACGCTCGCGGAAGTCGGCCTGGGCTATATCCGGTTGGGGCAATCCGGCACGACCCTCAGCGGCGGTGAAGCGCAACGGGTGAAACTCGCGTCGGAATTGAGCCGGAAAGCCACCGGCCGCACGTTGTACATTCTCGACGAACCCACGACCGGATTGCACTTTCACGACGTGGCCAAGCTGCTCGAAGTGCTGTTTAAGTTGCGCGCGTCCGGAAACACGTTGCTCGTGATCGAACATAACCTGGACGTGATAAAGACTGCCGACTGGATCATCGATCTGGGTCCGGAGGGTGGCGATGCCGGAGGGCAGATCGTCGCCCAGGGCACGCCCGAGCAGGTCGCCGAATGCGCCGGCAGCTACACCGGCCAATACCTCGGCCGCCTCCTGGCGCCGCGGTGAAAAACGCGAAAAGCGTTTCCGAGCCGGGCTGATTCCATTAAGTTGGCGGCCGCCCGTGATATTTGACTATGAAAATTGCGTTGTTCGGCATTCCCGAAATCAAAGTCGGCAAACATAATCTCAAAGATCCGCGATTCGACCAGGCCGACAAGCTGGTCGAGGCGCAGAAGAAGGTCCACGCACAAGTCGATGTGATCGGCGATGACCAGCTCCTGGACGCGGACGCCATCCTGGCTTCCAACGACACGAAAGCCGATCTGATCCTCAAGGACCTGGAGTTTGTGGAGACACGGTTGGGGCGGGAACCGCAGGAAGCCGAGCGCGCCGCGCTGGAAAAGATCCGGACGCTGCTCGAAAGCGAGCGATTTGTGTTCAACTCGGGATTGGCCCCGGAGGAATTCCAGGCCGTGGCAGCGCACAGCTTTTACACCAACAAACCGATCGTCACCGCCTCGCGTGAGGACCTCAACAATCCCGATGCCCTGCTGCTGAGGGCGTTTCAGGAAGCCGGCTATATCTGCTTCCTCACCGTCGGAGGCAAGGAAAACCGGGCCTGGCCGATTCGCAAGGGAATGACGGCCTGGGAGGCGGCGGGCACGATCCACTCGGACATTCAGAAGAGCTTCATTCGGGCGGAAATCATCAGCTTCGCGGATTTTATCGAGGCGGCCGGGGAGACGCAGGCCAAGCGGGCCGGCAAGTTGCGCCTGGAAATCAAGACCTACGTCATGCAGGACCACGACCTCACCAACTTCCGGTTTAACAAGTAAATCGCAAATCCAAACAACCTTTGCGCGCCGCCACCGGGTTATCTACAATGGCGGCAGATGGCCCGATTGTGCCGATGTCTCTCGATTTTCCTGGCGCTGATCTGCGGCGTGGTTTCGCTTCATGCCGCCAGTTCGGCCGAGGACCGCGCCTATGACGTGGCGGACAGGGCGTTCAAGATCCAGTCGTGGGACTATGCCGAAAAGAGGTTCGGCGAGTTCGTCCTGAAATATCCGAAATCGTCCCGGGTGCCGGCGGCGATTCTGTTTCAGGCCCGGGCCAGGTACCATCTGAAACGCTTCGCCGACGCCATCGGGTTGCTCTCCGCCAACGAGAACCGGGCGGGGATTTGGGAGGACGAGTATCTCTACTGGACGGCCCAGGCGTATCTTCAGACCAGGAACTTCCAGGCGGCTGCAGCCGTCTTCGCCCGGGTGAGCAGGGATTTTTCCGATTCGCCCCGGCGGCTGGAAGCGACGGTCGAGGAGGCCGCGGCCCTGGCCTGGTCCGGGGATTGGCCGGGAGTCACTCAGTTGCTGCAGGAAACCAACGGCGCGTTTCAACAGGCGGCCGGATCCGATCCCGCCGATGTTTTCGTGCTTCAGGGCTACCTGATCCTGGGGGAGGCCGAATTGGCGTTGAAAGAATTCAACAGCGTCCAGAGCACCCTGGATTTCCTGGGCGGCAGAACGTTCGCTCCCGAATTAATGTGGCGCCGCGAGTATCTTCGGTGCCGCCTGCAACTCGAGAGCGCGCAGCCGGAGCAGGCCCTGGCCAGCACCACCAATCTTCTGGCCTTGGCCCGCGCTCTCGTCCCGGCGGGATCCGGAATCAACGCCGCGCCGGCTCAAATCGATGTGCGAATTCCCCAGCAGGACATTCCGACCCCGGCGCTTCTGTCGGAGACATGGTCCTTCCGCGGCGGGATCCTGGAACAATTGAAACGTCCGGACGACGCCATTGCAGCTTATCAAAACAACCTTGTCACAAACGCGCCGCCGGATTACCAGCGCCAGGCTCTCCTGAAAATTGCGCAGTTATACCTCGCGCAAGGCCAATACGCCCTCGCCACGAAAACCCTCGAGGATTATTTGAACCAGCACCCGGACTCCGCCGCCGGCGACATGGCGTTGCTGACCATTGGCGAACTGAAGTTGAAACAGTTCGCGACCGCCGTCAGCGGCGATTCCAACGCCCTTTCCCGGGCCACAACTCTGACCAACCTCATCCCACAGGCTCTGGCGCGCTTCGACACCCTGTTGGCGGCCCTGCCCCAGAGTCCGCTGACGGGGAAAGCCTTGCTCGACAAGGGCTGGTGCCTTTGGTCGGACGGAAGGTACGCCCAGAGTGAGGAAGCCTTCCGGATGGCAGCCGAGCGGTTGCCGTTCTCCGAGGATCAGGCCGTGGCGCGGTTCAAATGGGCTGACGCGCAGTTCATGCTGCGCGATTTTGTCGGGGCCATCGCGAACTACAATTCCATCGTGACCCACTACACCACGCTGGCCGGGCTCAACCCGCAGCTCTTCGAGCTCGCTCTGTATCAAACCGTGCGCGCGGCGTTGCCGGACGACATGGCCGCCGCGACGGAGGCGATGCGGAGGATCCTGGAGTCGTATCCGAACAGCTTTGCCGGCCCGCATTGCCTGCTCCTTCTGGGGCAGAACTACACCCGGCGGAGCGATCCCGCCGGCGCGCGCGAATTGTTCGCCGACTTCGCCAGACGTTATCCCACCAACGCGCTGCTGCCGGAGGTGAGTCTCGCCGTCGCCCGCAGTTACGAGGAGGAGAGAAACTGGGACGCGGCCATCGGTCAGTACACCGGCTGGATCGCACAGTTCACGAATCACGCGGAACTTCCGCGCGCGGCGCGCGCGGAATTCTTCCGCGCATGGGATCATTACATGGCCGGCCGGGAAACCAATGCGTTCGTTTCGTTCACCAATTTTATGGTTCGGTTCCCGACCAACGACCTCGCCCGCGATGCCCAATATTGGATCGGTGATTACTATTGGGGCCGCGGAGATTTTCAAAACGCGGAAATCAACTATCAACTGGTGTTCAAGAGCACGAACTGGCCCCCTTTGAGCCTGACGTACCAGGCCCAGATGATGGCCGGCCGCGCAGCCATTGCCCGGCTCGATTACAAAGACGCCATCACTTACTTCACCAACCTCGCCGGCAACGCCGCGTGCCCGCTGGATCTCAGAATCCAGGCCACAATCGCCTGCGGGGACGCCCTGTCGTTGCGGACCGACCCCGGGGCCACCAACCGGCCCGCCGACCTGCAGGAAGCCATTTCCTGGTTCAGCACGATCCCCCAAACCTATCCCACCCATCCGCTGGCTCCCGTGGCGCTGGGCAGGATGGGGGATTGCTGCCTGCAACTGGGCGACTCGGATCCGAAGTTCTATGACAAAGCCGCCGGCTTCTACCAGGAGGTCATCAACTCGCCGCAAGCGCAATTCCCGGCGCGCAGCCAGGCCAGAATCGGCCTGGGGCTGGTGGCTGAAGGAATGGCCAAACTCAAGAGCGGAAGCGAACAGACCGCGCTGCTCAACCAGGCCCTCGAGGATTATCAGGACGTCTTCTTCTACGAAAGAATGCTTCGCAATGGCGAGGAACCCGATCCTTTTTGGGTCAAAAAGGCCGGCCTCGAAGCCGCCCGTCTCGCCGAAAGCCTGCAACAGTGGCCGCTCGCCATCAACCTCTATGGCAAATTGGAGGAATGGCTCCCGCAGATGCGCTCCAGCCTGGACAAGAAAATCCTGAGCGCGCAGAAAAGCCTCGCCTCTGAAAAAAAATAGGCCCGCCCGTTTGACAGCGGTCCGCGCCGCCGCTAGATTTCTCCGGCAACCCAATTATGGATACCGACACCAGCACCGGATCAGTTGTGACGCTGACCTCCAGCGCCGCGCAAGAGGTGAAGTCCCTGCTCTCGCAGCCGGAGAACAGCGGCAGGAGCCTGCGCGTGTTCGTGGAGCAGGGCGGGTGCTCCGGAATGCAGTACTCGATGGTCTTCGACGAAAGACGCCCCGACGATGCTTCGGTGGAGATGGACGGGGTTTCCGTCCTGGTGGATCCATTCAGCGCCAAGTTCATCCGTGGAGCCGTGGTGGATTTCAGTGATGCGTTGACCGGCGGAGGATTCAAGATATCCAACCCCAACGCGCGCCAGAGTTGCGGTTGCGGCAAGTCCTTTGAGGCTTAGGGAGCGCCGAAGCGTTGCCCGGGCAAAAAGCGCCGTTCCGTGCGATGCGNNCGGGACTACTGTCCGCTTGATATTCAACCAACCCGGCTCGCTCCACTTCGGAACTTGCGGAGAATCAATTATGAAAAAGAACTTCGTGTTCGGTTTAATGGCCCTGTGGGCCGGATCGCTCTTCGCAGCGGATTCCACCCCCAAGGATGACGTCACCAACGCGACGAAAAAGCTCGCCGATCAAACCAACTACAGTTGGACCGCCACTGTCGTGGTCCCCGAAGATTCCCCATTCCATCCCGGACTCACGGATGGAAAAACCGAGAAGGACGGCTTCACGCACGTCAAATTGAGCTTCGGCGACAACACGACCGAGTTCGTCCTCAAGGCAGGCAAAGCCGCGGTCACCAACCCCGATGGCGAGTGGCAGTCCCTGTCGGAACTGGATACCTCCGATGGCCCGGGCCGGTTCCTGGGCGGCATGGTCCGCAATTTTAAATCCCCGGCCACGCAGGCCGGCGATTTGGCGGCGGCCGCCAAGGAATTGAAGAAGGACGGCGATGTATATTCGAGCGACCTGACCGAAGAAGGCGCCAAGGCATTGCTCACCTTCGGGCGGGGCGGCGACGCCACCGTCAGCAACGCGAAAGGTTCGGTGAAGTTCTGGCTCAAGGACGGCGTGCTGACGAAGTACGAGTTCAAGGTCCAGGGCACGGTCAGTTTCAACGGCAACGACCGGGATGTGAACCGCGACACGACGGTGGAAATCAAAGACATCGGGGCGACGAAGGTGGAAGTGCCTGACGCGGCGAAAAAGAAATTGTCCTGAAGTTCCAAATGAACGCCGTTGCGTTCGTGGACTGATTGGAACGTTTGCCAAAAGTGATTTCCGGATTGCGGGCACTACCGGCCGCTGCGGCTTACAGAGCCGCACTCCGAAGTGCAGGTCTGTGATCTGCAGTGTCCTCGCAGTTTTCCCGATCCCGGAAATTCATCCAGGCATTCACTCTGGCGCGTCAGTGGATGCCACGGTCAGGGCATTCGCGTGCCGTCTTCGGAGTCGGCAAGCCAGACGGCCATCTCGCCACGGCCGCGGTTGGCCCAGGCAAAATACGGAATGGCCCGGAAATCCTGCTCTGTCTTCACAAGCTTGCCATCCGCCTGCCTGGACACGGCGAATGCCTTGCCGTGGATCGTCTCGACACCGTTCAACAGCGCAGGATCGAATTCCGCCGTCAGGGGCTGGTCGTCCGGCAAAAGCAGGTTGCGGACTTTGCCGTTCGGATTGTCCGGCCACTCGGCACAGAAAACTATCGGTCCGCGCTGCAGCGCCACGCGGCCCCGGTCCGCCCGGACGTTTTCGTTGGCGACGACCCGACGAACGGGCATGGGCAGCTTCAACTCGATCGCGTCGCCCGATTTCCACGAACGCTGGAGACTGGCATAGCCTTTGTCCAACTTCAACGGGACGGCGACGCCATTGACCTTGAGTGTGACGGGCTCATTCGCCGCATCCAAAAACTTGTAGAGATCGCCGGGCACGGCCTCGTTTCGGGCCCAGCAGGGGATGCGGATTGCGATGGTGAACCTCGACTTTTTGCCAGGAGCGACGATGATCTTTACCTTGCCGTCCCACGGGTAGCGGGTTTCCTGGGTCAGCTTCACCGCGCGGAAGTCGTCCAATGGGATGTCGGCCACTCCGGCGGCGTAGAGATTCACGAAAATGGTGTCGCCCTGATGGGCGTAGAAATAGCCGGGCACGGACGGCAAAAAGCGTGTGATATTTCCGGGACAGCAGGCGCAACCGAACCAGGGGCTGCGCGCGTGCGAACCGTCGGATTCGAGCGGGTTGGGATAGAAGAATGTTGTGCCCTCGAGCGACACCCCGGACAGCAAGCCGTTGTAAAGCGTTCGTTCAAGCACATCCACGTACTTGGCGTCGCCGTGAAGCAGGAACAAGCGTTCGTTCCAATAATCGTTCCCGACAGCGGCGCAGGTTTCGTTGTAGGCGGTGAGATTGGGCAGTTCGCAATTCCTTCCAAACGCCTCGCCGTCGGGGCGCGCGCCGATGCCCCCGGTAATATAGAGTTTTTTGCCGACGCAGTTTTCCCAGAGGGTGTCGATCGCGCCGATGTAGGTTTGATCGCCGGTCAAGGCTGCAACGTCGGCCATGCCGCTGTAAAGATAGGCGGCGCGAACCGCGTGGCCGACGACCTCGACCTGGTCCACGGGTTTGATGCGGGACTGATTGTAATCATTGCCGCCGGGGCCGCGAACATCGATGAAGTATTTCGCGAGGTCGAGATAGCGCCGGTCGCCGGTCGCGCGGAACAGTTTGGCAAGTCCCATTTCGACGATTTCGTGTCCGGGCCAAAGATGCAGTTGATTTGTGGCCGGACCGAAGGTTTGGCAGAGCAAATCGGCTTCCTTGAGCGCGACGTGGAGCAGATTGGTTTTGCCGGTGGCCTGGTAATGCGCGGCGGCGGCTTCGAACAAGTGTCCCGCATTGTAGAGTTCATGGCTGGCTTCCGGGTCGTTCACCCAGCGGTTCGTCCCCGCCCACGCGTGCGGGTGTTGCGGGTTGATGGTGCGCGTGGTGTAAAGGTAACCATCCGGTTCCTGCGCGGAGGCAATGAGCGCGATGAGACGATCGACGTAGGCGGAAAGCTTCGCGTCGGGCTGGACGGCAAGGGCATAGGACGCGCCTTCAAGGACTTTGTAGGGGTCGGTGTCGTCGAACGGGAAACCGGGCGGCCTGCGGTTGACGATGTTCTCGCCGCGCAGCACGGCGGCGGCGCGCTCAAAATTGTCCATGCGCCCGGACAACTCGCATTGTTTGAACGCATAGGGGATGGTTGTGACGCGATTGGTCTCGATGCGCGGCGCCCAGAACAGGTCGTTGAGATGAACCGCGGTGAACGGCACGGGTTTGACGGGATAATCGCCCGGAGCAGTCGTTCCCGCGGCGGCAAACTTCAATCCGAAAGTGGAGAGGGATACCGCAGCCACAAGGCAGCGGGTGAACACGGTGGCTTTCATTCAAGCAGAATGAATCAACCAACCGGACCGGGCAATCTTTTCCGCAGGCGGAAAAGCCGCGGTCACCAATCCCGATGGCGAGTGGCAGTCCCTCTCGGAACTGGATAACCACTGCATTTCGCTTTGGTGTTGAATGGGCCTCCCTGAAAGCACTGGAATCGGCGCTAAACAGTCGAATGGCTGCTCATTGGTTCTCAACGAGTTTCTTCTGTAACGGCAATTCAAGTGTGAAGGTCGCACCTTGACCGCGACCCTCACTGTGCACGGAGAGATTCCCCCCCATTTCCTTGGCGGCAAGAGCTCCGCTGTGCAACCCAAACCCGTGCCCGTCGGGGCGTGTCGTGAATCCGTGAGTGAAGATGCGGGTGAGGTTCTCCTTGGGAATGCCAATCCCATTATCGGTCACGGCGACCCGGATCGTGTCCTCGCCAGCCGTGCCGACTGTGAGCGTGAGCAATCGTTCCTTCGCGGTGGATTCGGTCAGCGCGTGCTTGGCATTCGCGATGAGGTTCACCAGAATTTGAAGAATTTTATGCCTGTCCGCGAGGATGTTTGGAGCCGGGTCGAATTTTCGCATGACGCGAATCCGGCAGTTGGCGAGCGCGTTTTCGTGGATCCGCAGCGCATCTTCCACGAGCGCCGGCACTGACTGGGATTCCATGACTCCGGAAACTTGTGCATAATTCTGCTGCATGGCCACAATTTCTTTGATGTGATCGATGTTCTTCGTGAGATCTTCGAGTTCCACGAGCATCGCGGAGCGTTCCGAAGCCACGGATTGGCCGAGACACTCCAGATAATTGATCACTTGGTCGATGCGCCCGTTTTCCGCCAGGAACTCTGTTAGATTCTGCCGATGCGAAGAGAGCAGTTCGGTAACCCGGTTCACACCGGACGACTTGGAAGCCTCCACCCGATCTTTGATCATCGTTGCCGAAATATTGACGCTATTGAGGACGTTCCCCACGTTGTGGAGAACGTTGGACGCCACCTCCGCCTGTCCCGCCTGCCGGGACGCGTCCACTAATTCGCGGTGCACGCGTTCGACCTCCAGTTGCACGCGTTCGCGTTCCTTGATTTCCCTGGTTAATTGCGCTGTTCGTTCCTCCACTTTGGCCTCCAGCAAATCACGGGCTGCCTGCAATTGCTTCTGTTTTCGTTCCAGTTGCTTCAGGCGCCAACGGTAAAGACCCCCGATGCCCACCCCTAAAATAGATAGCACCAAAACTATGAACCAGGCCGTCTCATAAAAATGGGGCAGCAGTTTCAGCGAAAATGCGGCTGCCTCTGTGTTCCAGACTCCATCTTCATTGCAGGCTTGGACCAGGAATCGATATTCTCCTGGCTTCAGATTCGTATACAGCATCGAGCGGCGGTTGCCGGCTTCGACCCAGTTTTGGTCATAGCCTTCGAGTTTATAGCGATAGCCGATCGCCAGAGGAGAGATATAACTCAGCCCGGTGTAGTGAAACTCGAGCTCGCCTTTGCCCGGTTCAATCACGGCCTTTTCCGCGGTGTTGAGCTCCCGGCCGTTGGCGCGCGCACTTTGGATAAAGACCTGCGGCGGAACGGAGTTCTTCGCAATATGGGCCGGATCGATCATCACGATCCCGTGGGCGGTGGGAAACCAGATCCGGCCGTCGAGTGTCTTGCACCCTGAAAACTGTTGCTGGAAGCGCTCCGCGTTCTTCACTCCGTCCACTCCGTTGAAAGCCACGCATTCTACACGGTGGGTTCTTCCGGCCGCGAAATCACGCAAGCCTTGCCGGCTGACACGGTAGAATCCCCTGCTCGAATCTACCCACAGATTGCCACGGTCATCCGGCACAATGGCGTAAGTAATGTTGTCAAATAGCCCGTTCTCTCTTGTGATGACCCGAATCCGCCCGTTTTCGAGCATTGCGATGCCGCTCTCCGTCCCCGCCCAAATGACACCATCGGGGTCTTCGCAGACCCAGGTCACATTTGAAGTGGGCAGGCCGTCTTCCCTGGTCCACAAAGTGAACGTTCCGTCGCTTTTCACCCGGCAAATCCCGGCAGTGCAGGCCATCAGCAAGGAACCATCCCGAGCGGTGGCAAGGTTGAAAATCCAGCCCATGTCAGGTTTTTGGCCATCTGCGAATCGGTACGGCACCAGAGAATGGGTGCCGATTCTGAAAAGTTCCCCATCCCTCGCGACAACGAGTCCGTGTTTATCTTCCGCAATCGCAGACGGCCATTTTTCACTGGCATATCGAGCGAGCAGTTTGTCGCCCGAGAATAGCTCGATATCCTTGTATCCGTTCACCAGACAAATATCTCCGCTTTGAGCTTCGAAGATTCGTTGGACATAGTTATTGGTCAATCCAAGCGACACCGAATGGATCATGCCCTCTTTTTGGTCGAAGTATGTGAACCCATCTCCAGTCGCTATCCAAAGTCCTCCTCGTTTTGAAGCGCAGACGTCGGTATTCACGTCGGCGCTGAGGCCTTCGGATTTCCCAAATGTGGGGATTTTTACGTCGGTGAGCTGGCTGAGCCCGCCCCGGGTCCCGACCCACAAACTTCCTTCCTTATCTTCGGCAAGGGCGACGACCACATCCTCCGCAAGGCCATCTTGTTTTCGGAGGTAGGTCAGGTTGCCATTCTGATATCGCGCCAGGCCTGCGCTAATCGTGCCTAACCATAGCGTCCCCTTCCGATCCACCAGCAAAGCGCGCGTGGGATACCACGGAAAAGGAAATGGTTTCCTTTGCAGGTTCGAGTCGTAACAAAGCGGACCCAAATCGGTGCCAATCCAAATCTGCCCCATTGTGTCTTCCGCTACACATCGAACCTCCAGGTTGTCCAGGATAGGATCGGGAAACTGCTTCACCGTTCCATGCTCCAAATAGTACATTCCTTGATGCGCCGTCCCCATCCATATCCGCCCTTTCGAGTCCTCGTAAACGGCGGTTGCATCCATGAACTTGACGCCGCCCGGCTGAGGCAGCACAATGTTATACGTTTTGTCCCTTGTCACGCATCCCAACTGGCTTTCTGCGGCAAGGTAGAGATCTCCATTGCGGGATTCGAGGAGGGACTGAACATTCAGGGTGACCCCGCCGAGTCTGTCGTTACCCCGAAATGAAATGTTTTTACCGTCGCAGTATCCGAATGCGCTGCGTTCCAGCCCGAACCACAGACCCCCTTGCTTGCAGGCAGATAAGCTGGTGACGATGGGACTTCCAAATCGGCTCATGTCCATAAGCCGGAATTCGACTCCGTCAAAAGAGATCAATCCCTGTGCGGAGCCCAGCCAAATGTAGCCGTCCCTGGTCTGTGCGATGGCGCTCACGCCATTGGCGGGAAGGCCGTTCTGGCGCGCCCAGGTCCGGCAATTATACTGGAAAAGAGTCCTGGCGGGGTCCAGCGCGAAGCACTGAGCCGCAATCACGACGTATAGGAGCAAAAAGAACTTCATCCCCGTCAATTGTGGCGGGAGTATCAGCCTCCGTTGATGGAGAAAGCCGTGCACGAAAGATCGTTTTAAGTCCTTATCGGCGCATTCACCGCAGGCTTGAGCGAGAAAAGGTCAATTGGCGGTAAGAATGCCTAATGAATCGTCCCAACTCAGTCTTTGAAACAAAATCATCCCGGCCTCGTCGTTACAGGGGAAGTCTCAGAGAACGCGGTGACTCGCACGGTTCGTGCCTCCGTCCCCGATCCCTGAATGAGATGGGATCCAGGGAATTCAACGTCGCTGGGCCTGGCGACGATGCACGGCTGTCGGCCTGGGGATTCCTGCCATTCGCGTGCGTCAATCGGAGATCGAAAATCTCGACATCGAATTCCGATTTTCTGGCGAAGGATTTGGTGGTGGCCGTCGTGTTCCTGTATAGAGAATACAAATCAAACCATCGAATGTATGAATAAATCCATCTATTTGGCCGCCTCCCTGTTCGTGCTGACGCTTGCGCCGGTCTTTGGACAGCAAGTTCACACGATTGATGCGGCGACGGGACAGGAAATCGGTTCCACGCCCAGGCTAACCAAATTCAACCTCGATTTTCCGGGCGGCACGCCGAGGCAACTCATGGCCGCAATCGAACACGCCACCGGAAAGCCCTTGAACGCCATCATACCAGCCGAAGATGCCACAATGGCGTTGCCGCCGCTCAAAATGAACAACGTGGATGTGTCTCAATTGTTTGAGGCTTTAAAATCCGCCAGCACCAAACTCGAAACGTATGTGACCGGCACCTTTTATAACGGACCCTTCGCCACGCCCAATCAAAACTATCAGACAATCCAAACCTGCTACGGTTTTCAAACCTCCGGCAATCCGGCGGACAACTCAATCTGGTACTTCTACGTCGTAAAACCTCCTCTGCCGCGCGCGATTCCCACCAAAGCCTGCCGCTTCTACCAATTGGCGCCCTACCTGGAGCGCGGCCTGACTGTGGACGACATTACGACAGCGATTCAAACCGGTTGGAAAATGCAGGGCGACACTGCGCCGCCGGACATCAGTTTTCACAAGGAGACAAAGCTGTTGATCGCCGTCGGCGAGCCGGACAAATTGGATGTGATTGACGCCGTGCTCAAGGCGTTGCAGTCGCCCAAGGTCAAGCCTCCGCCGGAGATTGATCCAACCACAGGATTGCCGCTGCCCAAAGAAAGGTCCAAAGTCGCCGAGTGATTTCCGCCAGCGGTCAATGCACCAGCTTGGAAGAAAACATCCAACCGTCCATGTCCAGCCAGCATCCTGCGCCGGCGGATCAGAATCCGCGCGGCCCGCTGGATGCGGCGGTGTTGACGCGCCGGATGGCCGAGGGAGATGAAATGGCTTACCGGATATTTTACGACGATTACTTCGACCGCCTGTGGCGTTACCTCCTGGTCGTCACCGCCGGCAACGAAGACGAGGCGCGCGAATCATTGCAGGCGACTTTGGTTCGCGTGACGCGGCATATCAAACTATTCCGGAACGAAGACTCCTTTTGGAGCTGGCTCACGGTTCTGGCACGCACGGCGTTGGCCGATGAAAAGCGAAAACGTCGTCGCTACCTTTCATTCCTCGACAGGTTCACGCAACACGCAAACATCGAATTCCATCGTTCAACCGGGAACCACGCCGACGAGCGTTTGCAGATTCTGTTGGAACAGAAAGTCGCGTCGCTGCCGCCGGACGAACAAGAATTGATCGAGCAAAAATATTTTGCCCGGCGCGCCGTCCTCGAAATCGCCGGTGAATTGCAAACGACGGAAAAAGCCGTTGAATCAAAATTGTCCCGCATCCGGCGCAAATTGAAAGACGCGGTGCTGGCGGAATTGAACAATGAATCGCGAGGCTGACAACAACGAGTTGCTCGCGGACGTATTGGCGGAAGCAGCACACC
Source organism: Limisphaerales bacterium (assembly GCA_003159675.1). GTDB lineage: Bacteria > Verrucomicrobiota > Verrucomicrobiia > Limisphaerales > BOG-1460 > BOG-1460. Next base: position 45,361 of record PLQC01000179.1, read on the forward strand.
CCGATTTTCGCGAAGCGTTGCTGGGCGAAACATTGCGTTTGGTTCGCCGGCGTCGCCGATTCCGGCAAACGCCGCGCGTAATGGCGGTGTTCGTCGGCTTGGGATTGATTGCGGTTGTTGTCCATCAAAACCTGCCGAAACGCCAGCCGGTTCTTCCGCCTGCGGCGAAGACCGTCAAAAAGAGCTATTCACTCGCCCGCACTCAATCGATGCCTGCCGGCGCGATTGTGGACACACGACCGTTCGTAACTCGAAAAGTGATTCCGCCCGCGACGACAGTCGAAGTTGTTCAGACGGCTGCAACCGGCCGCGGCGTTCGGATCATTAACGATGATGAACTGCTGGCGTTGGCTGCGCCCAGGCCCGCGATGTTGCTTCGCCTCGGCCCGCATTTGGAAAAATTGATATTCGTCAATCCGGCGGACGAAAAGGGTTTTCCGCTGGACTGATCCTTTTCCACAACGCCACTTCCCAGAGCGCGATTCTCTGCGGGCGCGCAGGCCTGTCAACGAAATATCAAATATGAACTACCGAGATTCACAATTGAAGCCCCCGTCCGCACCGTTCGCGCCTGGGAGGCGAATAACCGCCGATCATGCGGTCCAGTTGACCATCGTTTAGCGCCGGAAGCTTTTGGGGTTCTCCGCCTCGCTCCGACTTGTCCCGGTCGCGTCAGGTTTCGCTCACCATCCTTCCGACCTGCCGTGTCGGGGCTGGATTCATCAAGTCTGGCATACGGAAAACACCCCATAGCATCCGCGCGCTTACCCGGATTATTTTCGCATTATGAACGCACCAGCGACTGGGGGTGCCGACACGAAAGAAACTATCTCCGGAGATACCAAGACGCCTTCGCCGCCCGGTCGCCTGACGCTTATGAGACATTGCTCTGGAACGTAATGAAGAATGATGCCACCTTGTTCATGCGCGCCGACCAGATCGAGGCGGCATGGCGTTCGTTGATGCCGGTGCTCGAGGTCTGGGCGGCGGCTCCGCCCAGTGATTTCCCCAATTACGCCGCCGGCACTTGGGGACCCGAGGATACTCAGGGGCTGCTGGCTCACGGACACAGTTGGCCGTTGCCTGCCGAATTGGTGGGGCAGTGTAAGAAAAAGGGAAAGAATTCGTAACTCAGGATAACATGAAAACTCCGATCGAATATACAATCGTCGCGGTGCCTTTTCACGCCGATGCCGCAACCCATGACGAGCTTGCGCGGAAAATTAACGAAAAACTAAGCGGCGGGTACGAACTATATGGTCCACCGTTCCTCAGCGAGGAAATGATGTACCAGGCAATGACAAAGCCGATCCCGCCAAACTGACTGTCGAATGACCAAAGGGAGGCCAATCAAATCAAGTCCCCGCAGGCACTCAGCAGGGACATCAACCGCGCGTGCGGGACAAAGGGCTGCCCGCCGGCATGGCCAAGCGCGGCGATCTTCACGTCGGGGTCTCCATCCAGGTCCCGCCCCGCATCAGCAAAGAGGAAGAGCGTTTGTGGAAACAGTTGGCGACCAAATCCACCTTCGATCCGAGGAGAGCCTCCTGAGCAAACGATCCTTCCGAAATCTCCGGGTGGGGTGAACACCCCATAGCGAGGGGAAGGTTTCCAAGGATATTCTATGGCGTATGAAAATCAAACGGAACAAGGCGAACGGTCCGGTTGACTGAATCAAGATTGGGCTGGGGATTGCGGTATTGGCGGGATTGACGGGTTGTGTGGGTTACGTGGACGGAGGTTACGGCGGCGGGGTGGTGGTGGCGGAGCC
>PLQC01000177.1 GCA_003159675.1 Limisphaerales bacterium
TGATACGGCCCTGGGCGGACTGCTGAATCATTTCTACGCGGAAAGCGTCGCCACCTGATGCGGGCTAATTGTTACATAGTACAGGGCGCTGCAACATTGTCTTTCGGCGGCCTTCACCGCTGGAAAAAACATTTACATGATCGCCTCCTGAAAGGCAACGCATTCTGCGGCATGCCGTCTACTCGGGAAGCTGCTTGACTTTTTTGACCATGCGGGCTTGCCCGTTCAGACCAGAATCAGTCCGGGGTTCTTGCCCGTGAGGCTCCTACCCCCTTGGGCCGTGACCACGTAGGTGTTCTCGGTGCCCACCATGCCCACGCCCGGCACGCCTTTCTTTGGTTCGAGCGCCAGCGCCATTCCTTCGGCCAGCGGTTCGTCGAAACCCTCCGCGAGCACTGGCGGTTCATCAATCTGCAAACCCACCCCGTGCCCGAGGAAATTCGCCCGGCGACTGCCGAAGCCCATGAAGTTCTTCAAGAATTCTGCTTCGAGACCTTCCAAGGTCTTTGAATAAATCTCCGACGGAATCGCGCCGGGTTTCAACAGCGACGCCATCCGGCGTTCGATCTCTACGCAGCGCCGTTGGAGCGCGATCACCTCATCCGGCAGCGGCCGGCCGAACATGTATGTCATCGTCTTGTCGGTCTGGTAACCGTCAACGCCGCAGCCGATGTCCACGAAGACGAGATCGCCCTTTTGAAGTTTCCGGTCGCGGCTGCCCAGAACCGGCGCCGCGGGGCTGATACCCACGCACCCGCCCGGCCCGTCGAAGCTGGTGGGATAAATGGAGTTCACCCCAAAACCCAACTGCGCCACGGCGATGTCCACGTTGAACGTGCCAAAGCGGACGGTTCCCTGATGCCCCTCCCGCACGAGCAAGGAATAAAGTTCGCAGGCGAACTCCGCCTCGTTCATTCCCTCGCGCAACAACGCCGGCACGCTGTCTTCCATGATGCGCCGGTGGAGCGCGCCGCACCGTTCCATGATGGCCAGCTCATACGGACTCTTCACCGCCCGCACCCGGGCGATCTGCGTGTCCAGCGAGGCCACTTCTTTGCAGGGGAAATGTTTTCGGAAACGCTGGACCAACGCGAGCGGCACCAGCTCGGTTTCGATGTGGATGACTTCCCGCGCCGCCGGCACCGTAGGCACGGCGTCGCGAAAGCTTTTCATCAGGCGAATGTCGGGAAAGAGCGACTCGGCGCACGCCCGCTCGAAGCTCCGGCGCACGCAGAACACGGTCTCGCCGTCGCGGGAAACCAGCAGCACGCCGTCCTGCATCGTGCCGGTGAAATAGTATTGGTTGACCCGGCCGAAGAACGCGGCCAGTTCCCAATTCGGGCTCTCCGCATCCATCCGTGCCCGGAAACGCTTCATCCGGTCCGTCAGCTCTGAGAGAGGAACTTTCGTCATCATGTCGTCGCGGTGCCATTATGCAGCGCGCTTGCCGGTGTGAAAGAAAAAGAACATGGCGTATTACCAGGGCTGAAAGCCCGTCAGAGAATGGGTTGACCCCTTTTTCGGGGGTACCAAAGTATTGAGACATGATCGGGAAAGCCGGAAAATCAAATCTCGTTCCTTTGGTTTGGGCAACCGCATGAACTCAGCCGGGGCTACCCGTAGTGTCTTGGCGCGCACATGCCCGCTGGTCACCCCCTTCGTCAAGGTGGAATTCTGCGACTTTCACCCTGCCTGCGGTGTTCTCTGCTGTGACGGGGATGGCCGGGACACCGCAGCACTGACGCCGCGATGAACCGGCGCGCCCGGCGCGAGGCGCGCCCGGCGGGACCTTGCCAGGTCTGAACGGTTACCCGGACCACGGTGATGACACAAACTACCCATAGGGTGGTCGGTGAGAGGAGTGGGAGCCTTGGCCCCTCCGGTTGTCCGCCACAGGCTCGGCAACCGGGTCGGCTAGAATGGAGTCTTGACCGGGAACGCAACGAATTCGCCGCGAAGTACTGCAGGCTCTGGAACGAGAGCTGTGGCGACTCGCCCGCGCCGCCGGACCCCGTAACTGCGCGCGAGCGCCGGCGTTGCGAGCGGGAAGCGGACGAGTTGATCGCTTGGCTGCAGGACCGGGTGAAACATTACCCAGAGGCTCAATCCGCGCGTGCGGCTTGGAGGGAACCCCTGCTCGATCGCCTTCGTGGTTTCAGCGAAAGCGTCCTGGGATTCTCCGAGCGTTGCGTCGCCGTGCTTTTCTCGGGTCCGTATCGTCGGGCTACCGCGGATTTCATTCACCAAGCCCGAGCTTTCAATCCGACGTTGAAGGCGGAGGACCTGTTTCAGGCGGTGCGCAATGTTTGGATCGCGAACTCCATTCAGCTCTTTCTGGATCGGCCGGTCACCCTGACGCCACCGGTCTTCGCCTATAGCATGCTCTATCCCTATACGGACAACCTGCTGGACGATCCCGAGGTGCCGGCAGCCATGAAGCAGGGGATGTCCTGCTGGCTGACCGGCCGGTTGCGCGGTTCGCCCGCGCCTCCGCAAACGCCACGCGGGAGGGACATCGGCCGGTTGCTGGACACCATCGATCGAACCTATCCGGTCCCCGACTTTCCCGAAGTTCACTGGAGCCTGCACGCGATACACCAGGCGCAAACCGACAGCCTGCGGCAGCATTCGCCCGTGCCGTTCAGCGATGCGGCAGAGTTGGGTTCGCTTAGCGTGGCGAAGGGCGGGGCCTCCGTGCTGGCGGACGGCTACTTGGTGGCAGGGAAATTGACCAGGCCGCAAGCGGACTTCCTCTTCGGGTACGGAGTGGTTCTCCAGTTTCTCGACGACCTGCAGGATGTGGGACGGGACCTGGAGTCCAGGCATCACACCGTCTTCACCAGCGGCTCGGCTCGGGGCCCGCTGGATGGACTGACGAATCGCCTGCAAGGCTTTATCGCGTGGGTCTTTCAGTCGGCTGATGGGCTGGCTGAGGAGAGCCGGGTCGCGCTTCAGGAGTTGATCACGACCAGTTGCGGCTTGATGATCCTGCACGCGGTTGCCTCGCACCCACAATTCTTTACGCGCGAATACTCGGCACGCCTGGAAGCCGGCTCGCGTTTCAGCTTTCGCTACATCCGAGAACGGCGCGGCACCATCGAACGTGCCGGCCAGAGAGTCAGGCACGCGCTGGAGAGCCGCCACGAATTGGACTCGGTGCTGTGTGTGCTGGACTGACCGGAGGCGGATTTGCTCATCGTTACGCGCCTGAATTGCAAGTTTCCACATATTCAGATGATGCCGCTCCTGACGGAGCTTGTGTCACAACCGGATTTGGAGCTACAAATATGCCACGCCGCTGGCGCTCTAAACATTCCTCAAAATGAAACGAGTGTGAGACAAAATTCTTCATTTATGCTGCTAGCGGTAGGGCATCGTTGTGAGCAGCCTGTTCATTTAGCCTATATTTCCAAAAGTCTTCGAGGCGACGGCTGCTGTGAATGCAGCGCAGGGCGAGGATGTTTTCGGCTCCGGACTCCGACCAGAACATGCCCGATTGTTTGCAGCGACCACCAATGACGGTCTTGCAGCCGGCTTCAACCACACCTGAACCGATGAAGTAGCCCGCTGCTCGGAAGGTTCCATATTGCATCCGGCTCACGTTGCGAACGAAGTAACCCAATGCCTGCTCCACGGCCGCTGACTGCGGTTTGCCGGCGCATTGTTGTCGCACCTCTCCGATCAATGCCTGGACTTTGTCTTTGAGCAGCCGCTTGGCCCATCGGCGAATCTGCGCCGCGAGTCGTTGGTGGACAAACGTGTGACGGATCGCGTCACCGTCCTGCGCACGGTCATTGCGGGAAGCGCGCGCTGGCGCCCCCGCGGATGCACGATCCTTCTGGTTACGCAGGGAGAATGCGTCCTGGCAGCGGGAGGTGAGCAGGTTTCGCTGCGCGAATTCGACCGCATTATCGTTCCACATGGGATTGGTGATATTCAGATCACGACGAAAAACACGGTGGTTCTTCTTGAATGCCGGTCTCCGCAAGCCGGGGCTGACTCGTGATTGTGATCGCCAGGCATGCTGTTTTGGCTTTGTTTCCTGCTCTCATTCAGGTTCGCTGGTGCCCGAAGGAACATTTAAAGATGAAACAAAATAGGAATCACAATGTTTTCCGAAATGACGATACGTTCGCGACAACGGCCAGTTCAAAATTCAATGGATCTTTTTGGCCGGCAATCGGCGGAGCGGCCATGACCGGACTCATGTTCCTGTTGTCACCTTCCGGCATCAAAGCCGCGCCGGCGGAAAGCACAGCCGCGCCTGCTCCGCTAAGCTATAAGACCGATTGGCGCTGGGTTAAAGGCGCGGTTTTTGTGCCGACAAAATATGTGAATGAAGCCCAGCAATGGGACGAATACGATCCGATCATCAATGACCGGGAACTTCATTACGCCTCCGTCTATGGGTTCAATTGCGTCCGTGTTTATCTCCATTATGGCATCTACCTGAAAAATAAGGTTACGTTGCTCAAGGACATCGAGGATTTTCTGGCGCGGGCCGACAAGTATGGCATCAAGACGGAATTTGTCTTTTTTGATGATTGCTGGAACCAGCCCGATAAAGAGATGCTTTCGCCAGATTACAAATATCCCGCACCCATTTTTGGCGTGCACAACAGCCGCTGGCTCGTTTCTTCCGGAGAAGATGTGCGCCAGCATTACGCCGAAAACAAGGATCGCCTCAAAGCTTATGTTCAGGACATTGTCAACGCACACAAAGAGGACAAACGGATCGCCTTCTGGGAGACCTATAATGAACCCAATGGTTCGGCAGAAACCAAACAATTGTTGAAGGACTCCTATGATTGGGTTCATGAAACGGGCACAAGGATTCCGGTAACGGCGACCGGCGGCGAATCTGCCGGTGAACTTTATTCTGATTTCAAGTCATGGCATGAATATGGGAATTATAATCACACCGGCACGCCGGATTCACTTTGCACCGAATGCATGAACCGTACTGGACAAACGGTTCCAGGCATTGTCGAACACTTCAAAGACAAGACAGGATTCATTGTCTGGGAATTCGGAATCGGGCGGGATAACTGCCGTTTCACCTGGGATGAAAACCGCGAGCATCCGCGCAAAGATGAAACGCCCAAACCGTTCCATGGAGTTGTGTATCCTGACGGCCACCCCTGGTCCGTGGATGACGTCAAAGCATTGCTCGGAGCGGAAGGCTTCGCGAGCGCGCCACTGTTTGCCGTGGAATATTACAAGGATGCAAACTTTGCCGAACTCGCCAAAAAATCCGTCACGCCCATGATTGACTTTGATTTGGGCACGGAACGAGGAACCGGTTCGCCCGACGCTTCGGCGGATGTTCCTCAGGAACATTTTTCCGTGCGCTGGACGGGCACCATTCTTCCCCGAACCAAGGGAGCTTATACCTTCTATGTCGATGGCGATAATCAGGTAAGGTTGTTTGTGAATGCCAAATTGGTGATGAACAAGAAAACATCTGTACGTAAGGAAATCTCCAAGCAAATCAAGCTGGCCGGCGGTCAATCCACCGAAGTCAAAATTGAATACGTCCATGCCACCGGCGATCCGAGCCTTCATGTGGCTTGGAGCGGCCCAGGCTTTGATAAACAAATCCTGACATCAATCAAAGCCGCGAACACCCCGTGATTCATGACTTGGCCAAAATGAATTCCCGAATCGAATGAGAACAGCTCGCTCAAGATCTGCCATTGTTTCACATCGGGCGTGCGAGTGCCGCTCTCCCAAACCAAAAGGAGTGCCGTTTCAACCCCCATCGTACCCGCTGCTTGCTCAGTATCCAAAAGTGGCAATAGGACGGTTATGCAAAACACATTAATTGACAGATCAAAAACGGCGCTGGTAGTCATCGATCTCCAGAAAGGCATAGTAGGACGGAAAACCGTTCCCCCATGCGTCAGACATCGTGGTAAAAAACACGGCGGCTCTCGCCGAAGCGTTCAGGAAAAATGGAATGCCGGTTTTTTTAGTGAGGGTTGCTTCATCTGCGGACGGAAAAGACGCACTGCATCCCATCGTTGACGCGCCAATGCCGGCTCAAGTCCCTCCGCCGGACTGGGCGGACATGGTTCCGGAAGTGGGTCCGAAACAGGGCGATTTCGTGATAACCAAGCACCAGTGGGGCGCTTTCTACGGGACGGAACTTGATTTGGAATTCAGGAGGCGCGGCTTGGCAACCATTGTCCTGTGCGGCATATCGACAAATATCGGCATCGAGAGCACCGCACGATTCGCTTATGAATATGGGTACAATCAGATCTTTGCTGAAGATGCCATGTCTGCCATGTCGATAGAAGAGCACATGTTCACAGTTACCAGGATATTTCCCCGCATTGGCTTGGTGAGAAAAACCAAGGAAATACTAGCCGATCTATTGCACGATTGATTCTCACCAAGTCGGGCAGGCCATCATAGTCCTGGGCAAGTTCCCAGATCATCACGCCTCCGAGGCCGTGGTTGCGAGCGTAGCTGACTTTGGATTGGTAATTATTTGAAGGTATGGAAATTATCATTCGACCTGACGCCGCTGCCGCTGCCGATTTTGTGGCTCGGATCATTGCCAAAGAATTGCGGGCCCGTGCTCGCCCGGTCTAAATGGGAATTGTTTCGCGCGAGCCAAAACTCCATGGTTATTTGAGATGAGCGAGAGTTGCATTGCGGCTGCGGTAACGACCCGGACCGCCTATAATCGTTTCCTTTTGCTCGTAGCGGGATTGGGCGGCCTGCTTTATGGCGTGGACGTCGGCATTATCGCGGGCGCTCTGCCCTATTTGGAGGCCACTTCCGGTCTGAACGCGGGCCAGCTTTCTTTCATCGTCGCAGCGGTGCTTCTTGGCAGTGTCATTTCTACGCTGTTTGCAGGCATGTTGGCCGATTGGATGGGGCGCAAAAAACTGATGGCTTGCAGCGGAATGTTGTTTGTCATCAGCATTCCGATCATTGCTCTCGCGCACGGTTATGGGCCGCTGGTGTTCGGCCGGCTGCTGCAAGGGATCAGCGCCGGTTTGATTGGCGTCGTAGTGCCGCTTTATCTCGCCGAATGTCTCGGCGCATCGTCTCGCGGCAAGGGCACGGGGATTTTTCAATGGTTGCTGACGCTCGGCATTCTCGCGGCGGCCATCATCGGGCTCTATTTCAGCCATCGTGTTGACGAAGTCGCCAAACTCGGCGACGCCGATAAATTATATGCCTTCAAAGACACGGCCTGGCGCAGCATTTTCTGGTTCTCTTTGCCTTCCGGAATTCTGTTTGTCATCGGCAGCTTCATGGTGGCCGAGTCGCCACGCTGGCTGTTCCGTCGCGGTCGTAAAGAGGCCGCTCTTGCGGCACTGCTCCGCTCGCGCATGGATGACCAGGCGCAAATTGAGTTGGAGGAAATGGAAGAAACCGCCGCTGCTGAAAAGGCCAGGACCCCGGCGACGGGAAGAATAACCAAGGAATCCCTGCTGCACCGAAAATACGTCGTTCCGTTTGTGCTGGCCTGCGTCATTCTCGCCTGCAATCAGGCCACCGGTGTCAATTCCATCATCGCTTACAACGCCACCATCCTGATTCAGGCCGGGCTGAATGACAGGCAGGCCCATTTGGGCTACGTGATTTTTACCCTGGTGAATTTCCTGATGACCATTGGCGGCGTCATGCTGGTGGACCGCAAAGGCCGCAAGTTCCTGCTCTCGCTTGGCAGTGCGGGAATTATTCTTTCACTCGTCTGTGTCGGCGGCTTGTTTCACCAAACCGAAAAACTCCGCGTGGATGTCAAGGACGCCGTCCAGGCGATGGTCACGACAAACCAGACCCTCGCACTCACCTTCAATGAAGCAACGGCCGGCAATCTGTTGGCGGCCAAACCGATTAACGGGCAAAAAATGTCGTTGATCATTATTTATTCTTACGGCGATTTTCGGGCGGCAACCGCAGTGGCGCGCTCCGATGAAACTGCAGCGAAGCCCGTGGAAATCGCGCGCGACAATTGCGTTCCGCCGAACAAAGTCGTCGCATTTTTCTCGAACCCGTTTGCCAATCTCGCCGAGGCGCGCACCGCGCCGTTGAAAATTGAAAATGCGCTCATCACGCCCGTGCCCGGCGAACACAGCGGTTGGCTGGTGGCCATTTGCCTTCTCATGTTCATGGCATTCTTCGCCGTCGGTCCGGGGGTGTGCGTCTGGCTGGCGCTGTCGGAACTGATGCCGACGCGCATCCGCTCCAACGGCATGAGCATCGCGCTGCTCATCAATCAGGCCGTTTCGACCAGCATCGCCGCCACCTTCCTGCCCACTGTCGGCAAATACGGTTACTCGACCCTGTTCTTCGTGTTGGCTGGCTTCACCGTGATTTATTTCGTCACTGCCGCGTTCTTTTTGCCGGAGACCAAGGGAAAAACCCTGGAAGAAATCGAGGAACATTTTGAAGGCGGAAAGAGAATCTGAGACTCCAGTGCGCCATCACTAAATCGGATATGAAAATAAAAGCTTCACTCGCCGGATTTGTTCTTTGCACAGGGGTGGCAACGGCCTCTGTCGCCGACACCAACGGCCCGGCCATCATTCCGTTGCCGCAGAAAATGGAACTTCGCGCCGGCACATTCACATTGACGCCGGACACGCCTATCTATGTGGATCCCGCGTCGCGCGAAACTGAGAACGTTTTGACGGATCGGCTTCGCAGGTCCACCGGTTATCCGCTAAAGACCCGCACAAAATTCTTTTCCAGGGCGGCCATCAAGGGCGGCATTCTGTTGACGACCAAGGATGCCAGGACGAATTTGGGCGCGGAAGGTTACGATCTGACCGTTGCGCCGGATTCAGTCGTCATTCGCGCCCCGACGCAGACGGGTTTGTTCTACGGCGTGCAGACTTTGCTCCAATTGCTGCCGCCGGAAATATTTTCCACGAATCGGGTGACGAACGTGGACTAGCAAATGCCGTGCGTTCAAATTGAAGACTGGCCGCGATTCAAGTGGCGTGGATTGATGCTGGACGTGAGCCGCCATTTTTTCAGCAAGAACGAAGTCGAAACCATCCTCGACGCAATGGCGATGCACAAATTGAACAGGTTTCATTGGCATTTGACAGATGATCAAGGCTGGCGGATTGAAATCAAACAATATCCCAAGCTCACGCAGATCGGCGCGTGGCGCTCGGGCGTTGGGTTCGGTCTCGATCCAAAATCCACGACCGCTTACGGCCCGGATGGACGTTACGGTGGTTTTTATACCCAGGATGACATTCGCGAAGTCCTGGCCTACGCGACAGCGCGGCACATCATCATCGTTCCCGAAATCGAAATGCCCGGCCACGCGACGGCGGCGCTGGCGGCGTATCCGCAATTCAGTTGCAGCGGCGGCCCCTTCACAATTCCACTCGAAGGCGGGGTCTTCACCGGGATCTATAACCCGGCCAATGACGCAACATTCACATTTCTGGACGACGTGCTGACCGCGGTGTTTCAACTTTTTCCCGGCAAATACGTCCACATTGGCGGTGATGAGGTGCCGAAAGATACTTGGAAAAACAGTCCGGAGTGCCAGGCGCTCATGAAGCGGGAAGGGTTGAAGAATGAAGAAGAATTGCAAAGCTGGTTCATTCGGCGCATCGAAAAAGTTGTCAGCGCTCACGGGCGCACGATGATTGGCTGGAGCGAAATTCTGCAAGGTGGACTCGCACAAAACGCAACGGTCATGGATTGGATTGGCGGCGCGACGGAAGCCGCGCGCGCAGGTCACGACGTGGTGATGACGCCCACAGCCTATTGCTACTTTGACTTTTACCAGTCGGACAATCATGCCACCGAGCCGAAGGCCGCCGCCTGGGGTGGTCCGCTGACGTTGAGCAAGGTTTATTCCTTTGACCCAATGCCCACCAATTTGCCACCGCAACTGGAATCACACATTCTCGGCACGCAGGGCAACTTATGGACCGAAAGGGTTCCCTCGCTCAAACACGCGGAATACATGATCTTCCCGCGTGAATGCGCGCTCGCCGAAGTCGCATGGTCATCCGAGGCTTGGCGCAATTGGGACAATTTCATGCGCCGGCTGCATATTCACGAGCAGCGGCTCGAGGAAATCGGAGTCAATTATCGCCACGCTTCCGTCGAAATGCCGGAGCCAAATTCATCCAAGTGAACATTTATCCAGCGCTCTATATCGTGGCTGAGGCCAGTCGTTCCGCCAGAAAGTCGCGGAAACCGTCGAGGCTTTGCCATGAAACAGCCACGTTGAGCGGCTTCGCTTGAGGATCGATCAGGGTAAAGCCGTCGTCCGTGACGCGAATGCCGAGGCGCTCCATCTTGCAGAAGTCCTGTCTGGACGCCAGGTAAACCGCCACGGTGTCGAAGAGCACACTGGAATGATCTTCCGCCGCTCCTGCCTGGCCGCCGTTGCCCTTGTTCCAGATGCGATAGTTCTCAATGACCGCAGAGGCAATGGGATCGCGGGAATCCCGAACCTTCCGGTAGCGTTCACCTTCAAGTCTGACCAGCCCGCACGTGTCAAGCGGGGTGATGGTCACGTCCCAGGGCGCGGCGAATACTTCCCGGCAGGCCTGGGGAGCGGCCTTTACGTTCCATTCCGCCGAGCGATTCCTGGACCCATCGTAACCCAGCCGGACACTGCCATGCATGCCGACAAACCGCGCCCGTTTCGCAATGCGTGGCTCGCGAGTCAAGGCCGCGGCAACGTTTGGCATCGGGCTGATGCCGATGAGCGTGACCGGCTCCGGGGATTGCATGATGGTGTCGATGATGGCCTGCACGCCGTCCGCATGGATCCGTCCACGATAGGAACTCAGATCGTAGTCCTTGACCCAGGCGGCCTGGGGACCATCGCCGTGCGGCTCGATATCCAGCCCAATACCGACCGGGACTTCGTCATGTCCGACGGCATGGAGGAATTTTGCCAGGAGCTTCGCGCGATATTGCGGCTTGCCGTAGTCGCCTACGACCAGCTTCAGATCCAGCTCGGGACATTTCAGCAAGAACCCCAGGGCCCAGGTATCATCGATGTCGTCGCCGATATCGGTTGCCAGAATAACGGGGAGGCGTTTGGAGGGCGACCGGTTGGATTGCCCGGGAGCCGAAAAAGTGGAAGAGATCCCGAACAAGGGCAGTGCGGCGATTGTCGCGGAGGCTGCGGTGGCTTTGTGCAGGAACTGTCGGCGGTTGATGGATGCGGAGTCGCTCATTGTGGAGCCAAATTAATTGTGTAATTGTGAGACCAATATAAAAGGGTATCCTTTGCTCCCGTGGGATGCAATCGCGCACGGTCTCTGGTAGCGGCCTAATTTCAAGGGCAGGGGCGACCTGCGGTCGTCAGGCCGCGCGCAACGCGGCCCTGCCGTCGAACGCATCCAAAGGAATTTCAACTGAAGACACTGCCCGGTCTCTGCGGAGCGCGTGCGGGGCCGATGAGACATCGGTGTGGTTGTGTTCATGGGTGGGACAACTTCGTCGATGATCCGCAGCGCGTTGAGCGTGCGGGGATATCCTATGTATGGCAGCAATTGGGTGACAACATCGATCAAGCGCGTGCGGTCGTTGCCGACCTTGAGATTTCCAGTCACATGGCCCTTGACCTGCGGCTCGCAGCCGCCGAGCGAGATAAGCATTGCAAACGTCAGCAACTCCCTCGTTTTGAGATCCAACCCATTGCGGGTGTAGTAGTCGCCGAAGCAGTTGGCCGCGAGAAAGTCCTGAATGTGCATCTGATCCTTGGGCGCCTGCTGCCGCATCTTGTCGATCGCCTCGCCGAAGATCGCCTTCTGCGCCGCGACTCCCTTCGCAAAGCGTGTTTCGGGCGTGGTAGTGGACTGACCTTCCAAGGGCAGGTCTATGCCCTTGTTCTGTAGGACCTCGTCGGTTGCGTGCAGAAAATCGAAAACCTTCGCAATGCCGACGTAAGGGACGGCTTGATACAATATCTCTTTGATCTCAACCGGCGTCAGACCGACATTGAGCGCCGCGCCCACCATGACCTTGTATTCGCCGAGCGCCTGGGAGGCGATCGTTGACGCCAGGATCAACATCACCCTGGTTTTGGAGTCCAATTTGCTTTGGCGGATGACTTCGTCGAAGGCCCAGTTGTCGAAAAGCTCGATGAACTCCGTATCCGACTTTTGCAGTTTGGATTCGTGATTCGGGAAAAGCTCCTCGTGGTTCTTAACGGCGTTCTTGGTGAGGTGAATTTTTTTCATGATTTGGCCGGGCCCTCAGGCACCGTATTGTTCGTCGCTGACTTTTTCCATCCAGTCGGCGCTCTTACCATCGAGCACTTCCACAATGGCGATGTGCGTCATCGCTGTCGTCGGTCCAGCGCCATGCCAGTGTTTCTCGCCCGGTGGAAACCAGACCACGTCGCCCGGCCGAATTTCTTCAATTGGGCCGCCCCAACGCTGCACGCGCCCGCAGCCGGCGGTCACAATCAGCGTTTGACCTAATGGATGCGTGTGCCATGCCGTGCGAGCGCCCGGCTCAAACGTGACACTGGCACCAAACAAGCGTGCCGGAGCGGGAGCTTGTAACAGCGGGTCAATACGCACCGTGCCGGTAAAATACTCGGCCGGGCCTTTGCTTGAAGGTTGCGAACCACTTCGTTTAATTTCCATAATGTAGTCTTGGTTTTGCGGTGAATTTACTCCCGTGCCGCTCGGCTGATTGCCTCAAGCCGTCTTGTGGACCCCCAAACTGCTCCGGGTTTCGAGCCCGGATGTCATCGCCAGTTTGACGACGAGATCCGCCACACTCTTGCGCGAGACCACTTCGGAGCAGTTTTTGAAAAGCTCGCCTTTTCGCGTCGTCCCGTATTCGATTTCGTCCCGGTTGTTCAGCCAAGCGGGCCGCAGGATGGTGTAGTCGAGCCGGGATGCCTCGATGACGCTGGCAGCCTTGCAGTAGGGTTCAAGAATGCTGCCATGACGTTCACCCGGAATCTCGTCATAGATTCCCATCGAGCTGATGAAGATCAGGCGTTTGAGGCCGGTCTTCTCCATGACCTTCACGATACACCGGGCCTGTTGCTCCAACTGGCCGGCAAGGTTGGCATAGACGACATCCTGGCCGGCCATGGCCGCCTCCAGCGTTTTCGTGTCCAAAACATCGCCTTCCACCACGCGTACGCGGTCGGCGTGGCCGGATAACTTGAGCCGCCGGGCATTGCGCAGGTAAAGCGTCAGCCGCGCGTCGGTGTGCTTCAAGAACAGGTCGGTGGCCACACGGGCAATCTGGCCGTGGGCGCCGAGAATCAAGATGTTGGTCATGGCAGCAAAGCGGGTTCGGTCTCACCGTCCGACCAATTTCTGCAGATTTTCCGGGTAGCGCGCCCCTTGAACCGTGATCTTGGAGGCCACGCTTCCAAGTTCACGCAGGTCTTCCGGCGAAAGTTGAACCGAGGCCGCCCTGGCATTTTCGCGCAAGCGATGCAGCTTCGTGGTGCCGGGGATGGGAACAATCCACGGCTTTTGGGCCAGCAGCCAAGCCAGCGCGACCTGGGCGGGGGTCACCTTTTTCTGTTCCGCAAATATCGCAAGCACCTCAACGAGGGCCTGATTCGTTTTGCGATTTTCCGCGCTAAAGCGAGGGACCTTGTTGCGGAAATCGGTGCTGTCAAACTTCGTATTCTCGTTGATTGCACCCGTGAGGAAGCCCTTGCCCAAGGGACTGAACGGAACAAATCCGATTCCCAATTCTTCCAAGGCCGGCAACACTTCCGCTTCCGGCTCTCGCCACCACAGCGAGTATTCGCTCTGGAGGGCAGTGAGCGGTTCAACGGCGTGTGCGCGACGGATTGTTTGCACGCCGGCTTCGGACAGGCCGAAGTACTTGACCTTGCCCTGCTGAATCAGTTCCTTCACGGCACCCGCCACGTCTTCGATCAGCACATTCGGGTCAACGCGGTGTTGATAGAGCAAATCAATTGTCTCAACCTTGAGCCGCTTGAGCGAACCCTCGACAGCCTGCTTGATGTGCTCTGACCGGCTGTTCAATCCTGGCGCCCCTTCATCCCGCGGGGATCGAAATTCGGATTGAGGTCGAACCCGAATTTGGTGGCAATCACCACTTGCCCACGGAACGGAGCGAGGGCTTCGCCCACGAGTTCCTCGTTAGCGTATGGGCCGTAAACTTCAGCGGTATCGAAGAACGTGACGCCGCGTTCGACGGCTGCCCGGAGAAGAGCGGTCATCTCCTGTTTGTCTTTGGGCGGGCCGTAGGAAAAACTCATTCCCATGCAGCCCAGCCCGATAGCGGAGACTTCCAGTTTGCTGTTTCCAAGTTTGCGCTTTTGCATTTTCCGTTACTCCTGTTTTTGAGTTGAAGGTTTGAGTGATATTTTTCCGCGCCTAACGTCCAGGCACCGCCAACCCGCGACTCGGAACAACCGAATGCTCATGGACAAACTGCCGGCGCTCTTGGCGGTTGCCTGCAGCGATTTAGACGGCACGCGCTTCATTGCATTTGCAATCGAAAGAATCGTAGCGCCTCCGTCGCATCAATCTCAACACCGAACTCGTTTCCCAAAATGACAGGAACATTTGTCACCGTATCCCAACTTGCCGGCGTCGGAGTCAGTGCCGACTGTAAAGTGTAGCCGGGGTAGTTCGTGGACCACAAAACTTGGAATTGAGAGGGACTGATCATCGCAATCTGAAGTTCGGGAACCGCCGAAAAGGAAAGATCATCCACAGCCATCGCGTGGCTCTGAGTAAATGGGTGTGAAACTCCACTCCAACGAATCCACAAATCTTGGTTGGGCGCCCACGAGACCCCTGAAACGGTGGCAGCGATGAATTGCCGATTGGAGATTGCGTTGCCATTCAGGGCGGCAAAAACGCCGTCGCCATCTTTGATGCTGTGCATGTCCAGTGCGGCAACACTCACAAATGTTCCCGAAGTCAGGCTGGTTGCGTCAAGACTGTAGGTAAATGGAATCGTCTGGTCAATCGATGTGACAGCGCCCTTCGCCCACTGCTCTGCAAAATAGCTCAATGAGAACGATGTGAGTGTCACGCCGGTCGCGTTGCGAAACCGAACACCGAGGGATGCTGGCCCGGTGCTGCCGATAACAAGGCCAATAGATTTGTCTGGATCGCTCGCAGAGGAAGAAAAGCAGTAAGTTCCATAATTGTTGCTGTAGCCATTCGTCACGGTAGTCCACACATAGGAACCTTTGCTAACAACCCACCCCGTAGGCAGCGTCGTGTAGTTGCTGAATATCACGCCGCTTCCCAGCGTGTTGAAGTCCTGCGTGTATGTGCGTCCGTTGTAGCTAATTTGGGCCGCAGCGGCGAGAAGCAGTGCGAGATAAATTGAAATGAATAGTTTCGTGTTCATATGTGGTGATGACTTTGCCGTCTAACGTAGAAAGCTGAGCCGCCGCCGACTCGTGGCGGGAACCGCGATAGAAGAACGGCCAGCGCCAACGGCGGTTGGCTCCGGCGACTTAGGCGGCTGGGTCATAAACTAATATAGACTCTGGCTGTCTAAAACCTGAACCTCAACCTTGTGTGATGAATCATCCGCCGCAAGCTCGACGGTGGCTTGAATATCACTATGTCCGAATCCCTGCCGCTCAACCCAAAGCCAATGACCGGCTACAAACTGTGCTGGCTGGCCGTCGTGGAAAGGTCGGCAATGATAAAGCGTGAAAGCTTGGTCGTTGGCCAATCGCATGGCGACTGCCTTGGCCTGCTCTGCGGTCAGCGATGCGCTCGGTCGCGTGCTCGTGCAACCGATGAGCAGCAACGTAACTATGATGATAGATGCTATTTTCATAAAGCGCGCGAAGCCGCCTAACGCCCTTGACGGATTACCTCAGAGGTGAGCTCAGGCACGCGGGACCAAATGACGTGAACCGCGAAGCGGAACTGGAACCGCCATCCCGCGTTGCCTGCAGCGACTTGTTGACCACATTTTCATGTCGTCTCTGGTGCGCCAGTAATGCCGCACCAAAAATCTGCTGACAACTCGAAAAGCCAACGCATCGGGCGCAGCACGGCCAAACGGCGGGCTTGCCACTCGTAAATCGCCAGAGCAACCGAAGCCGCCCGGGATGAACGCATCCACTGAAGGCGACCGTCTTCCATGTGGCGCGACATAGCCGGCACAACGCCAATCGTGGCGACGTAAAACGCGGCCGTGGCTAAAACGACGAGGGCGACAACCCGCAGGCGTCGAAATCTGTGGTCATGTATCGTGTTCATGTCTAGCGCGTGATGTGGTCAACAGATCTTCGGCCAAACCCGGGTTTGGCCTAGTTCGACCAGCCTCAATGCTGGTTTCCTTGTCATGTCGTTGACATTAAATTGCTTGCATCGAAATAACAAGGTAATTGGTTTGGCCTAGTTCATGAACAGGGGCAGAAGGCAGTTCAGGGGTCGTCCGGTGGCGCAGTTTGTGCCGAATCCAAAGTTAAAGTTTTTGGATCAGTGCCACGAGGTGATGCGGTTCAACCAGTTGGCGGCGCGGACGGAGGAAACGTATCTTCAATGGATTCGACGGTTTATTTTGTTTCATCGAAGAGAGGGGACGACAGGTCAGGGCACTGGCGGAGCAGTCCCTGCCAGCTCGAAATGGGTCTGGCGGCATCCCGAGGACATGGGGAAGCCGGAGGTGCGGGAGTTTCTGACGGACCTGGCGGTGACGCGCAACGTCAGCGCGGCGACCCAGAATCAGGCGTTGAACGCCTTGCTATATTGGAGCACAAAGATGTGACGACGACCCAGATTTACACGCACGTGATGAAAAAGCCGGGAATCGGAGTCAAGAGTCCCTTGGACAGCATTTGAGGCGAGATCGGTTTGGGGGCTTGCGATATCTCGCAGGAATTCCTCGCATGCTCATGCATTCAGGATTCGCGCGGACAGAGCTGTCCGCGCCCCGCCCGAGTTGGGCAGCGTGCCCACCTCAAGACAAGGCCGTTGACAAAGTCCTCCACAAGTTACTGTAGGAGACGACGTAAGGAGTCTCTGGTCGATGTTGATGCACAACGCAATCCCGCTCCCTCTGGAGGCTCTTGATTAGAGACTCCTTACGTCGTCTCCTACAACCTGGAAGTGCGGCCCGCTCCAGCGACTTTGTCACTGGCCCTACATCTCAAGATGGGTCCTTGCACAATCGCCTTGCGACCCCACTTCGGCGCCTGTAAGCTCAATGCCGCTGTATGGCAGCCATTGGCCGATTCCAAAAAGCGGACGAAATCTTCCACGCCAAGGTCGTGGATGGCGAATTATACCGGCTGCGGGGAGATGTTTTTGGGTCGCCCTCATTCGATCGCAAACCCATTTCACCGAAAGGCGTGCGAACGCTCACGCCGGTCGTTCCGTCGAAGATCATCGCCGTCGGTCTCAACTACGCAGACCACGCGCGCGAGAGCGGGAAGCCGTTGCCCAAGGAGCCCCTGTTCTGGTTTAAAGCCGCCACGTCGCTCATTCCCGACGGTGGAAAGATCGAAATCCCCTTTCCGAGCCACCGCACGGATTTCGAGGCGGAACTCTGCGTCGTCATCGGCCGGCGGGCGCGCAACGTGACGCCCACCGCCGCGGCCCGCTACATTTTTGGGTACACCACCGCCCAGGACATCAGCGATCGCACCATCCAGAACGGCGAAAGCCAGTGGGCGCGCGCAAAGTCATTCGACACGTTCACACCGCTGGGACCGTATGTGGAAACGAAGATCGACCCGCGCCATCTGACGATCCAACTCTTTCAGAACGGGCAATTGCGCCAGAACTCGAACACGAGCCAGCTCATCTTCAACTGCCACCACCTGGTCAGCTTCGTCTCGACCAACATGACGCTCCTGCCCGGCGACATTCTGCTCACCGGCACGCCCAGCGGCGTCGGGCCGATCAAATCGGGCGACCGGCTGGAAGTGCGGATTCAAGGGCTGACGCCGCTGGTGAACACAGTGAAGTGAGAACGTAGCGGCGTCTCGGCAGAGCGCCGCATTCTTTTCAATTTGCGGCTTTCTCCCGAAGGCCGCTACGTTGTCCACGTGAGACCCGTACCACTGACACCCCAGGTGGAATGGCATCATCTCCCGCCTGCGCTCGCCGTGAGGCGCGGGAGCGGCGGTTGGTCTCAAGGCCGGTTCCTTGCAAGGTTTCGGCCTTTTCGCGGCTCAATCAATCAACCGCTTCGACAGTTCGTCGTAAGCATGGTTCCGGCGGGAAAATCATTCTTTGATTTTCTTGGCCAGATCGGCGGGAAGCCGCTTGCGGAGTTTGGGATGCGCTTCGACCAGCCGCATGATGTCCAGCAAGTCTTTCTGGCGTTTGCTGGCCCGGCCTTCCGGGTCCTGCCAGGCGAGAATCTTTCCATGCAACGTGTCCGGTAAACTCGCCACGCGCACGAGAATGCCGTGAATGTCCGCCGGCACGGAGCGTGCGGGAAATTCGCGATAGACTTCTTCCGTGCTGATTTGCACGGACACTGCCGATCGGCCTTTGAGGTTGACCGACCATTGAAAAAAATTTGCGGCAAAGCCCGCCGCGCGCAACGCCCTCACCGCTTCGGGGATCCGTCCGGCGGCAATGACTACGTCCACATCCGCCGTCGCCAGCGGTTCCTTTGCCCAATGGTTGACCGCCAGCCCGCCGATCATGCACCACGGGATTTCACGGCGTTCCAGCGTTTCGACAAGCAGCGAAACGTCGCCGCCGCCGCCCGCTGTCTGCCAGTCGTAAAATTGCCTTACGGTCATGCTTGGATTTTAAGCGGGGAGGTTTGTTGAACAAGCAGCAATTGAACTCGTGTGTGCTTCTGGACATCGGTTGGTGTCGACCTTGGCGAAATTCTCCGCGTCTTGGAGTGTCTTGGAGTTGACCATCCGCCTTTGACAGGATTAAGTTTGCCCTGATGAAAGCGGAGATTGAGCCGATGCAGCAGCCGATCCATAAAGTGGTCGGTCGTCCGCTCACCATGTCCCGCCGGCTCGCCCATCTGGAAGACCTGGCCGGCTTTCTCAAAAAACACGCGCATGGATCATTCGCCCAAGCCGGGGGAGATTACTTCCCGATTCGAAAAATTGTTGGCCGCCCTCGCCGCTGACCGCGTTGATTTCGCGGTCGTCGGCGGACTGGCGGTCATCTTCAACGGTTATCCGCGTCTGACCCTTGATGTGGACATCCTCGTTCACGTTGCGCCGGAAAATCTCCGCAAACTGCTGGATTGCCTTGCGGGCTGGGGGGAAGGCTGGGCGCGCGAACTCAAGCCGGAGGATTTTGTGTCTCAGGAAGGCGCGATCCGCGTGATTGAGGAGTTCGACCTCGACATCTTCACGCGGATGAGCGGCAAGTCGCTCGAAGATTTTCGCCCGCGCCTGCGCTATCTGGAAACCGGCGGTGTCCGCATCCCGTATCTTTCGCCCGCCGACCTCGTTTTTCTCAAACAGGATTCCTGGCGCGACAAGGACAAGTTGGACGTGCAGGCCATGCGGGAAATCATCGCGCGCGAAAGCCATTGACCGGCGTCAGCCAGTCGCGCTGCAAAATAAAATTCTTCGTTCCTTCGCTCCTTTGTGGTTAATCTTTCCGCCACATGAAGTGGTCCCAAACATTAATTCCGACCCTCCGCGAAGCTCCGGCTGACGCGGAAATCGCCTCCCATAAACTCCTGCTGCGCGCCGGACTCATTCGCAAACTCGCCGGCGGCGTTTACACCTTTTTGCCACTCGGTTTGCGCGCCTTGCACAAGGTCGAACAAATCGTCCGTGAAGAAATGGACCGCGCGGGCGCCCTCGAAATGCTCATGCCCGCGCTCCAGCCGCCGGAAATCTGGCAGCAAAGCGGCCGTTATGAAACTGCCGGCAATGTGCTGTTCAAATTGAAGGACAACGGAAACCGCGAATGGGTCCTCAGCCCGACGGCAGAGGAAGTCATCACCACCACCGCCGCCAGCGAGATCAATTCCTACCGGCAGTTGCCAAAGACTTTTTACCAGATCAGCGTGAAGTTCCGGGACGAAATCCGTCCGCGTTTCGGGCTGATGCGCGCCCGCGAGTTCATCATGAAGGACGCCTACAGTTTTGACGTGAGCGACGAGGCGGCCCAGGTCTGTTACCTGAAAATGTATGACGCCTATGCGCGCATCTTTGCGCGGTGCGGGTTGAAGGCGTTTCCGGTCGAGGCCGACACGGGCGTCATCGGCGGGAAATTTTCGCACGAATTCATGGTGCCGGCGGAGACCGGCGAGAACGAAGTCGTTTATTGCGAAGCCTGTAGTTACGCGGCGAACATTGAGAAAGCCACGAGCGGCATTCCCAAAACCGCCGCGCGCGAAATCGGCGCAGCCCTTGAAAAATTCGCCACGCCCGGCGTCTTCACCATCGAGGCGTTGAGCAAGGAGCCGTTCAGCGTTGCGGCCAATCGCCAGATCAAGACACTTGTCTATATCGCCGACAGCAAGCCGGTCATCGTTTTGATTCGCGGCGACGACCAGTTGAACGAAGCCAAGATCGCGGGCATCATCGGCACCACGATTTTGCGCGCGGCTACCGCCGAAGAAATCTTTGCCGCCATGGGCGCGCATCCCGGAAGCCTGGGCGCAGTCGCGAGCACATTGGAGTCTCAGCAAAAAGACCCTATTCGGCGATTCGCAGAGTCGCTACGCGACGCTCCAAAGATTTACGCCGATGAACGATTGCGTGGCGCGAACGGCATGACCACCGGCGCGAATGAAGACGGTTTTCATTTCCACAATGTCTCCATCGAACGCGACATCCAGGTGACGCAGTGGTTCGATTTGAGGACCGTGACCGCCGGTGAACCCTGCGTCAAATGCGGCAAGCCGTTGAAAATCCGCCGCGCCATTGAGGTGGGCCACGTGTTCAAGCTTGGCACGAAATACAGCGAAAAGCTCGGCTCCACGTTCCTCGCGGAAGACGGCCAACGCAGGCCGTGCATCATGGGCTGCTATGGCATTGGTGTGACCCGCACCCTCCAGGCCGTGATCGAACAGAGCAATGACACCAACGGCATCATCTGGCCGGTCAGCGTCGCGCCCTACACCGTGTGCATCACGCCGCTCAACGTTGCGCCCGAAGGCGCCGTCATGAAGCTCGCCGAAAAGATTTATGCCGACCTCGCCGCGCAGGGCGTGGATGTGATACTCGACGACCGGGACGACCGGCCCGGTGTGAAGTTCAAGGATTCCGAGCTGGTGGGCTTCCCGATCCGGATCGGCATCGGTGAAAAATCGCTGGCCAAAGGCGAAGTGGAGCTCAAGCCGCGCGCCGGGGCGATGATTCCCGTGAAGCCGGACGAAGTGGTGGAAAGAGTGGTGCAGCTCATCAAAGACTCGACACCGGCCGGGAAGTAGCGGACACACAGTCTTGAGCCCAACTGCCGATTGTGTTTTCATGGGGCGCGCGAACAGACGCATCCTTGTGCCATGAACGAATCACTTGAAACCTTCCGGCATTGGTTCTGGGTTTCACTGGTGATGTTTCTTTTTTACGTCTGGCTCCTGTTTCTCAAGACGCGCAGACCCCAGACGTGGCTCCGCTACAATTCTGCCGAGGCGGCGATCTGGTCGCGCCTCGGTCTGCCGCGAGGCCTTGTGGAGTCCGCGCGCCGTTTTGGGGCGAGCCGAATATCGACCGTGTGCCTCTGGATGCTCGTTGTTGCGTTCGCCCTGCTGGCGTTCCTCAATGCCGGCGCGTATGTCTATTTCAAGGCCCGCATTCCACCCCATCGGCAGCCGATCCATCTGAATCCGGCGCCGGCCGGCCGGCCGAAGCCTGCCACCGGGAGCGGCGGCCCTCCGAAAGCGCCGCCTTAAGCTGTCTCTACTAAAGGCTGAATGAAGAAACTGAAAGCGAACATCCAACAACCAACATCCAACTCCCAACATCCAATGTGGATAAAGCGCTGATGCGGGCTACACCAATTTGGCGCGAATTCGTGTAATCCGTGTCAAACCGTCTGCCATTTCGGTAGTGTTCTTGTTTGAGCGGGTGGAGCGCGGAGCATTGCTCCGCGAGTGCCTGAAACCACCGTAACACGCGAAGCAATGCTCCGCGCTCCGCCAACGAGGACTTAAATGTGCGGTTGGGCGCTGCAAAATCGTTGAACGGAATTTCAAGCCTGGCCTCGCGTTGATAATTTTTGAAGGATTTGGCAGTGGCAGGCGTATGTCTGGATGAAACTGTATTAAAATTATGAAAAAATATCTACTGCTGCTTTCGATGGGAATATTGTCGTTCAACCTGGCCATCGCCCAGCCTGTCAATTTGTCCGCTTTGCCGGCTGACCGGCCATTGACAAAAGCGGATTTGGAAAGGGCTTTGACGCCTTCAACCAATTTACTGCCACGATTTGATCTGGATTTTCAGGGCGGCACGCCGGGCGAATTGGTCAAAACCATTGAAAAAGCAATAGCCAAGCCGTTAAACACAGTCATTCCCGATGAGTATGCGAATATGAAACTGCCCGCTCTGTCGGTGAAAAATATTACTGTCGCGCAATTATTTGAAGCCGTGCAACGCGCCACCACGAAGCTTGAGCGCTATGCGTGGACAGACTATATCAATGTCAACCGAGACCCACAGATGGGCAGCCCGGTAACGTTCTATTTTGACTGGACTTTTCGCTGCGGTTTTAAGACGGACGGTACGCCGACTGAAAATTCAATCTGGTGTTTTTTCTGTGACATGCCGCAGGTTCAGCACGACCCCACAATTTGCCGGTTTTACCAACTCGCGCCTTATCTTGAAGCCGGTTACAAAGTTGAAGACATTACCACTACCATCGAGACAGGCTGGAAGATGCTCGGAATCACCCGGCCACCAGAACTCACCTACCATAAAGATACCAAGGTGCTGATTGCCGTGAGTGACGCAGACAAGCTTAAAACGATCGACGACGTGCTCAAACAATTGTCCACAGGAAAGCCAAAAGAAAAATCGAACGACAAAGGCACGGATAAATCCAAAGACCGGTGAACCTTTTACTGGATGACCGTCGATAGCAACCATTTCGCCGGAGCGAGCATCGCTCCGGCATTTTGGAATTCGCCAATCGAAATCGCCGCGAACATGGCGACAAAAGCAGAGCAGCCGTCGGACGTGCTGACGTTGACCGCCCGGATGTCGCGCGGCCACGAAGCGGCGTTCCACGAATTTTACAAACTTTATTTCAACCGGCTGCTCCGTTACCTGTTCGTGGTCACGGGCGGGCAGGAAGAAATCGCGCACGAGGCGCTGCAAGTCACCTTCGTGCGCGTGGCGCGTCATGTGCGGCGGTTCGATTCCGAGTCCGCCTTCTGGAACTGGCTGGCGATGTTGGCGCGCAATTGTGTCGTGGACGAAATGCGGAAACGGAATCGGTATCAGAGCTTGCTCGCGCGATTTTTCCAGCAACGACCAGCCGACGCGGATTTTAAAAGTATTGATGCGGACGCGCGCTTTTCGGAATTGGTGCAAGACGGGCTTGCGAGTTTGCCTGCCGACGAGCGTGCGCTACTCGAACGAAAGTATCTTAATGGCGTAGCCGTGCGCGAACTCGCCGATGAATGGCAAATGACGGAAAAGGCGATGGAATCGCTCTTATTGAGGGTTCGCCGAAAATTGAAAAATGCGGTGCTTAACCGATTGCAAAATGAAAAAAACGACTGAACCACTGATTGACGATTTGCTGGAAGATTCCGTGTCACCGGAATTTCGGGCTGCACTGCTGGACAAAACTCTGCGAAGCGCGCGGCAACGAAAGCGCATGCAACGTTTTAGTCTAGCGTTGGGCACCACTGCGTTTGTGGGAATCTTTGCGCTCACGTTTTTGGAAATGCGCGGGCCAACGACTGTGCCGAATCAAATTCGTCAGTCGGATTCAAGTGTCGCGAATTCACAACAATCAAGCCCGTTGCAACTTATCAGCACAAAATTGGGTTCGGCATCGGCCCTAACCATAGTTCAAACAACTGAATCCGCACGACCAA
Source organism: Limisphaerales bacterium (assembly GCA_003159675.1). Taxonomy (GTDB): domain Bacteria; phylum Verrucomicrobiota; class Verrucomicrobiia; order Limisphaerales; family BOG-1460; genus BOG-1460. The sequence continues at coordinate 23,929 of PLQC01000177.1, forward strand.
AGGAAATTAACGACAAGCAATTTCTGGCATTGTTATCGGACAAGCAAGTTGCTTTGGTTCGTCAGGGCGCAGATAAAGCCGACTTGATTTTTTTGAATTCAGAAGATGAAAAAGGATTTCCGGTTCGGTAACGCGAAGCCAACTGCGTGCCATCTAGCCCCTCAACAAGCATGATTTGAG
>PLQC01000138.1 GCA_003159675.1 Limisphaerales bacterium
ACAGCGAGTATTCGCTCTGGAGCGCAGTCACCGGCAGGACGGCGTGCGCGCGGCGGATGGTTTGTACCCCGGCTTCAGACAGGCCGAAGTGCTTGACCTTGCCTTGCTGAATCAAATCTTTCACCGTCCCGGCCACATCTTCGATGGGCACGTTGGGATCAACCCGATGCTGGTAGAGCAAGTCAATCGTCTGCACTTTGAGCCGTTTGAGCGAGGCTTCCACAACCTGTTTGATATGCTCGGGCTGGCTGTTTAAGCTGCCCTGCTTGCCACCGTCACAATCGAATCCGAACTTGGTGGCGATGACCACCTTTCCCCGGAACGGCGCGAGGGCTTCGCCGACGAGTTCCTCGTTGGTGAAGGGGCCATAGACTTCGGCGGTATCGAAGAACGTAACGCCTTGTTCGACAGCCGACCGAATCAGGGAAATCATCTCCTGCTTGTCGGCAGCCGGACCGTAGCCGAAGCTCATGCTCATGCAGCCGAGTCCGAGAGCCGAGACCTCCAGATTACTTTTTCCAAGTTTGCGCTTTTGCATATTTGAACCCCTTTGTTTTATTTTTTCTTCGTCAAGTGTCACGCCGGTTACTCATGCTTTGAGCGAAGCCATATCAATGCAGAAACGGTATTTTACATCGGATTTTACCAGTCGCTCGTAGGCTTCGTTGACTTTCTGGGTCGGGATGATTTCGACATCGGCGGTGATGTTATGTTTGCCGCAAAAGTCGAGCATCTCCTGGGTCTCGGCGATGCCGCCGATGATGGAGCCGGCAAGATTGCGGCGGCCCATCAACAGGCTGAAGGCAGAGACAGACATCGGTTTCTCCGGCGCGCCGACAATGACGAGCGTGCTGTCGTGGGCGAGCAGGTTAAGGTAGGCATTGACGTCGTGACCCGCGGCGATGGTATCAAGGATGAAGTCGAAGCTGCCGGCGTGCTTCTTCATCTCATCGGAGTTGCGGGAGATGACGACCTCGTCGGCGCCGAGGCGAAGCGCGTCCTCCTTCTTCTTCGACGAAGTCGTGAAGACGACGGTGTGCGCCCCCAACGCGTGCGAAATTTTCACGCCCATGTGGCCCAAGCCGCCAAGGCCGGCGATGCCGACCTTCTTGCCCTTGGTGACGCCCCAGCGGCGCAGGGGCGAATAGGTCGTGATGCCCGCGCACAAAAGCGGTGCGACGCCGGCAAGATTAAGGTTGGTCGGGACACGCAGGACGAAGTGTTCGTCCACAACGATGCTATTGGAATAGCCGCCGTAGGTGACCGGGGCGGTCTTGTGCTTGTCCGGCGAATTGAAGGTGAGCGTCTGGTTCGGGCACAAGTTTTCGCGGTTGGCCTGGCAGTGCGGGCAGGTATGGTCAGAATCAACCAGACAACCCACCCCGACAAGGTCGCCGGGCTTATGTTTTGTGACGGCAGAGCCGACTTTGGTGACGCGGCCGACGATCTCGTGGCCCGGCACAATCGGGTAAACCGTGGGCATGATGGTGCTCCACTCGTTGCGCACCTGGTGCAGGTCGGAGTGGCAGATGCCGCAGAACAGGATTTCAATCTGCACGTCGCGTTCGGTCGGATCGCGGCGCGGGATGGTGGTGGAAGCTAGCAGCGAGGTCGCACTGGCAGCGGAATATGCTTTCGTGTGATTCATAAATGATGTTTTTTTATTTCAAAGTCTGAAACGACTTTACTTCACATGGGCGCGGCTGTCGGACACGGGGTTGCTCCACCTGTTCTGATATTGCTCAAAACCGCAGGTCAGGGCACAGGCCGAAAACCGTGGTGATTCATGCCCCGGATGATATCAGCCGGGTTGTGAGAAGATATTCGGTGTTTCCCCCAAGTCCCGAAATGGCGCTTCCAAACTGTTTCACTACCGAATCACCGTGCGGCGGCGTCAACGCTGCTGGCGATAATCGCTAGGAGAAAGGCCGGTTTCCCGGCGGAAAAATCGTGCGAAATGGCTGGGGTTGGCGTAGCCGACATCAAGGGCAACGTCCACCACGCTCCTTTTCGTTTCGCGGAGCAGTCGTCTGGCTTCGTCCATCCGCAACTTCAGCAGGTAGCGCGACGGCGACACCCCCATGGCATTCTTAAACAGGCGAATGAAGTAAAACTTGCTCACTCCCGCTTGGACCGCCAGTTGATCCAGATTGAAGTCTTCGGCCATGTGTTCCGCCATCCAGTTGGATATTTGCCGGAGCTTGAAACCCGGCAGGGACGGGCTACCGCTATGCGACTCCTTGACCGTTTCGGCATAGTTTCGCGCCAGATGGATGGCGATGGCCTGCGCGATGCCTTGCAGAAAAAGCGGGCTGGCGTGCCGGCGCATCAATTCCTCATGCACTCGCTCCATCAACGAATTCAACGCCACGTCGGTGAAGGCTGAAATACTCCGCAGTTGGGCATGGACCGCATCGTCCCCGAAAACTTCTTCCATGGCGCGTTGAAGCAGCGGCAGCGCGATGAATACCGCCATGGATTCAAACGGTTCGGGAGTCACCGCTTTCCAGCGGCAATCGTAGGGCGCGCCTCCCGACGTGAGAAAGAAAGAACCCTTCGTAAGCCGCTGCGTGATCCAAGGCCCTTTGCTTTCCCGCTCCTGAAACTCGACCTCACCCGAAATGGTCCAAGCGAGGAACGGTTCGCTGACGGAGGGAAGATGCAAGACATCGACGATGCGCGGCAGGGCGATGGTCCACGCCTTGATGTCCCGCCATGCTTCGCCGCTACCAACCCGCAAACATTTCCCGCCGACGTAACGCTCGAAGGCCTCGGCAGACGTTGTCTGAGGAACCGGCACGAGGAAAGAATCACTGATGCCACGCAATAGGGCGAGACGGTTTTTGAGTTGTTGAACTGGTGAGGCCCACGGCGATATTCCGAGATTGTTCGGAAAGTATGCTTTTCATTTCACGTATTGCATCAGGTTCAATCTCACGGCGCAGAGATTCGGATTTGTTCGGCTGAAGGCGACGGTCGGTTTTCAACTAACGCCGGATCGGGAAAACAGAGGGAATCTACGCTGCGCTTGCATCGCAAGTTGCTGATTACACACGACTTGGAGGCGGGGGTTGGAATCGAATCGTCGTCAATCCGCCTTTTCCGCCGGCGGGTTCAACTGATCAGTTCCTTGCAGCCCGGGCAATCCTGTCCGCTGAACCGCGCAAAAAGAAAAGGCCGGCATGGCGCCGGCCTTTTCCTGTCCGTTTGGGTTTGGTTCAAGTATTGAGCGAGATCAATCCTTTGGAAATGGCGAATTTGGTCAGGCCGGCGACGCTGTGGATGTTCAGTTTTCGCATGATGCGTTCGCGGTGGGTTTCCACGGTGCGGACGCCGACGCCGAGTTTGTTGGCGATTTCCTTGTTGCTCAGGCCTTCGGCGATCTGGACGAGAACTTCGCGCTCACGATTGGTCAGTTGTGCCGCCGGGTCGTCCGCTCCGCCGCGGACGTATTTGTTCAGCGCGGCGCGGGCGACTTCGGGGCTGAAGAAGGCTTCTCCCGTGTTGATGATATCGATGGCGCGCACGAGTTCCTCGGTCGGCGCTTCCTTCAGGATGTAGCCGGAGGCGCCGGATTGGATGATACGCATGACGTATTCGGTGTTGCTGTGCATGGAGAGGATGAGCACCTTGATCTTGGGGAGCTCCTTGCGAAGCAATTCGGTCACTTCCAAGCCGTCCTTCTGCGGCATATCAATGTCCATCAGGACGATGTCAGGCATTAATTCGCGGGCTTTCTTTAGCGCCTCCACGCCGTCGGCCGCTTCGCCGACGATTTGCAGGTGCTCGTGCCGTGCCAGGCAGGAGTTGATTCCCTTTCGCACGACCGGATGATCGTCCACCAGCAATAGTTTAATGCGCTTTTTCATTTTGTTTTCGTGCGTTGTCTGACCGGCGCGGCTGTTCGCCGACGCAGATTGTATGTGTCCGGCCAATCCGGTTGTCGCAGATGAAAGATTTGCCGGCACAGTGGCCGGTATCGGAGCCGATGCGAATGTTGCTGTTTTCACATTAAAAAGAATAGGATATGCCGAGTGTTACGAAGACCGACTTGCTCAAATCAAGGACGGCATCCCTGCCATTCACGCTCTGAACGTATTGGCCGAGATCCTGAAATTGCACGCCGGCAAACACTCCCGTCGAATGATTCAGCGCGCAGGAAATATTGCCTTCGACGTAACCGCCCACCAGCAAATCGTTATGCGATCCGGAGCCCTGGGTGGACGGCAGGGTAACCGAGCCGGCATGGATCGTTTCGGTGAACTGGAAATCGCTGTTGATTTCCGCCAGGGAAAGGCCGCCGCTGAAACCGACCGAGAACCGGCTGCTCAGCGGGATTTCCAGATACGGACCGAGCCGCAACCCATAGATGTCCGCGTCCAATTTGCGTGATCCGCCGACGATTTCCGGAATCGCGGATTCGGTGGAAGACTGCGGCGTGACGCCGATGACGACGCCCGGGCTGTTTTTTCTGCCCTGATAGCCGGCGGGAGGCATCAGGCCTTCGGACACGAGCAGGGGAAACGCATCCGTCAGGAGACTCGCGTTGCCCGTGATGGGATGGCTGTCCGCGAGGTTCACGTTCATGAAATTGAAACCGGCCTCCAGTCCCCAGCGGAAGGTGTTGTTGCGTCCCAACTCCCGGTTGTAGGTCAGTTCCACGCCTGATTGGGGATCATCCTCGCTCGTTCCTGAACTGAGTCCGGGCGAGGAGGCGCGCTGCATGAGAATGGTTCCGTTGCCGGACAACTGGCTTCCGCCGTTGTAGGTGGACCCGGTGTATCCCCAGTAGTGGGTTGTGCCGGAGTTCGGAGTGCCGGCATCCGGATAGACGTAGCCGTTGTCGAAATTGTAGGCGGCGCCATCCAGGTTGTGTCTCGGGTTCGGCATCGAAAACCTGCCGAAGTTCCTGAAGCTGACGGGAACATTGAAACCCATCCGGTAACTCAGTCCAAACCGGTTCAGCGCCTCGGCGGGAGGCGGGTTTTTCGCCAGCTTGACTGCCATGGGAATCCCCGTCTCCTCCTCGCCAACAACGTGGAAGATGGCGATCGTGGAGAGCGAAACCACGCAGGATAAAAGCACTCGGTTGTTCATGTTCGCCCTCGTTTATTGCAACAGAATCACCTTGTAAAACCGCATGCTGGTCCCGGCAGGCGAGCTTTCAGTCTTCGGCTGGCCGTTGTCAATCCACTGTATCCAGGTGCCGTCTCCCGCGATCGAAGGCACAGCCGATTGCCAGTTCTTCAAATCCGAGCTGTATTCGATCGAATAGAGATGATTGGAGGCGCTGAGGAACTCGACCATGAACGTCTTGTTCGACAGCATCGCCAGCCGGGTGACGTGCTGCGGCACGCCAAAGAGCGCCGCACTGCCCCCGCTGTTGGTCTGAACCAGCTCGGCCGACAAAACCGGATTCGGCGCGACGCGCAGCGGCGAATAATACTCGATCACCAGATCTACAAAACTGCCAGGCATCACCGCGCTCTGGCTCTGGACATACGGAATCCCGTTGGTGCTGCCGGAAGGATTCCATACAACCGTGCCGTTCTGCAGATTCGTGATGTGGACGCGCACGGCCTGATAGGTGGAATACGTCGGATTGCTGACTCTCACCGTCTCCTCGAACAGGTCCGTCAGCGGATCGTAGGTCATGCTGGAAACAATGGTGAGCGGCGGAGCGGACAGAATCGTGATGCTCACAGGAGCCGACGTGCCGGTGGCGCCGTTGTTGTCCGTCGCAATGGCCGTGAAGATGTTGGTGCCCGCGGGAAGATTGGTAAGGCCCAGCGCGTAAGCCGTGATGTTCGTCGAGTAAAACACGACGTTGGTCGTCTCACCGATCTTGTTCGTCGCGGAATAAAAATCCACTTTACTGATCGTCCCGTCCGGGTCCTGCGCATTCGCGAACAACGTGAAGGACGCCGGCGCAACAAACACCGTGCCGTTGGTCGGGCTGAAGATGGTGACTGTGGGCGGCAGATTGATGTGCAACGAGGCGCTCTGAGTCGCGGTGTTGCACGCGCCCGTCACATCCACCTCGTAGGTGCCCTCATCTCCATACCCGAGGTTGGACAGCACGAGGATGTTGCTGGTCTGAACGCTGATGATAACCCCATTCTTCTTCCACACATACGTGAACGGCCCCGTGCCGGAAGGCGTTGTCGTGAAGAGCGCGGTGTCACCCACGTTGCGAACGAGAGATTCCAGCGGCGACGTCGTCGTGCTCGCGTTCACCGACAGGATCGCGCTGTTGGTCTGGACGGTGCCGCAACCGCCGCTGACGACCACATTGTAAGT
>PLQC01000071.1 GCA_003159675.1 Limisphaerales bacterium
GTGTATGGGGTGTTACCCTACCCAACATTCATGAATCCAGCCCCGGCTCGGGCGGCGGCGCCAGATTGAACGCTTCACGGCGGCTGACCACGCGATTCGCAACCCTGTTATGAGTTTCAGGGTGCCTCAAATGGTGGGGAGGATGTCAAAATATTCATCATCCTCGTTTTTGCCTCCTTCTCCCGTGCCAAGAGCCTCCTCCGTTTGGACGAATTCAATGCGTTCTATCATACGATGTTGCTGCAGATGCGAAAAGGCGGATCAGTCTCCGCCGCGCCAAAGGGAAGTATTTTCGCGTCAGGGCGCTGTCAGATGGGTCCTTTTTGCTGGAGCCGCGGGTGCTGGTTCCACCCCAGGCCGTCTCCGCTCGCGTCTTGAAAATGCTGGACCAGTCAGCGGAGAACTTGAAAAAGGGAGTGGCCTCGCTCCCGGTTGACTTAACGCCATTCCGTCACCACTAACCCGGCGCCATGCCATTCAACATTCGGATGGGCGTGCCCGAGATGGCGGCCGTGTGGTCCGATCTCTCGACTCGCAAACTGCAAGGGAAGCTGGACCGGAACGAGGAGAAATTCTTCAAGAAGCTGGTCAAGGTACTGGGCTTCCTGAGCGATAACCCCCGGCATCACAGCCTGCAGACTCATGAAATCGACGCCCTGACCGACAAATACGGCTTCAAAGTGTTCGAGGCCTACCTGGAAAACAATACCCCTGCAGCCGGTCGGGTCTTTTGGGCGTATGGGCCGGATAAGGGGGACACCATTCTCGGGGTCGAGCCGCATCCCGACGACAAACAGGGGTCCTACTCCCGCATCAAGCTTTCTGGTTTACCACCCGCAAAACCATAGGCTCCCCCCGAAGGCAAAAAGTCTTCCTGGCGGTAGTGGCGAGTAAAAGCACTTCCGAGAATCAACACCGCATTACGCCTGACGCATCGGCTCGACACACGGCGTCCAGAATCTACGGTTGCGCGTTTATACAAATTCCTTGTAGATTGAAACTGTCGCTGAACTCGCGGCATGAACTCGCATCGGAGGACAATGAAAATTGGTTTTATCGGTCTAGGCATTATGGGCAGCCGCATGGCGGCAAACCTGCGAAAACGCGGCCACTCCCTTGTCGTCTTCAACCGGACCCGTGAAAAGGCGGAGCCTTTGCTCGCTGAAGGTGCGAGCTGGGCCGACTCCCCCGCCGCTTTAGCGCCACAGGTGGAGGTTGTCTTCACGATGCTTGCTCATCCCGACGCTGTTGAAGAAGCGGTCCTGGGCAAAGACGGATTTCTTTCACAGTTGGCGTCGGGCCAAATGTGGGTGGATTGCAGCACCGTGAACCCGTCGTTCTCGAGAAAGATGGCCACAGAGGCACAGGCGCACGGCATTCGTTTCCTCGGCGCGCCGGTGACTGGCTCCAAGGGCCAGGCGGCGCTGGCGAAACTCACTTTTTGGGTGGGGGGCGAGGCGACCGATTTGGAAGCATGCCGGCCTTTACTGGAATGCATGGGAAACAGGATAATTCACTGCGGCGGACAAGGCACGGGGGCTTCTCTCAAAATAGTGATGAACCAATTGCTTGGAACGGTAATGGCCGCTTTTGCAGAAGGGTTGATTCTGGGCGAGTCTCTCGGTCTGTCCCGTGAGGCATTGTTTGAGGCATTATTGGGCGGGCCAGCTGCCGCTCCGTTCCTCGCGGTCAAGCGCGAGCGAATCGAAAGCGGGAGTTATGAGCAGGCGGACTTTCCGTTGCGCTGGTTGCAGAAGGATTTGCACCTGGCCGCGATGAGCGCTTACGAGACCGGCGTGGCGATGCCTTTGACGAATGTGGTGAAGGAAATCTATCACCTGGCAATTCGGGAAGGCCATGGCGATGAAGATTTTTCGGCCATCTACGACTACCTCGCGCGGAACCGCGACGTTCAGCCGACACCTCAACCAGTCTGACGCCCCTTCGATCGAGCGGACGAGCGCCTTTTGTCCACAGGACAACAATGTCAACTGCACAATCGCACCACTTCATGACATGAGCGATTTGCTGGAGCGGACAGACGCGGTCCACATAATACTGCGCCCCGCTGCGTTTGAGGAGTGTATGCTTGTTGCCGGGCGCAATAAGGGCCTGCCTCCCCCTTTGCTTGCCAATGTATAACCCAAAATTGCGCTTCGACGGAACATTGATCGTGCTTTTCCTGCCACTCCAGACCATCCGGGAGGTGGTGGAAAGGGCCGAGTGATCAGAGCCCATTGCCGCGGAGGCGCTCGGTGAATGTGCGTTTGGCCTCGTGCCTGGTGCGGAGCAGCATCAGTCGGCGGGCAAAATCGGCCTCGTTACCTTCACGCGCCGTCACGTCTCGCAGGTCCACCAGGTGCTGCACCGCCAGATCGCATTTCTTCGGCTGCTTCGTGGCGACGAGCGCTTCAACCTCAGAATCCCAACGGGATTCCATTACTCAGCTCAGGATTGGCCGCGTCCGCGGCCTACCCTGGGTCACCGTCCCGCAAAATGAAACAACCCCAACGGGGTTGTTGAATTCTTGGGATGGTTTCCCAAGGTAGTTCGTGCCTCGCAACCCTGGGCTGAAAGCCGCAGCCCCATTGGGGCAGAGAGAATTCGCGGCGATGGCGCGCAAGATATGTCAGTGCCCGTCTGCCAGGACCGCTTTAGGTCAACCGCTTCGTTCCACTATTCACGGCCCGACCCCTTCTCGACCCCTCTCGGATCGGGATGAAGGATTGGTCTGGCTTTTTCATGCGTTTGCTCCAATCCAATTTACCTGAGCAAAGAAGAATGTCGCTTCAGCCACTGCTCGGCCGCTTCATAGTCCGGGCAGGCACGCTCCACCTCCCGCCAAAACCGCGAGGAATGGTTCATTTCCTTCAAGTGCATGATCTCATGGACCACAAGGTAATCCCGGACGAAAGCCGGTGTTTGGATAAGCCGCCAATTCAGGGAAATGGTGCCTCGCCGCGAGCAGGAACCCCAACGTGATCTTTGATTCCGCACCGTAATCCGGCGCACCGGCAATTGGTGCAGCGCCGCGTATTCAAGAACTTTTGGCGGCAGCTCGTTCGCCGCCAGGCGCCACAGGTGTCTTTCAATCGTCGGACGCAAATCAGCCGCGGGGTTGGTCGCTTTAACCACTTCGCTGCCAAACCGGATCATGCCGCTCTCCCCGTTCACTCCCGCCTCGAGCTTGACCGGTTCGCCGCGAAAGAGAATCTCGGTTCCGATCCACCACTCCTTTGGCCGGCTTGGACGCGCAGCCATGCGCTGAAGCTGTCGCTCAAGCCATTCCTTGTTCCGCTCCGCGAACCGTCGAGCCTCTGTTGCCGAGCCGCCGCGAGGAATGGTCACCCGCGCCGCACCGTCCGGGCGGAGCCGAAGCACGTAACGACGCGCGCGCCGGTTGCGAACCAACGTCACTGGCACCTGGCGCCCGCCAACAACCAGGAACTCCTCGGTTGAGGATCGTCTGGCCGGGTTCAGGGTAAGGGGTCAGTTAATGATATTGTCATATTATCATTAGGGAAGAGTCGGGCGCAGGGCGCAGGCCTGGGATTGAATGGTTGCGGTCGCAAGCTCCAGTCCGGAAGACCGGGCGGTGAGCTTGAGGGTGCCTGGTTTTCGGGTCGATTGCACGATGATCTGGGCGAGGCCGTTGAACGCGCTGCGCTGCCAGGCCGGCATCTCGGGGTTGTCCTGGATTTGCAGGGTGACGCCCTTGTTCACACCGCCGGCGCTGCCATAGTTCGCGACCACGACGGCGACCGTGTTTTCACCGATATGGAGGAGGTGTTTGACATCCACAACCGCCGCGGCCTGTGAATCGTGGGATTCACCGGCCTTTTGGCCGTTCACATAGATCCAACCGTCACCATTGATCGCGGCGAAATTCATTTCAACGGCACCCGCCTCGAGATCCTCGGCGGCGACCTGGAAATGGGCACGGAACACGGCATGTTCCCGCTCGGCCAAGGGGCCGGAAGCGGATTGGACGTCATGCTGCGCCCAGCCCGAGTCGTCGAACCGCTCGGCGGTTTCAGGCAGGTTGGGGTTGTAAGGATTGGCGATTTTCTCCCAGCGCCAGTCGTTCACGGCCGCGGAGTGAACCGGCCAGTGAGGCACATACACGTCGGGTTCGTGGCAGCTCGGGTCCCCGTTGCCGACGCCCAGGATTTTGCCGGGGCCTTCGAGATCGAAGTGGATGGCGTCGGCCGTCTCCGGCACGACGCGACCGTGCGAGTCGCGCACGGAAACGGTGATAAGACTGATGTCCTGGCCGTCGGCGTTGAGGGTTGAGCGGTCGGGAGCGAGCTGGATTGCGGCGGCTGCGCCGGTGGTTTCGACGCTGGTTTCGGCAACGACCTTTCCGTCACTGAACCCCTTGGCGGAAAGCGTGCCGGGCGCGTAGGCCACCTTCCACTTCAACTCGGAGTTCTTTTTCATCTTCTGCCGGCCGAGGCTGCGGCCGTTGAGGAACAGCTCGACCTCCTGGCAATTGCTCAAGGCGCGGACGTCAATGTCCTGGCCTTCCTTGCCGGGCCAGTTCCAGTGGGGCAACAGATGCAGCACCGGACGGGAGGTCCACCAGGACTGGTAATACCAGAAATTGTCCTTGGGGAACCCGCAGGTATCCAGGATGCCGAAATGCGAGTTGATGCACGGCCATCCGTAAGGGGTCGGCTCGCCGCGGTAGTCCAAACCGGTCCAGACAAATCCTCCGGAGAGCCACGGCCGTGGCGCGAAGAAACTCCACCAGGTTTCGGCCGTCTGCGCCCAACTCGGCGCGTTGTCGTCGTAGGCACTCACGTAGCCGCGTTGCGCGTCGTTGGCATAAATACCGCGCGTGCTGACGGTGCTGCCTTGTTCGCTGCCGACGTTCGGCTGGGTCGGGTGGGCCTTATGATACTGCTCCATGTCCTGGCCGGGATGATAGCTCCAGCCGCGCACTTCGATGACTTCGTTGATGCCCGCGAATTCGTTTCCCACGGGGGCGTTGTAAGTCACGGGCCGTGTCGGATCGAGTTGTTGGATCAATTCCTGCATGGTCGCGGCCACCCGTTTCCCGGCGGGAGTGCCCTGCACGGTGAACTCCTCGTTTGCCAGCGACCAGATCGCGACGCTGGCGTGATTGCGGTCGCGGCGGATCTGCCTCTCGAGCCGGTTCAGATGGATGGCGTCGCTGCCCAGAAGGCGGTTTTCATCCATGACCAGCATGCCCAGGTGATCGCAGGCTTCGAGAAGTTCCTCGGTTGGCTCGTTATGGGCGGTTCGGTAGGCATTGGCGCCCATCTCCTTCAACCGCGCGACGCGGAAATACTGAAGCCGATCGGGCATGGCCGTGCCGACGCCGGCGTGGTCCTGATGGTTGCAAGTGCCTTTGAGCTCGTATGGCTTGCCATTCAGGAGAAACCCTTTCACGGGATCAAACGCCACCGTCCGGACGCCGAATTCGGTTTCGGTGCGGTCGATGGTTTTGCCGCCGGATTCGACGGTCGTGATAAGCTTGTAGAGTTTTGGCGATTCCGGCGACCACAGGACCGGTTCCGGCACGCGCGCCGATTGGGTGAGGTCGTATTCGGAGAAGGCACTGACGGTTGCCGGCGCGTGGACCGAGGCCACGGTCCGGCCGTCCGGACCGAGGATGTCGCATCGGACGTCGGCGGCGGTGTCCGTGGACCCGGCATTGGCGAGCCGGGTTTGGATCTGAATCTTCGCCGGGCCCTCCGGCACATTGCCATTGAACTGGCTGAAAACAAACGTGCCGTCGGGAGCAATGGCCAGCGGGCCCGTTTTCACCAGCCAGACGTGCCGATAAATGCCCGCGCCTTCATAGAACCAACCCTCGTCTTCCGTCGCGTCCACCTTGACGGCCAGCACGTTCTTGTCGCCGCAGTTGGCGACATCGGTCACATCGTATCGAAAGCTGTTGTATCCGCTTTCGTGGTGACCCACGAACCAGCCGTTCAGGAATACGGTGGTGTCACGATAGACGCCGTCGAATTCGAGCCACAACCGTTTGCCGGAGTCTTTTTTCGGCAGCTCGAATGTGCGGCGATACCAGGCCATGCTGTTCTGAGGGAAGTCGCGTCCCAGGGCCTTGAAACCATGGGAACTCTCGGCCTTTGGATCGAACGGCAGCTCGATGGCCCAATCGTGCGGCAGATTGACGGCGCGCCAACTGGCGTCGCTGAACCACGTGCTAGCGGGTCCGCTGCCGGTGCCGGCTTTGGCCAGGTTTTGGGCCGCGCCCCATTCGTTGCCCAGATGGAATTTCCAGCCGAAGTCCATCAGCAGCCGCTCGCGCGGCGCGGAATCGGAACCTGAGGCGGCGAATGTGATCAGGATCGAGAGGAGAAGGCACCCAGCCCTGCATTTGAAGAAGGCAGTTTTCATTATGTTCGTTCCTTGTTTTACTCAACTCCGCCCGGTTCGTCCAGAACTGCCGCAAGGGGTCGGTCCACGACGATGACGTTCTCGCGAGGCGAAACTTTCAATGAACCGAGCCTCCGTAGCCGNNCGTTGTGAAACGGCGGAGATCGTCACACTGCCGGACGGATCCGCCAATTCACATTGGCGGCTACAAGAAATGATTGCGATGCACCTGGAAAAGCCTAATGTGAAGCCAGTCCCGGTTCGAGTCGTGCCGGGCGGGCGGAACGGTGCAGGCGCCGTTTGGAATCGGGCAAACTGCGTTCAAAATTGAACTTATGAAAATACTGCTTCAACACGTCCGCACGCAGTTGTATCTCCAAAGTCCGGGAAAATGGACCGCGAACCCGTTCGAAGCGCTCGATTTTCAGCACTCCCAGACCGCCATCGATTTTGCGCGCGAACACCGCATCGACGGCGTTCAAATCGCTGTGACCTTTGTGGACCGCCAGTTCGATGAAGTGGTGGCGCTTCCGCCGATTCATCCCCCGTCGGTCAGGCCACTAGGCTAAGAGACGAACTCGAGTTCCTGCCGATGTGGAATCAGGCCGCGCTCGAAGGCCAGTCCGAGAAAGCGCCGGATGGCCTCGCGGCCGCGGTCTCCGTAATCCAGGGTCCAGTGGTTCACATACATTCCCACGAATTGATCCGCCAGCTCGAGGCCCATGTCGCGGGCAAACCCCAGCGCGTGCCGCACCGCCGCCGCGCGATGGTCGAGGCTGTAGCGAATGCTCGCGGTCAGAACGTCGGAGACGACCTTCCGAACGGCGGGTTCGAAGCGTTTGTGAATGACGTTGCCTCCCAGCGGCAGCGGTAATCCGTCGTTTTCGCGCCCCCACCAGGCGCCCAGGTCCTCGCAGACAACCATCCCCTCGTTCCGGTAGGTCAACTGGCCTTCATGAATGATCAAGCCCACCTCCGCCATCCCGCCGCGGACCGCCTTGAAAATTCCGTCGAATGGCACCACGACAAAATCAAGGTCTTCCGCCGGTTTGCCGAGCCACAGTTGCAAGGCCAGGAAAGCGCTGGTCATGGTCCCCGGCACCGCGATTTTTTTTCGCAGGATTTCTTCCCGGGTCCAGCGCCGTTCTGCGACCAGCATTGGACCGTAGCCGTCGCCCATGCTGGCGCCGCTCGGGAGCAGCGCGTATTGGCCGGCCACATGCGCATAGGCATGGATGCTGACGGCGGTGATGTCCAGTTCGCCGCGCAGGGCACGCTCGTTCAAAGTCTGGATGTCCTGCAGGATGTGCTCGAAACGATAGCCCTGCATCGGGATCAAGTCCTTCGCCAGCGCGTAAAACATGAACGCATCGTCCGGGTCGGGCGAATGGCCAAGCGTGAGCGTCTGTTGATCCATGCGTTTATTCTTCAATTCCGGGCGCGGCTGTCGAATAAAATCAGAGTCCTGCAGTAACCGCTTGCGTTCGCTTTTTTGCGCGAACTACACTCCGCGTTCAATGCCGAACCTCAGCTCGCTCAATCCGCAGCAGCGTCTTGCCGTCGAGACGCTGAAGGGGCCGGTGTTGATCCTTGCGGGCGCCGGCACCGGCAAGACCCGCGTCATCACGTTTCGCATCGCCCACATGATCGAGGCCGGCATTCCGGCGGGGCACATCCTGGGCGTGACCTTCACCAACAAGGCCGCGCGCGAAATGCAGCAGCGCGTCGCGAAATTGATCCCGAGGAATGTCCAAAGTCCAAAATCCGGTGTTCGAAGCGACGGCGTGGACCCCCAACCCTCGACCCCGGATTCCGCGTCGCGCCGGGGCGAAGCGGATGCGGCCCGGCCAACCCTCTGCACCTTCCATTCGCTCTGCGTCCGCATCCTGCGCCAGCACATCGAAAAGCTCGGCTACAAGCGCAACTTCGTCATCTACGACGAATCCGAGCAGATCGGAGCGATCCGAAAGATCCTCGCGCGGATTTCCGCCAGGGGCGAAAAGACGGATCCCGCCGCCATTCTCAGCCTGCTGAGCCGGTTCAAGAATGGCGGCGAGCGTTCGGCCGTTTTCGCCGATGAAAGCGTCCGCGCGATGGCCGAGCATGTCCGGTCCCGGTACGAATCCGCGTTGCGCGCCTGCAACGCCGTGGATTTCGACGATCTGATCCTGCTCACCCTGCGGCTCTTTGCCGAGCATCCCGAGTCGCTCCAGGCCTGTCGCGCCCGCTATCGCTATGTGATGGTGGACGAATACCAGGACACCAACGCCGCCCAGTTCAAGCTCGTGCATGCCCTGACGCAAGAGCATCGCAACCTCTGCGTCGTGGGCGATGATGACCAGAGCATCTACGGCTGGCNNGGAGGTCGCGAACCTGCTCGACATGGAAAAGCACTTTCCCGAGGTCAAAGTCGTCAAGCTCGAGCAAAACTACCGCTCCACGAATACGATTCTGAACGCCGCCAACGCCCTCATCAAAAACAATGTTCGCCGCCGCGGAAAGAAACTCTGGTCGCAAAACGGAGACGGGCCGAAAATCACGTTGCACACGTTTGCCGACGATGACGAGGAAGCGCGCAGCATCGTCGAGGAGATGGAATATGCGCGGCTGGCGCGGCGTGTTCCGTGGGGCGACCAGGCCATTCTGTTTCGCACCAACGTCCAGTCGCGGCCGCTGGAAACCGCGTTGCGCCTGGCCGGCGTCCGGTATCACCTGATCGGCGGCCAAAGTTTCTTCGACCGGCGCGAAGTGCGCGACTTCGTTGCGTATCTGAAGACGTTCCTCAATCCGCACGACGACGTGAGCCTGTTGCGCATCGCGAACACACCGGCGCGCGGCCTGAGCGACGCGACGATGGAACGTCTGCTGGCCGCGAGCAACGAACGCAAGTGTTCGGTGTTTTCAACCATGAAAAATCCGCTGGTGACGGCCGGATTGCAGCCCAGGACGCGCGACTGCGTCGAACGCTTTGTGGCCTTCATCGAGCGGACGCGGGAGATTCTGCAACGAGCGGCCGGCGGCACGCCGAGCCTGCGCGATTGGGCCGACCGGTTTCTCGATGAAACCGGCTACTTCCAGGAACTGCGCCGCGCGGAGAAGGATGCGGAAGCCTCCGAAAGCCGGCTGCGGAATCTCAAGGAATTGATGGCCACGATGGACGATGCGGCGGCGCGGGGCGGCGCGGGCGTTCCGCCGGCCTCCTTCGGCATGGAGCGGCTGGAACTTTTCCTGGAGCAAATCACGCTGGATACGGAGCGCGAGGAAGAGGACGAATCGCGCGGCGACGCGGTGACGCTGATCACGATGCATAGTTGCAAGGGGCTGGAATTCCCGCACGTCTGCATCGTCGGCCTGGAGGACGGGCTGCTGCCGCNNCCGGAAGAACGCCAGCAGAATCGCTCAAACCTCATATGCTACATGGCTTTGCCCTCCACTTTGTCCAGCCCCGTGCGCACCCGACGAGGGAATGATCTTGCCTCCCGGCCCTGCCGGCATGACCGGCTCAGATGAACTCGTTGATGAGGTTCTCCAGGAATTCCTGACGTCCGCTGGAGCTGGTTTGGGCTTCACCCTTTTTCAACAGGTATGCCTCCAACTCCTTGAACCCGGCTTTGCCGCCCTCAATGGTGCGGCCGATCCCCGAGTCCCATGAAGCGTAACGGTGTTTCACGAAGTCCGCCAGCCGGCCATCCTGGCGGATGGCGGCCACGATTTTCAAACCCCGGGCCATGGCGTCCATGGCCCCGATGTGCGCGTAGAATAGATCCTCAGGTTCGAAACTCTCCCGGCGCACCTTGGCGTCAAAATTCAACCCGCCGGTGGTGAAACCGCCCGCCTTCAAAATCGTCAGCATGACTTGAGCGGCCAGGTAAATGTCCGTCGGAAACTGGTCCGTGTCCCATCCGAGCAGCGTGTCGCCCGTGTTGGCGTCGATGGAACCCAATCTGCCCGCCACCGCCGCCACCTCGAGTTCGTGCTGCATGGTGTGCCCGGCCAACGTGGCGTGATTGGTCTCGAGGTTCAACTTGAAGTGATCGATCAACCCGTATTCGCGCAGGAAATTCAGGCACGCCGCCGCATCGCTGTCGTATTGATGTTTGGTCGGTTCCTTGGGTTTCGGCTCGATGTAAAACTGGCCTTTGAAACCGATTTTCTTTTTATAGTCCACCGCCATGTGCAGAAACGCGGCCAGATGATCCAATTCCCGCTTCATGTCGGTGTTCAGCAGGGTGGAATAACCCTCGCGTCCGCCCCAGAACGTATAGCCTGCGCCGCCGAGTTCGTGGGTGACTTCCATCGCCTTTTTGACCTGCGCCGCGGCGTAGGCGAAGACGTCGGCATTGCAACCCGTGGCCGCGCCCTGGGCGAAGCGCGGATGGGTGAACAGATTGGCCGTGCCCCACAGCAACCGGATGCCCGTGCGATCCTGCTCCTCTTTGAGAACTTTCACCACGGCATCCAGGTTCCTGTTTGTCTCGCGCAACGAGCCGCCCTCCGGCGCGACGTCACGGTCGTGGAAGGCGTAGAACGGCGCGCCCAGCTTGCGGATGAACTCGAAGGCGACGTGGACGCGGCCCCGGGCGTTGTCCAGGGAATTTGTCCCGTCGTCTCAGGGACGAATGGCGGTGCCGACACCGAACTGATCCGCGCCCGTGCCTCGAAAGGTGTGCCAGTAAACAACCGAGAAGCGCAAATGATCTTTCATGCATTTGCCCTCGACGAGTTCCTCGGGATTGTAATGTCTGAATGCGAGCGGGTTTTTGGATTTCGGACCCTCGTACCGTATCTGGGTTATATTCTTGAAAACGCTTTGCATATAAGATTCGAAGCCTATCGAACCGGCGGCGCAGACACCATCAAATATTTTTCCCGGATGCCCTGCGGGATAAAAAAAGCGGCCGTTGCTTTCAACCCGGCAACGACCGCGAAGTATTGTGCCCTATGAAAAAACGTCCTTAGATTTTCCGGCGGCGGGCCACCAGCGCGGCGAGTCCCAATCCCATCAGAGCCAAGCTGGACGGCTCGGGAACGGCGGTCCAAAGCGCCAACGAACCGGTCCGGGAACCTCCCGCGAGACCCAGCGCGGCGACCGTATTCCGCGACACGCTCGAACTGAAGTCATGGCTGCCCATCATCTGGCCGTCCGTTGCCACCGCGCCGCCGCGGTACCAATTGAGATTGCCAACGGTAGTGCCGCTGGTCGTCGGGGTCCACAGTTCCAGCGCATAGGTGTCTCCTGCGGTCAATGTGACCTGATCCGTGCCGCTGAGAGAAAAAAGGCCCTGCCACTCACCGCCATGCGCGTCCGTGACGAACGGAAGTCCGTCGCCGGCGCCAGTGCCTCCATCGCAACAGCATCGACCAGGATGGTAGTTAGATTCTTCATAGGGATTTTCTTCATAAGTTTTTGCAAATGCTTCGGCTGAATTGTTCTTAAGATATCTCAGGTGCGAACGCTTTGTAGAATGGATAAAACTATGATTATGATGGAGGATTCTACTCACCGTTCCTACGTACTTTTACGGTCAAACCGGGCGGAGCGCGCACAACCATATCCGCGCGAATCCTGGATGCATGAGGATGGTAGGAATTCCCGCGAGATATCCCCTGCGCGGACTCAGCGGACCGCGACTGTGTGCGAAGCACCAGTCGCTGCGCGCCGGCATTGTCACCTCGCCTCGGAACTAACCTTGCGCCCTTGCAATGTCTGACCGTGCTGCGGCTGGTCCTCGGCGGACACAGCCGCGCTCCACAGCTACACGGACCGCGACTGTGTGCGAAGCATCCCTAGGTAGGCAGACTTGGCGGTCGCGTAGGCCAGCACCAGTGGAATGCCGAACAGGGATGCCATCGAGGCGGTGAAGAGAATATTTCCGTGCTTGCGCCGGACCATGGCCGGCAATACGGCCCGCGTCAGGCTGAAGGCGGCGACCACGTGAGTCTGAAGCACGGCGTCAAATTCGGCGGGCGTCGTGTCGAGGGCCGGTTTTTTGAGATGAACGCCCGCGTTGTTGACGCGGATCGAAATGGGACCCGCCCGCCGGACGATCCGCCGGATCAGGTCATCGGCTTCGTCGAACCGGGTGACATCATGCGGCTCGAACGTGGCCGCTTTGCCGAGTTGCCTCGCCGCCTTCTCGAGAACCCCGGCGCGTCGGCCGACCAGGACGGCCCGGGCGCCGGCCCGCACGAAGGACGAGGCGATGCCAAAACCCAGGCCGGTCCCGCCGCCGGTGATGAGCGCGGTCTCGCCTTTGAGAGAAAACGGATTTTTCATTCGGACTTTCATTCCCTTTCGAGTGTCTGGAGCGCGGCGCGCATGTAGCCCAGGGCGTACGCCATGCCCGCGTGCCAGGGCGCCCCGCAAGTCATCTGCGGCGTGTGGTCCGGCACCAGCACCCCGTTGAATTGATTTCGTTTCAAAATCCGCAGCACCCGCAGGACGTCGATGTCCCCGTCATCAATGAATGTTTCGCGATAGTGCGGCACTTTGCCCGTCACATTGCGAAGGTGCACGTAGGCGAGCTTGTTCTGGCGGCTGTATTCATCCACGCTCTCATAGACGTCGCCCTCCGTCATTTCGGCCAGTGTCCCGATGCAAAACTCGAGCGCGTTGGCGACGCTGGGCTTCCGATCCAGCACCCTCTGATACAGCCGCGGCTGATACACCAGGCGCGGCTGGCCGCGCATGGCAGGCATCGGCGGATCGTCCGGATGCAACGCGAGCTTGACCCCCGCTTCCTCCGCCACGGGCACCATCTCATCCAGAAAGCCCCCCAAACGCCTCCAGAGTTCCTCCGACGTGATCGGAGGCACGCGGCCTTTTGGCGCGTCGGGCGCGTAAACCATGTTCCACACCATTCCGTTAGGCATTGGCGTGTCGAGAGGCCCCTCCATGCCGACGGACAGCGCGCCGCCGCGGGCGTAGGGCGCGGTCGTACGGCCGCAGACGCCGCCGATGCTGAAGTTGTAGCCCATGATCGGGATGCCGGCGCGCCCCAAACGCCGAATGATGGTCTTCAGATTCTCGATCTGCTGCGGCCTCCTGGGTCCGTCGAGCAGCACGTCATGCCAATGCGCAGGATCGAAATTCTCGATCGCTTCCAGCTTCAATCCTTCCGCCTCCACGGCCTCTCGCAAATCGACCAGCTCCTCCAGGCTCCAGATCTTCTCCGGGTCGCCCGCGGGTCCCCAACCCCGCTCCGTGCCCGTGGGCTGGTCGTCACTCGACGCGCCGCCTTTGAAGTAATCCACCAGATGCGCCACGATATGCGTGGCGCCCGCCTGACGCGCGAATTGGAAGTTCTCTCGCGTCAGCATGTGACGATACAAACCCAGCCCCAGTTTCATTCCGAATCAAGCACAGTGCGGAGAGGGATGGCGTTCCCGGTCCATTTCGTGTCCCAACGAGATTGTGGACACTGGAGCCGACCCTCCCGTTCTGTATCGCAATACATGTCCTCTCACCCGGGAGCCCTTCAAGTAAAATACGCCCGATTGGAGAATACTCCATGCGAATCAGAGAATCGTCCATTCCGCCGTGAGATCGGGACTGAAATAGTATCCGGGCGATGACGAGTTCCACAGGGTCCGACGGCTTTTTCCGGTCCTGGCGGTTCTATTTTTCCCTTGTCTCGAATCGACTTCAGGAAACAATGCGCCCATGAAGAAGCCGCGGTCATCCTCTTCCAAACGATTAGTTCAAAGCCCGAACAAACCGGGGACAGGAGACCGGCGACCGGGCCGGGCAACTCCCGTTGTTCCTTACAAGGATCCTCATCTCCCCGCCCAAAAACGCGTGGAGGATCTCCTGTCGCGGATGAC
>PLQC01000031.1 GCA_003159675.1 Limisphaerales bacterium
CCATCGCGCGAACTCCTCGCAACCCGCACTATGCCGAACACTATTGGCCAGTGGCCCGTGCTACCCGCTTCAGTTTTTCATATAGACTGTGAGTGCCGCATGCCGCCCTGTTTGCGATCAGGGACGATGCCAAGATGCAGTCTGTTTCCTCTTTATGGCATGAAGGCCATTGACAAGGCACGCCGCGCTTTTAGCATCGGCGGGGTGGCGCCCGATCTGACAGAGGGCATCAATCACTGACCACCCAATGAAACCATGTCAAAAGCCTCGCTGACCGCCATTGTCCGTTACTGCGACGGGCTGTTGCGCACGCATCAAAGCAAGGACTACGACGGCGCCATGAACGGATTGCAGGTGGAGAACGGCGGAAGCGTCACGCGCATCGCCGCGGCCGTGGATGCGAGCCGGGCGACGGTGAAACTGGCGATCGCCGCCGGGGCGGACCTGCTGGTGGTGCATCACGGTTTGTTTTGGAGGGCCGCGCAGCCTTGGACGGGGAAGCGGTACGAGCTTTTGCGGCTGTTATTGGAGAACAACCTGGCGGTTTACAGTTCGCACCTGCCGCTGGATGCGCATCCGAAGCTGGGAAACAACTCGCGTCTTTGCGCCGCGATGGGTTTGAGGAATCTGCGTCCGTTTTTTGTCAGTCACGGGCGGCGCATCGGCTTTCAATGCAACGCGAAGATCACGCGCGAGGATCTGGCGAGGCGATTGCAAAGCGCCACCGGTGCGAAGCCGCTGGTAATTCCCGGCGGACCGGCCCTCTGCCGTCGGATCGGCATCGTGACCGGCGGCGCGGGCGGCGAGGTGGAACAGGCAGCCGGGGAAGGGATTGACACCTTCATCACGGGAGAAGGACCGCATTGGACCTACGCGCTGGCGGAGGAACTCGGCATCAATGTCCTTTATGGCGGCCACTATGCGACCGAGACGTTTGGCGTGAAGGCACTCGCAGAGCAGCTTTCCAGAAAGTTCCGGGTGCCGTGGACCTTCGTCGATCATCCGACGGGACTTTAGAAGTCATCTCATAAATGGTATTGGGCAGGGCGAGCGTCCCCGCCGAAATCCGGCACGTTCACCCGGCCAGCGGCTCGCGGGGACGCTCGCCCCACCTGCCTTTGGGTTTATCGGAGGGGCTTTAGCTTAGCCGCGGCAGGACGCGTTCGGTGATGCGCGATCCGATGGCGAGGGCGGCTGTTGCGGCCGGGGATGGGGCATTGAGGACATGGAGGATGCCGCGTTGTTCTTCAAAATGAAAATCCTCGACCAGCTTTCCATCGGGCGTCATGGCCTGCGCGCGCACGCCGGCGCCGCCTGTTTCGAGGTCCTCCTTGCGAATCTCCGGCACCAGTCTCTGCAGCGAGCGGCAGAATTCGGCTTTCGACAGTGAACGCCAGATTTCATAGCCGCATAGGGCCGGATAGGCGGCGAGAAACTTCCACAAGCCCGGGAAGAGGAGCGACTCCGAAAGATCCCGCAGGTTGACGTCGGTCCAGCGGTAGCCTTCGCGCGCGAAGGCGAGAACCGCATTGGGCCCGGCTTCGATGCCGCCGTGGATGAGTCGTGTGAAGTGGACGCCGAGGAAGGGAAACTTCGGATCCGGCACCGGGTAGATCAGATGGCGGACGAGGTGCTGGCGTTCCTTTTTTATTTTGTAGTATTCGCCGCGGAAAGGGATGATTTTCGCCGCCGGCTTTTGTCCCGCGGCTCTCACCAACCGGTCGGAATGGAGGCCGCCGCACGTGATGACGAAACGGGCCTGAAAATCGCCGGCGGAAGTTTGGGCGACCCAGTCGCTGGCGGTCGAGGCCAGTTTCAACACGCGGGTGTTGAGATGGACTTGGCCGCCGTGTTTGCGGATGAGTTCGCCCAGCTTTTCCGAGACGGCAGAGTAATCCACGATGCCTTCCTGGGGCACATGGATCGCCGCGATGCCGGCGGCGTGGGGTTCAATTTCCTTGAGCTGTTCCGCGCTGAGTTTGCGCAATCCGAGCAGGCCATTGGCGTTTCCGCGTTCCCAGAGGTTTTCCAGGCGCGGGAGTTCGTCCGGGGAGGTGGCAACGACAACTTTGCCGCACTGTTCGTGCGCGATGCCGTGTTCGCGGCAGAAGGCGATCATTTGCTGCAGGCCCTGCACGCTCAGCCGGGCCTTTTCGGATCCCGGCTTGTAATAAAGCCCGGAATGAAGAACGCCGCTGTTGTTTCCGGTCTGATGGGCGGCCAGCTTCGGCTCCTTTTCCAGGAGAACGAGCCGAAGTCCCGGCCGTGTCTCCAGCAATCGAAACGCCGTGGCCAGCCCGACGACGCCTCCACCGACGACAATGACATCTTGAGTCATAAGTTTGAGGTTATCAGCCGGGGTGTTCCGGGTGAAGGAATTAATGGTGGCATTCGGGTGCGTCGCCATGGAACTCCATCGGAATCGTGGGGGCAAACCCGCATATTTTAAAGTCAGGGGGAGCGCACGCCTCTGGCGTGCGGGTTGCGGCGTCGCGCCGCAGCCCCCGCCATTCTGACTTTCGTTTGGCGACGCGACAGTTTGTAGAAATTCAGGGAGAGTAAAGCCGATGGCGCGACGCCCTCGGCTGCATGCGGGGGGCTCGGAGACAAGACATCGAG